>JBBQCA010000008.1:0-34095 GCA_038318315.1 Burkholderiales bacterium | reverse complement strand
GGCAGAACTATCCGAAGTTCCACGTCAGCCTGATGAAGTCGTGGTTCGGCGATGCCGCGACCAAGGACAACAACTGGGCCTACGACTACCTGCCCAAGCTCGACAAGTTGCACGACGTGCTGCAGGTGTTCGAGGACATGTACAACGGCCGCATCACGGGCTACATCGCGCAGGGCTTCAATCCGCTTGCGTCGTTCCCGAACAAGGCCAAGGTCGGCGCCTCGCTCGCGAAGCTGAAGTTCCTCGTGATCGTCGATCCGCTCGCGACCGAGACCGGTGACTTCTGGCGGAACGTTCCCGACTTCAATGAAGTCGAGACCGCGAAGATCCAGACCACCGTGTTCCGTCTGCCGTCCACCTGTTTCGCCGAGGAAGACGGGTCGCTGGTCAGTTCGAGCCGCGTGCTGCAATGGCACTGGAAGGGCGCCGATGCGCCCGGCGAGGCGCGCGCCGATCCCGAGATCATGGCGGGCCTCTTCACGCGCATCCGCGCGATGTACAAGAAGGATGGCGGCACATATCCCGATCCCGTTCTCAACCTGACGTGGGCGCATCGCGATCCCGAAGCGCCCGCACCCGACGAACTGGCGCGCGAGTTCAACGGCAAGGCGCTGGCCGATCTGCCCGATCCCGCCGATGCCACCAAGACCGTCGCAAAAGCCGGCGAGCAACTCGCGGGCTTCGCGCAATTGCGCGACGACGGCACGACCGCGTGCGGATGCTGGATCTTCTCGGGCGCGTGGACCCAGGCCGGCAATCAGATGGCCCGCCGCGACAACACCGATGCGGGTCTGGGCAATACGCCGAACTGGGCGTGGGCATGGCCCGCCAATCGCCGCATTCTCTATAACCGCGCGAGTGCCGATCCCGCCGGCAAGCCCTGGGACGCCAAGCGCAAGGTGATCGCGTGGAACGGTCAACGCTGGGCGGGCAACGACGTGCCCGACTACGGTCCGACCGTGAAGCCCGAAGACAACGTCGGGCCGTTCATCCTCCTGCCCGAAGGTGTCGCACGCTTCTTCGCGGTGGGTGCGATGAACGAAGGCCCGTTCCCCGAGCACTACGAGCCGATGGAGTCACCGCTCACCGTCAACCTGCTGAACCCAAGCAACGCCCAAGCCGTTTACAACCCGGCCGCGCGCGTGTTCAAGGGCGACCTCGAGCAGTTCGGAAAGCCGAAAGAGTTTCCCTATGTCGCAACCAGCTATCGCCTGACCGAGCACTTCCACTACTGGACCAAGCACACCAAGACATCGGCGATGCTGCAGCCCGAACAGTTCGTGGAGATCAGCGAGGCGCTCGCCAAGCTCAAGGGCATCGCGCTCGGTGACCGGGTCAAGGTGCGCTCCAATCGCGGCTTCATCAAGGCCGTGGCGGTGGTCAGCAAGCGGATCCCGACCCTGACCTGCAACGGGCAGACGGTGCATACCGTGGGGCTGCCGAACCACTGGGGCTTCACGGGCGTTGCCAGGTCGGGATATCTCGTGAATACGCTTACGCCGTTCGTGGGAGACGCCAACACCAATACGCCCGAGTACAAGTCGTTTCTGGTCGACATCGAGAAGGCATAGGAGAACACCATGTCAGACCAGAACATCGTAGCGCGCTCCGCGACCACGACACCGTCGCCGCAGGCCCGCAGCCACGCGATCCCGGTGGCCAAGCTGATCGATGTGTCCAAGTGCATCGGATGCAAGGCCTGCCAGACCGCGTGCAGCGAGTGGAACGACCTCGAGTACACGGTCGGCACCAACACCGGCGTCTACGACAACCCGCACGATCTCGAAGCCAACGCATGGACCGTCATGCGTTTCTTCGAGACCGAACCCACGCCGGGCATGCTCGACTGGACCATCCGCAAGGACGGCTGCATGCATTGCGAGGACCCGGGCTGTCTGAAGGCCTGTCCCGCGCCGGGTGCGATCGTCAAGTACGCCAACGGCATCGTCGACTTCAACTCCGACAACTGCATCGGCTGCGGCTACTGCATCACCGGCTGCCCGTTCAACGTGCCGCGCATTTCCGAGAAGGACAAGAAGGCCTACAAGTGCACGTTATGTTCGGACCGGGTATCGGTCGGCCTTGAGCCCGCATGCGTGAAGACTTGCCCGACCGGCGCCATCGTGTTCGGCAGCAAGGAGGACATGAAGGTACATGCGGAGGAACGCGTCGCCGACCTCAACGAGCGCGGCTACGCCAACGCCGGCCTGTACAACCCCGCGGGCGTGGGCGGCACGCACGTGATGTACGTGTTGAAGGACGCGAAGAATCCGCAGAACGTCAACCTGCCGGTCGATCCGTCGATCTCGACCATGGTGTCGTTGTGGAAGGGTCTCACCAAGCCGCTCGCGGGGCTCGCACTGGGCGCCATCGCGCTCGGCGGCTTCCTGCACTACATCACGGTGGGGCCGAAGGAAGAACCGGTGGACGAGGTCGATGGCCCGGATGGTCGGGGCGGCGACAGCTGGGAAGCGGACCGCGCCGTCGTGCGCGACGCGCGACGCGATCGGCATGAGGGAGGTTTGCTCGGCGATCCGCCGATCGATGCATCCCGCAACCCGAGGAGAGACCTGTGAGAGCCGCCACCAAACCCGGCATCCTGCGCTACACGGGAGGCCAGCGCGCGAACCACTGGCTCAACGCGATCATGTTCTTTCTGCTCGCGGCGAGCGGCCTCGCGTTCTTCCATCCCGCGTTCTTCTTCCTCACGCATCTGCTCGGCGGTCCGCAATGGGCGCGCATCCTGCACCCCTTCATCGGCGTCGTCATGTTCATCAGCTTCTTCATCCTCGCGGCGAGGCTGTGGAGCTACAACGCGATGCAGCCGGTCGATCGGCAATGGCTGCGACAGTTCGACGACGTGGTGATGAACCGCGACGATCGCCTGCCGCCGATCGGTCGCTACAACGCCGGCCAGAAGATCCTGTTCTGGGTGATCGTCGTCACGATGATCCTGCTGCTGTTGACTGGCCTCGTGATCTGGCGCTCGCTCTTTGGCCTGTTATTTCCGGTGCCGGTGTATCGCGTCGCGGTGGTGATCCACTCGATCAGCGCGTTCGTGCTGATCGCCGGAATCATCGTGCACATCTACGCGGCGATCTGGGTCAAGGGTTCGGTACGCGCGATGACGCGCGGCACGGTCACCCATGCGTGGGCGCGCCATCATCATGCGGGCTGGTACGAGGAAGTGATGGGCGACAGGTCTCTCGCCGCAACGCGATCCGAGCGTCGCTCCGAGCCCTTGCTTTGAAGCGAACCTGCGCGCTCTTCGATCGTGGTTCCAGCGCCGGTTTTCCCCGGCGCTTTTTTTGCCCGTTCGCTTCGTCGTCCCGCCCCGGCCATCGCGCTATGATCGCGTCGCCTCATCCATTGCCTGCACATCGAGCCCCGTGTCCGACCCGCTGATCCAACCCGAAGTCATCCCGCTGCATGCGGCCGCACCCGAACCGATCCTGCTGCCCGATCCCGCGACGCTGTTCGTCGATCGCGCATGCCGCTTCGATCACTTCGCGTCGCGCATGCCCGAGCAACAAGTGTTCTTCGCGTTCATGGCCGGGCTCGCGCGCGCGCAACACGCGGCGGCGGCGTCGTTCAAGCCGAGTGGACTGCCCGATGCGAACGCGCTGGCGACGCGGCACGCGCATCGCATGCCCGTTCTTCCTGCAGGGCTGGCCGATCGGGACGGCTCGTGGGTGGCGGCCTTGCGTGCCGTGCTCGACGCGAGCGCGGCAGCCGATGCAGACCTTCCCGCCGCTGCGCTGGCCGCACGGACCAGCTTGCGTGCGGGTAGCGACGATGAACTCGATCACCTCGGCAGCGCCGTGCTCGCGCACGAATACGAGTCGGTACCGGCCGCGACCTTGCCGTGGGTCGCCGCGGGTCTGCAGGTATGGTGGGTGACGGCGCTACACGCGCTCGCGTCGCTCGACTCCTCGGCGGTGCGCGCGCTCGATGTCGCCACCGTATGTCCTTGCTGCGGTTCGTTGCCGGTCGCTAGCCTGCGCCGGATCGGCGGCATGCAGCAGGGTCTGCGTTACCTGGTCTGCTCGTTGTGCGCAACGCAATGGCACATGGTTCGCGTCAAGTGCAGCCACTGCGAATCGACCGCGGGCATCGGCTACCTCACGCTCTCGAACGATCCCGACAGCGCTGCCGGCAAGGCCGCGGCGACGCGCGAAGTCGTCAAGGCCGAAGTGTGCGATGAATGTTCGAGCTATCTCAAGCTCGTCAGCCTCGAGTCCGATTCGCAAGCCGACCCGGTCGCCGACGATCTCGCGACGCTCGCGCTCGACCTGTTGACCGACGAGCGCGGCTATGCGCGTATCGGTCCGAATCTGTTCATCCATCCGGGCGCAGTGGCTGCTTGATCTTGTCGACCGCGCTTGCCAATCGCGACCACCGCCCGCGCCTGCAACCCGCGCGACCCGTATGAACATCGAGCGCCTGCGTCCGGTCCACGCCTCCGCGTACCGCGCGTTGATGCTCGAAGCCTATGCGCGTGATCCGGATGCGTTCACCGCGAGCGTCGATGAGCGCGGCCCGCTGCCGTTGTCGTGGTGGGAGGCGCGCGTCTGCGAAGATCCTCGTGCGCGCGAGCTGGTCGTCGGCGGCTTCGAGGGCGAGCGACTCGTCGGTGTCGCGGGCCTGTCGTTCGAGTCGCGCCCCAAGCTGCGCCACAAGGCCACGCTGTTCGGCATGTACGTGCATGCGAACGCGAGAAAGCGCGGCCTGGGTCGACGACTGGTTCATGCGACGCTGGACAGCGCGCGAGACCGAAGCGGCATCAAGGTGGTTCAGCTCACGGTGACCGAAGGCAATCGCCCCGCGCAGGCGCTTTACGAAGACTGCGGGTTCGTCGCGTTCGGCATCGAGCCCCTCGCGGTTGCGAGCGGCGCTGGTTACGCCGGCAAGGTTCACATGTGGATAGCAGTCGAGCGCGCATCGCACGCATCGATGGCGATTGCATCGCGCGAGGACACGCAACGTGGCTGAAGCATTCGACCCGCCGCCGCGTGCGACGCCGCCTTCGATCGACGCGTTGCTGCGCAGTACGGACATGATCGTGGCGGTTGCTGCGCACGGCGCATCGAGCGCGACCGCCGCGTTGCGCGAGGTGCTCGAAGAAGCGCGCGCCGCCTGGCTCGATGGCTCATGCCGCGACGAATCGACGATCGTCGCGCGCGCGCAGGCGATGCTGCTCGCGCGACGCGCACGGCGCGCTCGTCGCGTCTTCAATCTGACCGGCACCACGCTGCACACCAACCTCGGTCGCGCGCCTCTCGCCGAGTCCGCGATCGAAGCGGCGGTCGAGGCGATGCGTCATCCGATGGCGCTCGAATACGACCTCGGCAGCGGCGAACGCGGCGATCGCGACGACCTGGTCGCACACCTGATCTGCGAACTCACCGGCGCCGAAGCCGCGACCGTCGTCAACAACAACGCCGCAGCCGTTCTGCTCGCGCTCGATACCTTGGGCGGTGCGGGTCAACGAAGCCATGAAGCGATCGTGTCGCGCGGCGAATTGATCGAGATCGGCGGTGCGTTTCGCGTGCCCGACATCATGCGGCGCGCGGGTTGCAGGCTGGTCGAAGTCGGCACCACCAATCGCACCCATCGCAGGGACTATGCGGAGGCGATCACGCCGAAGACCGCGCTGCTGATGAAGGTCCACGCGAGCAACTATCGCATCGAGGGCTTCGTCGCCGCGCCCGACGAACGCGAGATCGCCGAGGTCGCCCACGCGGCCGAGTTGCCCTTCATGGTCGATCTGGGCGCGGGCGCGCTGATCGACCTCGAGGCCTACGGGCTGCCACACGAAGCCACGGTGCGCGAGACGCTCGCGGCCGGCGCCGACGTCGTCACGTTCTCGGGTGACAAGCTGCTGGGCGGCCCGCAGGCCGGGATCATCGCCGGCAAACGCGCGTTGATCGCGCGCATGAAGAAGAATTCGCTGAAGCGCTGCCTGCGCTGCGACAAGGCGACGCTCGCCGCGCTCGAAGCCACGCTGCTCTTGTATCGCGAGCCCGAGCATCTGGCCCTGCGCCTGACGACCCTGCGTTGGCTCACGCGCCCGCGCACGGCGATTCGCAAGACCGCGGAGCATTTGCAACCCGCGTTTGCAACGACACTTGCCCGCATTGCGTCGGTCGCGGTCGAGGACTGTCTGAGTCAGATCGGCAGCGGCGCGCAGCCGGTCGATCTCTTGCCGAGCGCGGCGCTCGTGATTCGTCCTTTGCATGCGAAGCGTGGAGGCCGCGTCATCGCAAGCATCGAAGCCGCGATGCGCGCATTGCCGACACCGATCATCGGCCGCGTCAACAAGGGCGCGTTGTGGCTCGATCTGCGGACCGTCGAGGACGCCGACGAACTGCTCGGGGCGTGGTCGCATATGACTGCCGAACGATGACTGCCGAACGATGACTGCCGAACGATGACTGCCGAACGATGACTGCCGAACGATGATCGTCGGCACCGCAGGACACGTCGATCACGGCAAGACCTCGCTGGTGTGTGCGCTGACCGGCGTCGACACTGATCGCCTAGCGGAAGAAAAAGCGCGCGGCATCTCGATCGAACTCGGCTTCGCGTACGCGAGTCTCGATGACGACACGCATGAAGATTCGACAGCCGAACCGATCGGCTTCATCGACGTGCCGGGCCACCGCAAGTTCGTGCAGACCATGATCGCGGGGGCCGCGGGTATCGATCTCGGTCTTCTCGTGATCGCCGCCGACGACGGACCGATGCCGCAGACGCGCGAACACCTCGCCATCCTCGCGTGGCTGGGCGTGCCCGAACTCGTGGTCGCGTTGAGCAAGGTCGATGCGGTGGATGACGCGCGGCGCCAGAGCGCCATGCGCGAAGTGCGCGCGCTGGTCGATGCGTCGCCCGATGCGGCTGCAGGTGCGACGATCGCGCCGGTGTCGATCGTGTCGGGCGAAGGGATCGCGACGCTCAAGCACGCGTTGCGCGCACATCGCGATCGTGTACAGGCGCAGGCCGCTGCTATCGATGCAGGCGCGAACTTTCGTCTCGCGATCGATCGCGCCTTCGTGCTGCAGGGCATAGGGCTGGTCGTGACGGGCACCTGCTTTTCGGGCCGCGTCGCCATCGACGATGTGATGACGCTGTTGCCGGGCCGCCTGGAAGCCAGGGTGCGCGGCATCCACGCGCAGAACCGGCCGGTCGGCGAGGCTCGCGCGGGTCAGCGCGTCGCACTCAACCTCGTCGGTCGCGGCGTGGAGAAGAGCAGCGTGCATCGCGGCGACTGGGTGGTCGCGCCGTCGATCGCGATCGAAACCGATCGCGTCGATGTCATGCTGGCTTTGACCGAAGCACTCGCCGGCGATCAAGCAATACCGGCGATCGATCAGCGCGCGTGGCGCAGCCTTCGATTCCATGCGGGCGCGGCATCGGTCAACGCGCGTGTCGTGCTGCTGGCATCGACTTCGCCGCTCGCGCAGATCGTGTTCGAGAAGCCCCTGCATGTGCTGGCCGGCGATCGTTTCATCCTGCGCGACGCGAGCGCAGACGCGCGCGCGTCGGGCAGCATTGCGGGCGGCATCGTGCTCGACGTCGATGTACCGGCGCGAGGGCGGCGCAGCGAGACGCGGCTTGAATTCCTGCAGACGGCCGCGCGCGGCGACGCGCAGGCGACGCTCGCGCATGCGGTGAACGCGAGCGAAAAGGGCATCGCGCTCGCACGCTGGAACGTCGCGCACAATCTGGCGTCCGCCGCCGATGACATCGAGCGACGGATCGACGCACGTGCAGTGCGCGGTGCGACCTCGAACGCCAGCGACGCATCGCAGCTCATTCTGTTCTCGCATGCGCGATGGGACGCGTTGCTCGCGCGCGTGATCGACGTGCTCGCGCTGGAACACGCGCGCTCGCCCGACGCGGTGGGCCCGGGTCGCGACCGCTTGCGCCGCATGGCGACGCCGTGGCTGGACGCCACCGCGTTCACCGCCCTGATCGATGCGCTCAAGGCCGCCAATCGCGTGTCGCAGACCGGCGCGTGGTTGCATCTGTCAGAGCATCGCGTCGAGTTGTCCGCCGACGATCGCGCGCGCTTCGATCGCGCGCGCGCTTTGCTCGACTGCGCGCCCGAGACCACCCCCCCGCCGCGCGTGCGCGACATCGCGCGCGAGCTACACGAAGACGAGGCCGTCATCCGCAGTCTCTTCGTTCGACTCGCGTCACTCGGGGAAATCTACAAGGTCGCGCACGACCATTACTACACGCCGGACGCGGTCCATGCGCTAGCGCGCGTCGTCGCAGAGCTGCAGCAAAGCGATGGCGTGGCGAGAGCCGCCGCCTTTCGTGACAGAATCGGCGCAGGTCGCAAGATCGCCATCCAGATCCTGGAGTTCTTCGATCGCGTCGGCTACACGCGTCGCATCGGCGACGAGCATCGCGTCATTCAGCCGGGCCTCTTCGATCAATGAGTGCGGGCATCAAGCCGCGCCCGATCTCGCGCATCAACCTCATCAAAGGAAGAGACACGTTCCCGGTGGAGCGGCCGGACTTCAAATCCGGACAGGGGCCGCCATGCGGTCCCGGGTGGGTTCGACTCCCATTCTCTTCCGCCCTTCAAGTGGTTCACGCCTTGCGAATCATTCTGGCGGTGCAATCCCTGATCGGCACGACGGCGATTGCCGCGCCGTGCACGACCTCGACACTCGCCGCCTATGTCGGTCTGGGTGCGGCGGGCTGCACGATCGGCAGCTTTCGGTTTTCGGATTTTGCGCTGCTCACATCGCCGACAGGCTCCATCCCCTTCACCAGCATTGGCGTGTTGCCCGTCTCGGGAACGCCCGGCGTTATCGGCCTGGACTTTCGCGTCGGAGCCAGCGCCGGCCCGGGCGTGTTCTTCGACAACCTGATCAGCTATCGCGTCACCGGCATCGGAGCCTCGATCAACGGCGCGTCGCTCTTCATCACCGGGTGTTCATCGAGTGGTCACGGAGCCGTGACGACGGTCGAAAACCTGTGCGTCGCCGGGCTCTTCACGGGTGCCGACGGGGTGTCCGGTTGCTCGGGCACGCAGCGCGACCAGATCGTGGTCGATGTCGGCGGCAGCGCCGATCCGCCCGTTTCTCTTGGCTTCCTGTCCGCGGCGGCTCTCGCGGTGGTCACCGATATCGGCGTGGATGGCGGCACCGACGGCACCGGCGCGCTTGCGTTTGCCAGCAACCGTTTCCTGGTGGCCCCCGGCCGTGGGTGTAGTGCCCGAGCCTGCGTCGGCGTTGCTGATGGAGGCAGGTTTGTTCGCGCTCTTCGGATATCGCAGGGTGCGACCCATGCAGGCAGCAAGGCTTCACTGAACCCGGTCGACGAGATCGCCGGGTTCTTCACGTTCGAGCTTCCCTTCATCAGGTAGATCCACGCTGCGCGCATACCCGACAGCGTTCGGCGCGCGCGGCTTCACTCCACAAGACTGAGCGAGGTGTCGTCATGATGCGAATCATCCTGTCGTTGCTGATGTTGATCTTCGCGGGCGGATACGCCTTGCCCGCCGCGGCCTCCAGCCATCGCGAGGCACCGATCGTGGCGCTCGATCAGAAGGCGGACATCACCGACGTCTATGCGTTTCGCAGCTACGGCGGCGGCGCACCCAAGGTCACGCTGATCATGTGCGCCGATCCGTTTCTCGAACCCGGCAATGGACCGACCTGGTTCCCGTTCGATCCGGACATCCTTTACGAAATCAAGATCGACAACAACAACGACGCTTCCGAGGACATCATCGTGCAGGTGCGCTTCTCGACCGAGCAGCGCCTGCCGGGTTTGTTCCAGGTGTATGCAGGCGCGGGCGCGGGCATTGCCGCCCCGGGCAATTCGCCGCCACCGGTTGCACCGGGAACGCCGATCGTTCCGCCCATGATCACCGCTCTCGAAGGTGTGGGAAGCGCGGGGCTGGGCCAGCGTCAGAGCTACACCGTCACGCTGGTGAAGAGCGGCGTCTCGACCCCGATCACCAGAGCGGGTGGGGGCACCTTCTACGCAGTGCCTGCCAACGTCGGACCCCGCACGATGAACTACCCGGCGCTCTTCGCGCAGGGTACCTATGACACGAACCTTGCGGACGGGAAGGTGTTCGCCGGCACGACCGACGATCCGTTCTGGATCGACCTCGGCGCCGCGTTCGATACGCTCAATCTGCGCAGCGCCGTCAATGGCGGCGTGCTGTCGCCGGCGCAGGATGCTGACGACAAGACCAACATCACCAGCGACACTGT
This sequence comes from Burkholderiales bacterium, assembly GCA_038318315.1. Classification (GTDB taxonomy): domain Bacteria; phylum Pseudomonadota; class Gammaproteobacteria; order Burkholderiales; family Burkholderiaceae_D; genus CAHJXF01. The sequence goes on along the minus strand of JBBQCA010000008.1, from coordinate 23,854 downwards.
TTCCGGTTATGCGGTCAATTCGATCGCGATCGAATTACCCGTCTCGATGTTGACAAGCACAGGCAGTGTCGAAGCCGCGACATCGACTGCGGCCACGATCGGCGTATGGGCAACCACGTCGCGACCGCGCTTGACAGTGCGGCGTGCGCCGCTACCCGCGACGAGCTCGGGCACGTACAGCCAGATCCAGCGCATGGGCAACCCGCTGATCAACGAGCTGCTGATCGGAGTGGGTTCCAAGGATCGCTTCAGCATGGATCAGCCGAAGAACGACAGCCAGTTCGCGTCCTTCTTCCTCGACCCGACGCTCGCGCGCGTGATCAACGCGGCAACTGGCGGCGCGGTCGCCATTCCGGCGCCGCCACGCACGGACCTTCTTCCACTGGTGACGTATGCGCCGCCGATCGCAGCGCCGGGTACCCCGAGCGGGCCGGTCGCAGACCTGTTGAGATTGAACACCGGTGTCGCGCCGACTCCCCTGGGTTTCGCGCGCCGGCTCGGGATACTGGGGGCGACCAGGCCGGCTATCCGAACGGACGGCGCTTGTTCGACGACGTCGTCGACATCTCGCTGCGCGTGGTGGTGGGTGTGTTGAATCCGGCGTTCAGCGTCTCGCCGAACAATCGCCTGGGTGATGGTGTCAACGCCAACGACGCGCCTTATCGAACGAGCTTTCCGTATCTCGCCGACGCGCCTAGCGGCCGCGACCGTCGCCACCTCGATCCCAGCGAGCCGGGATGCACCGCGGGGGCGGGCGCCGCTTGCGCGCCCTGAGCGCTGCGAACTGACGCGCCTCGATCAAGGCGATCGGAGCTCGGACAAGGAAGGCGACTAAGACGGATGTACCGCCGCGAACCCCACGCAGTCCGAGTCGCGCGGCTGCGTTTCGGTGCGATCGTGCGGCCTCGATCTTTCCATGAGGCTCGCCATGACCGACCCACGCAATGTCGCCCACGACAAGAAGGTTCAACAAGAGAAGAAGCATCACGGCGAGGCGATTGCGCCGGGTGCCGACGAAACCGTCCAGCCAGGGAAGAAGCCCCACATGCATCACGAGAAAGTCGACGATGCCGAGGCGGACGAAAGTTTGGGCGAAGGTACCGATGAGGGCTCGGGCAACGCCTGACGGACCTGTCGCTGCGATCAACGAAGTGGGTTGGCGCCTTCGTCCGCGAACATCCTGATCAGGACGCTGCGGAAACGTGGATTCCAGATGTCGTCGTGATTCGCGATGATCGAGGCGTCGACGCGAATATCCCAGAAGGGACCGTTGTAGGCGACCCTCCCTTGCGGGGGCCCGAGATGCTTGATCGCGATATTGTCCTTCGTGACGCACCACGTCCAACCGGGTCGCGCGTAGCGTTCGATGGCGCCCGCCTCCTCGTGGGGAGGGCCTTCGGAAGGCGCCCCTTTGCAGGACGATTCCTCCGTCATGTCGTGGGTCTGATAACGATCGTCCCAGCCGATCGTGTGGCGATTCGCATATTTCTCTTCAGGCGTGATCTCCTTCTGGAATAGATTGCCGAGAACCGCGCCGACCGGAAAGGTTTTCTCCGTGGCCCAATCGCCCCTGGACTGAAAGATCGTCAAGACCGGCGCCTGATATTTGGGCTGGTCGCAAAAGGGTTTGTTGGCTGCCTCGCACAGCGTCTGGCGCTTGAGCGCCGATCTCCTGACCACCTCGAAGCGCGATGCTTCGATCGCGGGATTGACCAGCACCACCATGTCCACGAATCGCGAAACGGCAGCGGCGTCCGTATCGAGATCGCCGGTGAAGCTGTCGACCACCGATTGCGACAGAGCGCGGAACGCGACCGAGCTGCCGAAGCTGTGTGCGATGACGTAGGTCCGCAGTTGCGCTTCATCCGGTTTCCCCTGCTGCTTGGTGAGCAGGTTGCCGGCTGGAGCGGCCTTGTAGTCTGAGAGCGCATGCAGGCGACCGAACAGTTCGCGAACCGAGCCCTGGGCGACGCGCTCGGCGGCTCTCTTCCTGTCCCAGAAGGTGAGATAGGTCAGCGGAACGATGTCGTCGATCGGCAGGCCTCGCCATCCGACGTAGATGCCGATGACCTGCGCGCCATTCGATGCGCTATTCATTTCCTGCAGGAACAGCCGGAACTGCTTTACATCGGAGTCGTCATACGCCGCGAAGTGGCGCCAGCCGTGCACATAGACGAACAGCCTCACTTTCTGGCGATCCTCCAGCGTCTTCTTGATCTGCTGCACGGCTGAATCGATCTGGTGTTCCGCCGTCGATGTTCCGGCCGAATCGTGGACCCAACCCTGGTCGTCGAATTCGACGATATGCAGCCGATAGGAAGCGCTGCGTTCGGTATACAGCTGCGCGCATTCGGCACCTACGCTGCCCCCAGGAACACCGCGAAGGACCGCGACTCCGGGATCGCCGCGTGAAGGCTCACAAAGCGTCGCGCCTGAATCGCTGCGCGTTCGGTAAGGATCTGTTTGCGCGCAGCCGGCAAGCAGAACGACGGCCGCGACCGCGCCGATCGCGAACGACAGAACCGGATTGCACGATCTCATGGCCGTTCTCCGAGGGTTGTCTGGCACCGCTGCATCGACGCTATCGCCTCGGCAGGATGAAGACAACGCAAATATTCACGAACGGAGCCGGACGCCCGGCGCGTGGCGCTGCCTTGGCGCCTGCGAAGCGCTGCGCCCAGAGGGCAAATCGCGTATTCTCCCCATTAGTTGACATCTAAAGCTTCTCGATCGGGAGACCATATGCGCGCTCGCCTCGCCATCTTCTTTGCCGTGTTGGCGCTCACTGCTTCCCCGTTCGCTCTGGCCCAGATCAAGGTCGGCGTCGATCTCTCCACCACCGGACCCGCGGCCTCGATCGGCCTGCCGAGCAAGAACGTATCGACGTTGTGGCCGCGCGAAATCGGCGGCGTAAAGATCGAGTACATCGTCCTCGACGATGCATCGAGCCCGACCGGCGCGGTGCTGAACGCACGCAAGCTCATATCCGAAGACAAGGTCGATGTCCTGCTCGGCCCCAACACCACGCCCAACGCGCTCGCGATGATCGACGTCGCGTCCGAAGCGCAGACGCCGATGATCGCGCTCGCCGCGTCCGCATCGATCGTGCTGCCGATGGATGCCAAGCGCTACTGGGGCTTCAAGATGCCGCAGAACGATTCGCTGATGGCGACTGCGGTCACCAAACACATGGCCGACAACGGCGTGAAGACGCTCGGCTTCATCGGCTTCACCGACGCGTACGGAGAGAGCTGGCTGAACGAGATCAACCGCCTCCTCGACATCCGGCACATCAAGATGGTTGCGGTCGAGCGCTACAACCGCGTCGACACGTCGGTCACCGGCCAGGTGCTGAAGCTGATCGCAGCCAATCCCGATGCGATCCTGATCGCGGGTGCGGGCACGCCCGCGGTCACGCCGCAGCTCGCGCTGGCGCAGCGCAACTACAAGGGCCGCATCTATCAGACCCACGGCATCGCAACCTACGAGTTCCTGAAGGTCGGCGGCAAGGATGTCGAAGGCACGGTCTTCCCGACCGGCCCCGGCGTCGTCGCCACGCAATTGCCCAACGATCATCCGTCCAAGAAGGTCGCGGTCGATTTCGTCAAGCGCTACGAAGCCGCCTACGGTCCCGACTCGGTCACGCAGTTCGCCGGCGACGCATGGGGCGCATGGATGCTGCTCGCCGACGCGCTGCCCAGAGCGCTCAAGGTCGCCAAGCCCGGCACGCCGGAGTTCCGCAAGGCCCTGCGCGACGCGCTGGAAAGCACGCACAACCTGGTGGTGCCGCAAGGCGTGATCAACATGAGCACGAAGGATCACGTCGGTCTCGATCAACGCGCGCGCGTGATGGCGAAGATCGAGAACAATCGCTGGAAGTACGTTTCGGAATAAGCCCTGCGAGGCCCAAACGAGGGTGGTGCATGCGGCAGGATTCAGCGCGTGCCGCTGCCTCGGCCTTCGCAGAGTTCGACCGTCGCTTCGAACAGCCGATGCTTCGCATCGACGAATCGTTCGCATGCGCTGAAGTGATTCGCTCCCGGTAGCGGCACGTCCTCGCGCAGGTTGCGCGCCCACGCGATGCCGATCTCGCGCGTGTGCCGCTTGAACTCGTCGGACTCGGCGCCGCCCACCGCGGTGAGCAGCGGCGCGCAGGTCGCCGGTTGCATGTAGAGCGGCGACAACGGAGCGACGCGATCGAGCGTCAACTGCAGGTCGGCATTCAGGTAAGGCGCGTGGCGCAACGGCTCCATGTCGAAGAGGCCGCTGATCGCCACGCCGGCATGCACGACGTTCTTCGGAAGATGACTATCGAATTGTGGCCAGCGTGCGGCCAGCATCATCGCCGTGAGATGCCCGCCCGCCGAGTGACCCGCAACGACGATGCGATCGCGCGCGACGCCGAGCTCTTCTGCATGCGTCCAGATCCACGCGATCGCGGCGAGGTTCTGACGCACGATGGTCTCGAGCGGATAAGCGGGCGCGAGTCCGTAGTCGAGCACCGCGACCTTGATGCCGCGTTCCACGAAGGGCGGCGCGATCCACGAGAACTCGGACTTCGACAGCGACCGCCAGTAGCCGCCGTGTATGAAGACGACGACCGGCCGCGGTTCGCGCGACGCGCCTTCGGGCGAAAAGAGATCGAAGGATTCCGAGTCATCGCCGCCATAGGCGATGTCGAGCCGCGCGGACAGCGCGCGGCGCGCGGCGCCAGCGTCGGCGCGCCATCGCTGGAGAATGCCGGACAGATCGGCGACCCGCTTGCCGTTGTTGTATTGATCGTTGCAGAACGCGGGCGCGTACGACGGTGGCGGTGGCAGGAGCATGTGGCGATCCTCGGGTGACGCCATGCACGTTAGCCTGCGACGTGTTCGCACGCAACACGATGCGTTCGTGCTATCGACGGTTCGGCTGTGGCCGCTTGAAGACCGCCGACCACGCAGCTACAATCGGCCGTTCGGGGAAGTAGCTCAGCTGGGAGAGCGTCGCGTTCGCAATGCGAAGGTCGGGAGTTCGATCCTCCTCTTCTCCACCAATCGATGATCCAACGAGGTCCAGGGAAGTCCAGAAACATCCATAACCCCGTGTAATTGCGGGGTTTTTTGTTTCATGATCGTCCAGGGAAGGCTGGTATTGTCCTTTGACATCCGCGCCGAATTGGGGATAACTTCGGGGGTAACAGCGTTAAGCCAACGGGAGTTACCCCCCAAATGAGCCTGACCAGTACAGCGATCCGCAATACACGCGCAGCAGAAAGGCCGGTCAAGTTGTTCGACGGCGGCGGCCTCTTTTTGCTGTTGTCTCCGGCGGGTGGCAAGTGGTGGCGTCTCAAATATCGCGTCGGCGGCAAAGAGAAGCTGATGTCGCTGGGCTCCTACCCCGACGTCGGATAGAAGGAAGCGCGCGAACGACGCGACGAAGCTCGCAAGCAACTGGCAGCGGATATCGATCCGGCCGAACATCGCAAAGCGACGAAGTCCGCAAGGACTGAACGTGCGGCAAACAGCTTTGAAGTGGTCGCGCGCGAATGGATCGCGAAATACTCCCCGACTTGGGCAAAGTCTCACTCAAAACGCTGAAGCTGGTTTGCTTTCGCCGCAAGGAAAGGGAGGATTGCCGTGCTCTCGCAAGTCGCGAGAACGGACGAGCCGTTGCTTTGATTTGGCATGCAGCGTCAGCAGCACATTCTGCACCGAGTCCTCGAGGTCGCGTGGATCGCGATGACACCTTGCCGCCAACGACCGCACATAGGGAGTGATCTCCCTGAGCAGACGCCGATAGACCTCCTGCTCGCTGGCTTGCGCGCGCCGTGAGGATCGACCAGTCCAAACCCCACGCCGTCGCGTCCTTTGTGCGACTTCCCGGGCTCGAGGTCCGTAACCTCAGGTGAAGGGGCGGCACCGGAGACCGAGGTAAGCGGTCGGGCGCGACGGTCGCCACCTGAGATCATGCGAAGTCACTCTACCTCTGGATTCGTCGGCTCCGATGGCAGCTGACAGTAGATCTTCTTGATTCACAAAACCAAGGTACACGAAACCTCCATCTTGACGAGCCCAATAGTTTTATCTGGTGCGTAACTTTTTGGGAAGGCGCGGCGACTTTACTTTGTCGGTCTCGCATCGAGACCCGTTACCCGAAAGGTTCGATCATGAATCGTCGTATATTTTCCGCTTCAGCGCTTTCCACTGCCCTTGGGCTCGTGATGGCAGCGTCGGCATTGCCCGTTCAGGCAGCTGACATGATGGACATGAGCAAGGCGCCGCAGGCCGTCAAGGACAACATGATGCGCATGCAAGCCAACAAGCTCGAGAAGTGCTATGGCATCAACGCGGCAGCCAAGAACGATTGCGCCGAAGGCGCCCACTCCTGCGCAGGCCAGGCGACGCAGGCGCGCGATGCGAAGTCGTTCGTGCTGTTACCCGCCGGCGACTGCAGCAAGATCCAGGGCGGCAGCCCGAAGTCGGCCTGATCGCGAGAAAGCCGTTGTCCCGCATGTTGACCAAGGTTGGTTGGAAGCACGGCCCGATCCCCGCTGCGGCAGGGATCGGGCTGCGTTTCCAGCACCATCAGGCTGTTTTCGATACGCGCCCCGATGTCGCGTGGCTCGAGGTGCATACCGAGAACTACGTGGGCGGCGGCACACCGCTCGCCTATCTCGACGCCATCCGTCACGACTATCCGATCTCGCTGCACGGTGTAGGGCTCTCGCTCGGGAGTGCGGAGGGTCTCGCCGCGACGCATCTCACGCGCGTCCGACAGGTTATCGAGCGCGTTGAGCCGGGCCTCGTCTCCGAACACCTTTCGTGGAGCGTCGTGGACAGTACTTACTTGGCCGACCTATTGCCGCTGCCGATGACCGAGGAATCGCTCGACGTCGTCTGTAGCAACGTGGATCGGACCCAGGCCTTTCTGCAGCGGCGGATCCTGGTCGAGAATCCGTCTTCGTACCTGCGCTTCAAGCATTCGACCATTCCGGAGTGGGAATTTCTTGCCGCCGTTGCGCAGCGCACCGGCTGCGGCATCCTCTGCGACGTCAACAACATCTACGTCAGCGCTTGCAACCACGGTTGGGACGCATCTGCATACCTCGCCGCATTGCCCGCGGACGCCATCGGTGAGATCCACCTCGCCGGCCATTCCGTGCGGCAACTGGACGATGGACGCGTGCTGCGCATCGACGACCATGGCTCGCGGGTCGCGCCTGTGGTCTGGGCACTCTATGCCGAGGCGCTGGAGCGCTTCGGCCCGGTGCCGACACTGATTGAGTGGGATACCGACGTCCCCGCGCTTGAGGTACTGCTCGATGAAGCTGGGCAGGCGCTCACCCGGCTCGAACGTCACAAGAAGGGAGAGACCCATGCCCTCGCTGCATGAGGTGCAGCGCTCGATCCGGACGAGCCTGCTGGAGCACGACGACAGTGCGGCCGCAGCGTACATCGTCCGCGATGAGCTTGCGCCCGAGCAGCGTCTCTCGGTCTATCGCAATACATTCATCAGCAGTCTGGCCAACGCGTTGCGCCTGTCGTACCCGGCGGTCCACCGGCTGGTCGGTGGCGAGTTCTTCGCGAGCGCGGCACAGATCTTCGTGCAGGAGCGGCCCCCACGCAGCGCCTACCTCGACGAGTACGGCGCCGAGTTTCCCGAATTCCTCACGCGCTTTTCGCCGGCGGCCTCGCTCGCCTATCTTCCCGACGTCGCTCGGCTCGAATGGACGGTGAACCGTGCGCTGCATGCGCCCGATGTGGGGCCGCTCGATGTGACGCAACTCACGAGCATCGAGCCGACCGACCACGACCGCGTTCGCTTCGTCACGCATCCATCGGTCAGCCTGCTCAGGGCCGCTTACCCGGTCGACGCTATTTGGCGCGCCGTATTGGCGCAGGACGACACGGCGCTTGCCGCCATCGACCTCGCTGTGGGGCCAGTCTGGCTGATGGTGCAGCGCCTCGTCACCGGTGTCGACGTCACGCGCGTCGACGAAGGTGCATGGCGCTTTGCGGCGGAACTCTGCGCAGGCCAACCGTTGGGGGCGGCACTCGACGCCGCAGTCGGCATCGATGCGCCGGCCTTGCTTGCGGAGCACATCTCTACCGGACGGTTCATCGGATTCAGCCGCGCGGACGCGGTCGCCCCTCGGGCTGCACAGGAGGACTTCTTGTGAATCACCCCGAGGTCGGATCTTCGTCACGCTCAACTGGAATGGCATTGCTCGCGCGAGTGCTTCGCTGGCTTGATGCCGTTCCATACAGCCTCTTGGCCATTCCTTTGCGCGTGGCCGTCGCGACCGTATTCTGGAATTCGGGCATGACCAAGCTCGCAAATTGGGACACGGCGGTCGCGCTCTTCACCGACGAATACAAAGTGCCGCTTTTCCCGCCTGAAGTTGCCGCGTACATGGCGGCGAGCATCGAGCTCACTACGCCGGTGCTGCTGGTGTTGGGACTATTGACGCGACCGGCGGCAGCCGTGCTGCTCGGCATGACGACCTTCATCGAGGTCTTTGTCTATCCACAGGCGTGGCCCACGCACATCCAGTGGGCGGCGATGCTGCTCGTATTGCTTTGCCGCGGGCCCGGCAAGCTGTCGTTCGATCATCTGCTGCGGCTGCGACTGCACGCCAAGCGCGACCTGAGTCCGATCGAACCTGCGCAGGGCGAGTGAAAAATATGAGCCGAAGGCTCATCTCTTTGATCGTGGTGCTTGCGGCGCTCGTCATGCTGGCCCCAGTGGCTGCTGCACAAACGCGCAATGGCTTCGACATCAAGGATTCGTTGGTTCCCCCTGACCAGCTCCTGCAAGGGGGCCCCGGCCGGGACGGCATCCCGGCCATTGATGCACCGAAGTTCGTGCCCGCCAGTACCGCAAATCTTGCCGCCGCCGACCGGGTGCTCGGCCTCGCGCGCCAAGGCGAGGTGAAAGCGTATCCGGTCAGGATCCTGAACTGGCACGAAATCGTCAACGACCGCTTCGGCGACGAACCGATCGCCGTTACCTACTGCCCGCTGTGCGGCACCGGCATCGCTTACGCTGCACGGGCCCGGGGCCGGGCGACGACATTCGGGGTCTCGGGGCTGCTCTACAACAGCGACCTGCTGCTCTACGACCGGGCGACGCAGTCGCTCTGGTCGCAGATCACGGCGCAGGCGGTTACCGGCCCGCTCAAGGGCGAGAAGCTCACGCCGGTCGAATTGACCCACACCACATGGGCGGACTGGAAGACGCGCCATCCCGACACGCTCGTACTCTCCGCGGACACCGGCTTCAACCGTGACTATAGCCGCGATCCCTACGTCGGCTACGCATCAAGCGGCCGCATCATATTTCCCACCACCAACACGAGCGACCGCTTCCCCGCCAAGGAGCTGGTGCTCGGGGTCGGGCTGAACGGCGCACGCAAGGCCTATGCCTTTAGCGAACTCGCCAAAGCCCTGGGCAACCGCTCACGTGGCACGATCGACGATCGACTCGGAGGCAGCGGGCTCACCATCCGCTTCGATCGCGAGCACCGGACCGCGCAGGCGTTTGACACGTCGGGACGTGAACTCCCGGCGTTCGTGGCGTTCTGGTTCGCGTGGTCCGCGTTCTATCCGACGGCCGAGATCTTTGTCGCTCGCTGAGGCACGCAGTGAAACCACGCCGGACATTCGTTACGCTCGCCATCGCCATCGCCACCGCGTGCGCCACCTGCGCAAAGTTCGTTCGCTTGCTCCCAACTTTGATGCGCAACGAGGCATGGAACGGGGTGCGACACTGAGTCGCCCGGCCCGGGACAGGCGGGGTCGCGCGGCCGGATGCAGTCGAAGCCGGCAGGCTTGCACGAAGCCGGCTGCGCAACCGCCGGACCCGTAATAGAGGAGCACATGGCACGCAAAAAGTGGGAGCTACGTCTCGCTGATCTGCATGGAGCTTTGGTGACGAAGCCATTGCCGAAACGCTGGATGGACTTCTTCGCTCGTCAGATCGTGCTGACGTTCGTGCTGATGGGGATTTTTTATCTGCTGTTCGGGTTTATTTCGGTCAACCTTTTCGTCGTACTCAAGGCGAACATCGAACTCTTCCTCGAGCATGGAGCGATGGTCATCAAGCATGGCGCGCTGCGGCAGCTTGCTGAACTCCTGTTCTCCGGTTATCTCAGCGTCTTGTTCTTTCTGCTCTTCAAGATATGCGAGCGGATCATCGTGGATCGGTTGACCCGGAAACAGCAAGGAGATAGCAGCGGAATGTCGCGCTGAGCGCGATCCCAGAAGGCTCACCCGGGAAACAAGGCGTCCATAAATCCGACAGCCTGAACCAACCGCGTTCTCTAGACACTCGCGAGCGTGTTGAAGTATTGCCTCTCTGACCTGCCCCCTTCCAGCGGCCGGGCTTGCTCGATGCGCTCGCTCAAATAGCTGCGGTACGCATCCAGCTTGCAGGGGCGTGCCGCACGCGGACCGTAGCGCTTGGCGCCCCCTTCACGCAGATAGCGCCGCACCGTATTGCGCGAGCAGCCCATTTGCTTCGCGATCGACCGCACACCTTCGCCCCCGTCGGGCCATCACTCGGATCTCCACTGCCTGCTCCTTGATCAGCATCGACGGCACCAAAAAGGCCGTCAGCGTCTACCAGGTGGGGCACTTTTACTTCGGCGACGTCGCACGAAAGTTCTGCGCAGCCGGTCACGACATGAAGCTGCTGCCTGCGCAGTACGCCGAGCCATTCGTGAAATCCAAGAAGAACGATTTCAACGATGCACTCGCGATCGCCGAAGCCGTGACGCTTACGACCAATCAAGTGCAGGCAGATTCCCATACAGGCCGCCGACTACATAAAGGACATCGCATTCGTATTTAGCAGCGCGCGCAAAGACCGATGGGGCATAGCGATAGTGCAGTGGGCAAGTGCGCCCAGTAGACGGCAATTCGTCAGTTGAGGTCCCTCTTCGTTGATCGGAAGTCGAATGTCTAGAGCGGGAGTTGAAAGCACAAATCCGGCCTTCAACACGGCCCGAGTTTTCTGGATCCGCCGAGTCCTTTCAGATATGTACGCGGCGCCGTGACGCACACGCTCGCCAATACAAGCATGTAACGATTCGCGACCTGCCGTCGTCTAAGGAAAGAGTCTCAACGGTACGCACCAATCGGGGCGGCAACGCGTGAGACAGGATGCCCTTTCACTTTCTCTCGAGCCCAACGAGATTGCGGGTACACATGTTTGACGACATTGCCCGCTGGTTCGGTGCTCGCTTGGCTGACTACTTGAATCATCGAGTACATATCCACAGTGCCGCCGCACCCACCGACATCTCGCTGTTGCTTGCTTGTCTGCGACCCGGCGACGTGGTTTTGGTTGAAGGTCAAACCCGGATAAGCGTCGCGATCAAGTATTTGACGCAGTCTACTTGGTCCCATGCCGCAATCTACATCGGCCCTTCGCTGGGTCTTGCAGATAGCGCAGGAAGGCCGTGCGCCTTTGTTGAAGCCGATATTCGGGAGGGGGTTCGTGCGGTCAGCATTGCCGAGTTCGAAGGCTTCCATTGCAGGATCTGTCGGCCAGTCGGGTTGAACGACGGTGAGGTCGCAACCTTGATCGCGTTCCTCAAGGCCCAACTCGGGCATCGGTACGACCTGAAAAACGTCTTTGACCTCGCTCGCTATCTCTTTCCTACTCCGCCTGTGCCGACTCAGTGGCGGCGGCGCATGCTTGCCTTGGGAAGCGGAGATCCGACGCGCGCGATCTGTTCGACGATCATTGCGCAAGCGTTCCAGATGGTTCGATATCCGATCCTCCCGCTCATCGAATCAGTCGCATCACACGACCCACTTTGCCCGGAGTGTGTCTCAGAAATTTTGCACGTTCGGCATCACAGCCTCTACGTCCCGCGCGACTTTGATGTGTCGCCGTATTTCGAGATCGTCAAACCCGCCATCGGGTCGGGATTCGACCATCGCGCGCTGGTCTGGTATCAGCCGATCGCCGCGGAGTTTGCGTGAACGATTCGCAGACCACCTCATTGCGCGTGGGCACGGGTTCCCCCTCGACACGCGGGAGCGCTGCAGAAAATGCCATGCAACCGCAATGGCCTTGGTTGCGCAGTCGACTCCTGCGTCATGCGCGATTCGCCCTTCACGATGATTCACTGGCCGAGGACATGGTGCAGGACACACTCGTCACCGTCATGCAGAAACACGCGAGCCGCCGTGGCGATGCATCGCTCCTGACTTGGTCGATCACGATTCTGAAAAACCGCATCATCGACTGGTACCGCTCGCCTGCGCGTCGATACACCGTTCATTTAAATGATGATGATCAAAAAGCCGCCACTGCCATCGATTCGCTCTACGACGGAAACGGTTCGTACGCGGAATCGATTCCGCGCTGGCAGCAGCCTGAAAACGCTGCGGAAGAGCGACAGATGATGGCGGTTCTCGAGCAATGCATTGGGCACCTTCCACGTCAGACCGGACGCGTGTTTATGATGCGCGAATGGATGGGTTTCGAGACGTCGGAGATTTGCGAACGCCTCGAAGTCAGCGCAGAGAACTGCAGGACGATTCTGCATCGTGCGCGCATGGCTTTGTGCACATGCATGCAACGGGATTGGATCGATCGAAGGTCGCGACCATGAACTGGGCTTATTCATGCAAGAGAGTGGCAGAGCTTCTCTCACAGAGCCTTGACGAGCCACTCAGTCTGACCGACCGAATTCGCATGGGTATGCACTTCTCGCTATGTGGCGACTGCCAAAACGTCAAGCAGCAATTGACCGCGTTGCAGGCGCTCACCGCGCATTTGTATTCGAGTACAAGCATTGAAGGTGAACGGAGAGAATCTTCATCGGACCCATCTGATTGAATAGTCGCTGCCCCTTGATGCAGGCGAAAAAAAACATTGCGCTGATTCGCGCCGGCTCCCTACGAATATGAAGGTTCTTCAAAATTAAGAAAGCGTTTTTAAGGCGTCACGTTATGAATACAAGGCCCGTCTAAGTATTGAAAGCGCCGAATACGCGGCGCATTTCGGGGCCAACGGGCCAACGCTTTTCTGAAGGGGAACCATCATGAAGACCATTATTGCCGCTCTCGGACTCGTACTGACAACGTTCGCTGCTTCAGCGCACGAAGCCAGCATCCCTTCCCCGGCATCCACTAGTAGCAAAACGCGCGCCGCAGTTCGTGCGGATGTCCTCAATGCCGTTGCACGAGGTGACCGATTGTCGTTCGGCGAGGTAGGGCGGCCTTATCGGCCGTTTACCTCTTCGCAATTATCACGCGATGACGTGCGCACCGAGCTGTTCGCGGCCATGGCGCGCGGAGAACAGTTCACTTATGGCAATGCAAATCCGCCAGCATTTGTAGACGGTCAAGCAAACCGTCTGCAGGCAGCCGCCAGCAGCCTGCCATCAGATACACCGAGCTTGAGGATGAAATGAAACGAACGAGTCGGCCTGCTTACGCGGGCCGACCATTGTCGCGCGGCGCGGGTATGGGAAAACAAAGTTGGCCAGCGGTTCTACAATCAATTGCAGCATCCGATTCTAGTTTGCAATCGCGGCCGCTGAGAGTTCGGAGAGGGCTTTATCAATCGCTCCGAATGCCTTGCAACCCGACACTTCGTGGCGCTTCGCCAGATAGGCGGGATCGTTGTAGCCAAGCCAGACTTGCCCTCGTTCGTCTTCCCAGGCGAGCGCCTTCAGAGGTAAATCGATTCCTACCGACTGAGCGCATTCCATTAGGGCAGTGCCCCCTTGCGGGTTGCCGAAGATCAGGACTTCTGTCGGACGTAAGTCCCTCCCGATCGACTTAGCGCCTGCTGCATGATCGACGCGCGCAAAGACCTTTAGCCCGAGTTTTTGAACAGCGCTTTCAAAGCGATTCATGGTTTCGCTGGCGCTGTGCGGACTGCGCATTGCGACCATGCCTTCCACTGCCCATGCGGCATTGAATGCACCAACAAAGATCAAAACGGCAACAGCGGCAACTGATCGCATTGAAATCTCCACTCAGAACTGATTGGAATGAATGCGACATCGCGTGGAACGCGAGGTCGCAACGCATTATTTGATATCGGCGATCCGAGCCAAAAAGTTCGCGCAATGAACATTGGGCGGACGTCCACTCGGGATTACCGACGGCGTCCTTTCCACGGCGTGTTCTCTACGCACGGCCTCGGATCGGGTAATCCTTGCTGATCACGAATTGAAGTCCTTTAAGTAGCGATTTCAAATCAGGACGCGCGAAGGGAGCGTTCGAGATGTCGATGATTTGCGTGTCGCCGTCAGGATTGATCACGAACAAGGCTGGCTCGGCGAAGGGTCGGTCTGTTTCCTGCGGCGAGCGCGGATCAGAGATGTAAAGCCCCAGCTGCCGCATCTCATCGATCGACAAGTCATAGCCGACGGGAAATTTCCAGCCGCACTCGCCCACTTGGGATTCGGCCTTCTCTTTGCTATCGGCTGATACGGTCGACACCATGATGTTCGCGGCTCGGAATTCGTCGAGCATCTCATTGAGCGTCGTGAGGTACGACTTGCAGATGGGACAGTGCTTTCCTCGATAGATGAACAGTGCTCGCCACCCTGCTACATCTGCGGGGCTGACGCGGTCGCCGGAAACGGCGTTCCACGCCATCGGCGGAAATTTTGCTCCGGCGATCATTTTCTTCGTATCCATATGCTCCTTCTGGTGTTGTGGCCGTTTTTTTCCTAAATCGCGCGGCTCAATGGCCATACGACACGCGACGCACGTTGGTTACATCGCGACGGCTGGTCTTTTGACCTTTTCAAAAACTCGAGAGCGCGTGCGCCGATCGCCTGGAAGGCGATTCAATCGCTTCGCCCTGGAAAAGACGCGTCCCGCTCTGAATTTAAGCTTTCTCGCTGACTGGTGCGCCAACCGTTGTAACGATTTCGCAGCCTGCGTCGTCTTAGGGTGGGGAGCGCTGAAGTGGTTCAACGAATCGCTGACGCTACCTTGAACAGCGATATCCATCGCGTCTCATTCCTTTCCTGCATGGAGAAATTTATGGCTCAAGCTTCAAAATTCGCAATGCCCGCTGCAGCACTCGCCGTCGTGCTCGGCGCAGCTTTCACGGCGCTGCCCGCCGCCGCGCAAACGTCGATGGAGAAGTCCGCTGACAAGGAAAAGTGCTTCGGCGTCGCCTTGAAGGGAAAGAACGATTGCAAGGCGGGCGCTGGCACGACGTGTGCCGGCACTTCCAAGGTCGACTATCAGGGAAATGCGTTTTCGCTCGTTCCCAAGGGAACCTGCGCACAGACCCTCTCGAAGACGTCGGCGACCGGCTTCGGTCAGCCCGACGAGTTCAAGGAAAAGAAGGCTTGACCGGTCTTTAGGTCAGAGCGGTGACGAAGTCGGCGGACGTCCGTCCGCCGACAGCGAACCCTGAACGGGTGGAGAATGTGATGCAGAAATACGGCAAAGCAATGTTGGCCGGTTTGGCGGCGACGGTCGTCCTATCAGCGCTGATGGTGGTGAAGGCCATGATGGGCATCATGCCGACACTTGATCTTCCGCGCATGATTGCCGGCATGATGGGTGCACCGAACGCGCCGCTTCTGGGCTGGATCGTCCATTTCATGATTGGCGTTGTGGGATACGGCATCGCGATCGCCGTGTTTGGAAATTCTGCAACGGGCATCGGCAACGTCTCGCGCGGCGTCGTGATCAGCGTGGTTGGCTGGCTGGTCATGATGGTCATGCTGATGCCCACGGTGGGGGCCGGCTTCTTCGGCATGAAGATGGGCATCATGGCGCCGATGATGACGCTCGTCCTGCACATCATTTTCGGTGCGGTACTCGGATGGGTCTATGGTCGGTTGATTGGTAACGATCAACGATTAGCCGGTGTCCGCGCCTAGGTTCAGCGGCGAGTCGCACGAAGCATCGGGGGACATCCCGCGGTCGCTGAAGCCCGTCGGGTGTCTCGCGGGCGCGGCGCAGAGAACCGCTGCGGCCCGCGCGCCAGACACGCGCGGTCGCCCTGCGGAAAAAGATCAGACGTCCCTTCCGAAATGCGCCGGCATCAGCCTGAAGCCCGAGCACTTCCGGGACGTTCTCAATGCGCAGCCGATGGTCGGGTTCTTCGAAGTGCACGCTGAGAACTATATGGTCGACGGCGGACCATTCCATCATTACCTCCAACAAATTCGCGACCGATACTCTCTGTCGCTCCACGGCGTCGGGCTGTCGATCGGTGGAGACGAAGCGTTGGACGAGGAGCATCTGAATAGGCTGGCGCGACTGATCGATCGTTACGAACCGAATGCCTTCTCGGAGCACCTTGCGTGGTCAGGCCATGGCGGCGTCTTCTTCAATGATCTGCTGCCACTCACCTACGATCGGGAGACACTGGATCGCGTGTGCGACCACGTCGATCGCACGCAGGAACGGCTGCAGCGCGTCATGCTGCTCGAAAATCCGTCGACCTACTTCAGTCTCGCGGGCTCGACCATGAACGAAGGACAATTCATGGCCGAGGTCATCGTGCGCACCGGGTGCGGTCTGCTGCTTGACGTCAACAACGTCTACGTGTCGTCGGTCAACAATGGCTGCGATGCCTCGGCGGCCTTGTGGCAACTGCCTGTGCGTCACGCTGCTCAGATTCATCTGGCAGGCTTCACGATCGAGCACGACGCGGCCGGCGCGCGTCTTCTCATCGACAGCCATGGCGCAGCAGTCGATGCGGCAGTCTGGACGCTGTATGAGGAAGTCGTTGCAGAGCTTGGTCGGGTTCCGACGCTCCTCGAGCGCGACCATGACGTTCCGTCGTTGGCGACACTCGTCTCCGAGGCCGGTCGCGCGGACGCCGTCATGGCGTCGCGAACAGAGGCCGGCGGACATCAGATGGAAGTCGTGTCATGAGCGCGATCGTGATGACCGAGTCAGATTTTTCTGCGGCGCTGCTCGACCCTGGACGAGACTGCCCGCCTCCGGTCGTCGCATGGAACGGATCGGACCCCGCGACGCGTTTCGCGATCCATCGCAACAACGTCGTCAGTTCGCTGATCGATGCCTTGGCCGACACGTTTCCTGTCGCGCAGCGTCTCGTCGGTATCGAATTCTTTCGCGCGATGACGTCGATCTTTGTTCGCCTTTCACCGCCGCGATCGAGCGTGCTCGCGCTCTACGGTCAGGCGCTGCCCGACTTCATCGATCGATTCGAGCCTGCGCGCTCGGTGCCTTATCTCGCCGATGTCGCGAGGCTCGAGTACGCGCGCGTGGTTTCGTATCACGCGGCCGATGCCGATGCGTTGTCGCACGAAGAAGTAATACGCGCGCTCGGTATGGCCGAACGAGCTGACGCATTGCTACTGGGCTGTCATCCATCGCTCATCGAATTTCAGGCAAGCAACGCGGCCGTATCGATCTGGGCCGCACATCAGGACGACGAGAATCTGGAATCAATCGATGTCGAAAGGCCGGAAGCGTGCTTGGTCACGCGCGATGCGCTCGTTGTCCTGGTCCTGCCCGTTCCGGCGAGCGCCACGACCTTCGTCCGTTCCATCCGGCGCGGCGCGCGACTGGGTCAGGCCGCGTTCAAGGCGCATCAGGTCGACGCTAACTTCGATCTCGCTGCAACGCTGACCCTGCTGATGCGCCACGGCGCGTTGACCTCGATGCAGATACCCGAAAGCGAGCCTTTATGAATTCCACCACGCGTACTGGCGACGCGGTCCGTTCGGTCGCGCAGAAGTCACTGATCATGAAAGTCATCGTGGCTTTCGAACGCATCCCGCACAGCTTTATCGCGCTGCTCGGGCGCTTTTCGATTGCCGCGGTCTTCTGGAACTCCGGACAAACCAAGATCAGCGGACTGGCGATCAACTTCGTGAGTGGCGAATTCGTGTTTGGATGGCCGCGATTGTCCGACTCGGCCATCGCGCTATTTCAGGACGAGTACAAATTGCCGCTGGTCTCGCCGGAGCTCGCCGCGCACCTGTCGGCAGTGGCTGAACATGTCTTCCCGATCCTGCTCCTCGTCGGGCTCGCGACACGTTTTTCGGCACTCGCACTGCTCTGCATGACGCTGGTGATCGAGCTGTTCGTCTACCCGGACGCGTATCCCATCCACGGTACTTGGGCGACCATTCTTCTCTATCTGATGGCACGCGGTCCTGGCGCCGTATCGATCGATCACCTGATCAAAATGCGCTTTGAAACTCGGTCGACGCGATAGACTATTGCAGCGCGTTTGCAACATCGCGAAGCCGCCTTCGCGATTCCATCACAGCCAATTTTCCATGTCGCTGACAAATCGGCAGCGTAATCCGGATTCGAATCGACCTCTCAGAGCCGTGCGTCTACCGGGGTTGGTCATCACGGAGTCGATCGCGGTCTCGGCAATCAAGGTGTCACTGGTGGTTGGAACTGCGCTGAACGCCATCAACAACAGCCCCGATGGCTCAGTGGCGATGCAATCAGCGTCTGGAAGATTGCGCTGAACTATCTCGTGCCATTTCTCGTTTCGAGTTACAGCGGCGCGCGAAACGAGGCGCAAGGCAACGGGTCTCGACCGGGACCGGGCTCGGACGTAGAACGTGTGTCAACGGATGCCTAGGGGCCGGTCGTGCCGGGGAGATCGCTCCCCGCGGCTGCCTGCGCTTCGGCTGCAGATTCAAGCGCCGAGCGCATCAGCCAACGCGGAAAAGTCAGCCACGTCGATTTCAGGAGCTTCTGCCAGTGGAAAGATCTGTTGTCCGGGACGCGCGATGAATGCGGCCTGTAGTCCGGCCCACTTCGCGCCCGCGACATCCCACCCATGCGCCGCAACCAGCATGCATTCGGCCGGAGCCGCATGCATTTCCCTGGCGGCCCATTCGTAGACAGAGCGATGCGGCTTGAACAGTTGTGGCGTCTCGACGCTCAACTGCTGCTCGAAGAAGCCAGCCAACGCCGCATACTCCAGTTGGGCATTGACCCCGGCCTTCGAGGAATTGGTGAGTGTCGCGAGGCGGTAGCCGCCGTGTTTCAACCGCTCGAGCGCGGGCGCTACGTCAGGGTGCGGCGATAGACTGCGCATTCCACCCAATACTTCCTTGGCGTCATCAGCCTTCAGCGCGATGTCGCGGTTGCGGGCAAGCATCCGAAGGACCGCCGCGCCGATCTCCATGAGCTCGGTGTACCTGCCACTGACGGTCATCACCAGGGAATGGTGCAGCATCGTCGAGAACCACAACGTCGCGCCACTCTCATCGAGCAGGAGATCGTTGATGCTTTGCTTGACTGGCGCCAGATCGAGCAGCGTTTCGTTGACGTCGAACAGAAGGACCTGCGGACGCGGATGTTGGCTCTGCATGGTTCACCTTTGCAAAGCCCACCCGACGTCGATGCGACGAGCATCGGATGGTTCCCGCTGCATCGCTACCAGCGCAGCACGCGGCGACCGAACGCAGCGCCAATAAGCCCGGCAAGCAAAATGCCGACGGTGTACCAGACTGCGACAAATGTAGGCGACGTCTCGATGCAGGCGAACGCGTAGCCTAAAGCACCGACTGCGCCCGCAAGTACGCCCGAAGCAAACCCCGCGACGCCAGGTCGCGTCGGCGCCATCCCTTTCATCGCCCACAGCGCACCACCCAATGTCGGCAATGAGAGTGCAAGAATTGCCCAAGGGCAGAGCCACCACGATATCCCGAAAGTAAGGGTATGCCGTTCGGACGGCGCGTTAGTCAGTACGGCCGTCACGCCGGCGGCAACCATGGCGATCACGACCAGCGCGACCGCTGCCGTTGCGCGACCAACCTCAGCGCCTGGACGCGCAAGCCGACCGGCCAGCCACGCAGCGCTCGCGGCCAGGCAGAGTGCATAAACCACCTTCATCCACAGCGCGCCGCTCATCGCTCGTGCCACCGGCGCAACGCCTAGAACAGCGGTGGCGAGCGCGGCGCTGATCAGGAATCCGCAGACCATGACCGGCGCGAGTCGCTTCGCAACCATGGCGCGCGGTGCGGGCCCTGCGTCCCGCACTAGTGCGTTAATCAAGTCGTCGGTATTCATGCGCCGTCACTTACGATTTTGGCAAGCCGCCTCAATCCCCGATGCACCCGCACCTTGAGCGCCGAAACCGAAACGCCCGTGCGACGAGACGCCTCAACCGCCGTCAACCCCTCGATCTTGATGAGGAGGATTGCCTGCTGCTGAAGGTAGGGGAGTGATTTCATCAAGGACAGGAGGTCGCGTCGCGCCTGCTGATCCGCGTCGACAACCGGATGCATCGCGTCATCTGTCTCATCGAACGAATCGTGCAGCGCTTCGCGACGTCCCCGACGACGATGCAGATCGATCAGCTTGTGCCGCGCGATCGCATGCACCCATGCGCTGACCGGAATCTCGCTGGAATAGGTACCGCGATGCAGGTGCAAGGCCAAGAGTGTTTCCTGAATCAGATCCTCGACCTCGTCCGAAGCGCTGGACAAGCGACGTCCAAAAAAAACTCGCAGGCGAATCGCGATCATTGCAAGCGACGCACGATAGGCCGATTCGTCTCCGTCTTGCGCCAACGTCCAGAGTGGCTTCAGTCGCGATTCAAACGGGTCGCTTTGCGGCACTTCCTTCATTTCGCCGCAACGCCGGAGTTGGTTACAGCCATTTGTGAATATTTATGCATTGTTGATGTCGAACTGGTTTATGGAGTGTTTTTGTCGCTTGATGTAACCCTTCTTCCAAGTTCGTCGAACTAAGGGATGTCGCTCTCCCACGGTGCTCGCGACGGCCGCTACAAATTATCAAATGCACAATACTTTGCCCTTGCTGGTCCAAACCGAGTTTCCTGCGCTGCGGCGACGATCGCTCGATAAGCTGCAGGTCAACCTGGGCTATCGGTGCAATCAACAGTGCCTACATTGTCACGTCAACGCAGGCCCGAATCGTACCGAAGAGATGGATGACCGTACGATCGACCTGGTGCTCGCAGTGCTGGAACGGCAATCGATCCGGACACTCGACCTGACCGGCGGCGCTCCCGAACTCAATCCGCATTTTCGCAGGCTCGTGGGGAGTGCGCGTGCGCTCGACATCCGCGTCATTGATCGATGCAACCTCACCATCCTGTTCGAACCAGGACAAGAGGACCTCGCCGAGTTTCTGCATGACCATCAGGTCGAGGTGGTCGCGTCGCTGCCCTGCTATTCAAAGGCCAATGTCGATCAGCAGCGCGGCGACGGCGTATTCGAGAAAAGCATCGCTGCCTTGAGGGCACTGAATGCATTGGGGTATGCGGCAGAAGGCCGTGGACTCATCCTTAACCTCGTCTACAACCCCCAAGGCCCGTCGCTGCCGCCACCGCAGCAAGCACTCGAGGCGGACTACAAGCGCGAGTTATTCGACGAATTCGGCATTCGATTCAATCAACTCTTCGCCTTGGCGAACATGCCGATCCAGCGCTTTGGCAGCACGCTGGTCTCCAAGGGAACGTTCGCGACATACATGCAGCTTCTCAAGAAGTCTCATCGACCGGAAAACCTCGACGAAGTCATGTGCCATTCATTGGTAAGCGTCGATTGGCAGGGCTTCCTATACGACTGCGATTTCAATCAGATGCTGGGCTTGCCGGCGCGACTCAACGGACATGCGCGCGCACACCTGCGGGATTTGCTGACGCGCTCTGCAGCCGGGGAGGCGGTTCGCGTCGCAGACCATTGCTACGGCTGCACGGCCGGTCAGGGAAGCAGTTGTGGCGGCGCGCTCGAACCCTGAGCTGGCATGCATGCCCCGCCGAAGCGATGGGTATGGGTCGGCTTGATCGTTGTCGTCCTGATCGCAATTTTTCTTTATTTCCACTTCGATCTCGGACAGAGACTCAGCCTCGACTTCCTCAAGCAGAGGCGCGATAGCCTGGTCGCGCTGTACCAGCAGCATCCTCTCTTGATGCTTGCGGCGTTCTTCGGGCTATACGTCGCGATGGCCGCCCTGTCGATTCCCGGTGCCACAATTTTTACGCTCGCGTCAGGCACGATCTTCGGTTTCGCGGTCGGCCTCGTAGTGGTTTCGTTTGCCGCGAGTGTGGGCGCAACGCTGGCATTTCTGACGTCACGCTATCTGCTGCGCGATACGGTGCAATCGAAATTTTCCCGTCAGCTCGGCGCCATCAATGAAGGCATGCAGCGTGATGGTACGTTCTATCTATTGACGCTGCGCCTGATTCCCGCCTTTCCCTTTTTTCTCGTGAACCTTCTGGTCGGTCTCACGCCGATCGCCGCCACGCGTTTTTATTGGGTCAGCCAACTCGGGATGCTGCCGGCCACGGCGATCTACGTAAACACCGGCACACAGATCGCCAGCATCCAAAAGGCCTCGGATGCGCTCTCCCCCGGTCTTCTCGCCAGCTTGGTCTTGCTCGGCATCTTTCCTCTGATCGCAAAATCGCTGGTCAGCGCCTTTCGCACGCGCAAGATCTACAAGGACTGGAAGAAACCCGACCGCTACGATCGGAATCTGATTGTCATCGGTGCGGGGTCAGGGGGTCTGGTGTCCGCCTACATCGCAGCAACTGTCAAGGCGGAAGTGACGCTCGTCGAAAGCCACAAGATGGGCGGTGATTGCCTCAACTACGGCTGCGTGCCTTCCAAGACCTTGATCCGGTCAGCGCGAATGGCGAGCGAACTGCGACGCGCCGCTGATTTCGGGATTCGCGATGCGGTTGGCACGGTCGACTTCGCGGCCGTCATGACGCGCGTGCATACGGCCATCCGCACGATCGCGCCGCACGACTCGATCGACCGCTATCGATCCCTCGGCGTCGACGTCATCAAGGGGCACGCGCGCATCACCTCGCCTTGGGTCGTCGAGATCGACGGCGACGACGCAACGCGTCGACTGACGGCGCGAAGCATCGTCATCGCGACCGGTTCGAGCCCCCTGGTACCACCGATTCCAGGTCTCGAGGAAACCGGCTATCTGACTTCGGACAACGTGTGGGATCTCACCGAGTTGCCGAACCGTCTGATCGTGCTGGGAGGCGGGCCGATCGGATGCGAACTCGCGCAAAGCTTCGCGCGACTGGGCTCCCGCGTGATGCAGATCGAAATGGGTCCCGTCCTCCTGAGCAAGGAAGATGCCGAGATTTCGGCACTCGTGGCAGTCGCTCTTCGCGCCGACAGCGTAGAGGTCCTGCTGGGACATGAAGCGCTGCGATGTGAACTGGTCAACGGCGTGAAGCGGATCGTCGTCAAGAGCGAAGCCGGTGAACGAGCGATCGAGTTCGATACATTGCTCTGCGCCGTCGGCCGATCTCCGCGTGTCAATGGATTCGGGCTTGAAGAACTTGGCATCAAGCTATCGCCCAAGAAGACGATCGAGCACGACACCTACCTCCAGACGAACTTTCCCAATATCTACGTCGTCGGCGACGTCGCGGGGCCTTTTCAATTTACACATACCGCGTCCCACCAGGCCTGGTATGCCGCCATCAACGCGCTGTTCGGGCGTTTCAAGCGATTCAAGGTCGACTATTCCGTCGTTCCGTGGGCGACCTTTACGCAACCCGAAGTCGCACGCGTCGGATTGTCCGAAGCTGAAGCCCGCGACCAGCACATCGATTACGAGATCACGCGCTTCTCGTTTGACGAACTCGATCGTGCAATCGCCGACGGCGCAACGCAAGGCAGTATCAAGGTGCTGACGGAACCGGGCAAGGATCGCATCCTCGGCGTTGTCATCGTCGGTGAGCATGCATCCGACCTGCTCGCAGAATATGTCCTCGCAATGAAGCATGGGCTGGGTCTGGGCAAGATTCTCGGGACGATTCACACGTACCCTACGTTTTCCGAAGCAAACAAAGCCGTGGCAGGCGCATGGCGGCGTAGCCACGTGCGCTCACTGGGGCGCGCGCGTTGAGGGGGAGATGATGCGCGCCCGCT
>JBBQCA010000007.1:0-35011 GCA_038318315.1 Burkholderiales bacterium | reverse complement strand
GATCTTGTGGGCGCGCTGGTCGAGTGCGACGGCGATCGGCGGCCACACGAATTTCATCGTGAACCCGACCAGGATCAGGAACACGATCATCTGAAGGATGAAGGTCGCTGTGATGCTCACTTTTTTACCTCGATCACGGTGACGTGGACAGCCGGCTCGCCACTTGTCCGAAAAATGCGCGGACGGATGCGGGGCCGGCGGTTCGTACTAATTTACCGACTGGTTACTTCGGCAGATTGACGATCTGCGCGAGGTAAGGATTGGCGGTGGTGAACCACAGCGCGATACCCACGCCGATGATGAACGACGCGTCGATCAGGCCGACCAGCAGAAACATCTTGGTCTGCAGTACGCCCATCAGTTCGGGCTGGCGCGCGGCGGCTTCAAGATACTTGCTGCCCATGACACCGATGCCGACGCAGGCGCCAAGAGCACCGAGCCCGATGATGAGGCCGGCAGCAACCGCGACGAGGCCGATGATTTCCATGGTGACTCCTTTAGCAATGAAAAATGAAAAGAATGAAAGCGAAAAATCAGAGTGCGGATCAGTGCGCGTCGTGAGCCTGCCCGACGTAAACCAGGGTGAGCATCATGAACACGAATGCCTGCAGAACGATGATCAGGATGTGGAAGATCGCCCAAAACGTGCCGGCAACGATCTGGCCTGCGGCAAGCGCGAATCCGGTGAGCGACAACGTGAACGCGCCGCCCATCAACGCGATGAGAAGGAAGATGAGCTCGCCCGCATACATGTTGCCGAACAGTCGCATGCCGTGCGAGATGGTCTTGGCGATGAACTCGATGGTCTGCATCGCGAAGTTGAACGGATACAGCGCCCAGTGATTGCCGAACGGCGCCGTGAACAATTCATGCGTCCATCCGCCGATCCCCTTGATCTTGACGTTGTAGAACAGGCACAGGATCAGCACGCCGATCGAAAGGCCCATCGTGATCGACAGGTCGGCCGTGGGCACGGAACGCAGATACGCGTGCTCGGGGTCATGGCCGGTCAGGCGATATGCGCCCTGCCAGAGCAAAGGCAGCAAATCGACCGGCAACAAGTCCATCGTATTGAGCAGAATAATCCACACGAATATGACCAGGGCCAAGGGAGCCACGAGCTTTCTGCTGTTGGCGTTGTGAACAATGCCCTTGGCTTCGTTCTCGACCATCTCGTAGAGCCATTCCACGGCGGCCTGAAATCGTCCGGGTACGCCCGACGTTGCGGACTTCGCGGCCTTCCAGAGGAAGAACAGGCAAATCGCGCCGAGCACGACCGAAAAAAACAGCGAGTCGAAATTGATGACCGAAAGGTCGAGCAGGCCCTTGGGCTTCGCCGTCTGAAGATGCGTCAGATGGTGGACGATGTATTCGGACGCCGTTGGGGCGTGTTCGGTTGCGATGCTTTCGGTGGCCATAAGCTGTTCCGGTCGCCAGTATCGAAGCGAAGTGTTGAGGCGGCGCGCCGCTTTAGCGGCGAACGAAAACGAACATCAGAAAATAACTCTTCAACGCGGCGATCACACCGATGATCAACGCCAGCCAGTTCAGTCCTCGATAGTTGTGCGCAATCAGGACCAGCAATGCGACCGTAGCCGCGACCTTGACGAACTCACCGACGAAAAATCCTTGAACCGTTGCGCCGCCCGGGCGCCGGGTCTCGATCTGGAGACGTACGGCAAACAACGCATTGGGCACAACGCAGGCCATCCCTCCAAGCGCGGCGGAGACTGCGGCATCGACGCCGCCCCATATTGCCGCAAGACCTGCGACGACGAGCGTCACGAGTACTTGCAAAAGGACCGCTATAGCCATTGCGCTCTTGCCATCCGCATTTGCGTCTTTCTGGAGTTCGCACACAACCAGAAATGCGGACGTTCCGGTTCGGCCAACGCAAAGCCGCGAGATGATACTTTCTTATGCCTCAGTGCGTCAAACCGGATGTCGCGCGCCCAGCGTGCCTCGGCCCAAACTTCCCCATCCGTCTGAAAAAAAGCCTCGGTCGCCGTCGGGAATGGTCCGATGGTTCGGTGCACTATTACAAGTTAGGCTCTGCTGCTCGTCCGGCCGGGCGTTTTCCACTCTCGCATTTTTCTCCCGCGCTTTACTCTTGTATCGCGCCATTCTCATGACCCCCACTCGTCCCAGCGTTCCGGAAAGCGTCACGATCCATTGGCCGGAGCCCGCGCATCTGCGCCTCGGGACCGACGAAGGCGCGCCACAACACTGCGAGATCCTGTTCAATGACGGCACGGTCGAGCACGGAGAATTACTGCGCTTCACGGGCCGCGATGAGCATCTGGTGTTTCGTCCGCACGCCGGCCATCCGCGATATCCATCGAAGATTGTCGTCAGAACTTCGCGCTTCAAGCGTCTTCGCTTGACGGATCCGGTAACCGCTCGGCCGATCGAGGCGCACCTTCAGGGGCAGGATCATTTGTCGTTCTCGACCTCGCAGATCCAGGTCTACAACGTCGAGTTCTCCGATCATGAGATCGAATCGGGCGAAACCGTCGGCTTCGTTCGCAATCCGATCGGGCTGTTTCTTTTCTTCAGTCAGCCGGGCGATCGTCTCGAGCGGGTGTTCATCCCCGAGGGGGCAGTCTCGTATTTTCAGGCGGGCGATCCGATTGGCCGATTGCTCGTCGAAGAGAACGCGGTCAGCGAAGAGCAACTCAAGGCCGCCGTCGAAAAGCAGCAGCAGATGCGCAAGCTGGTGCTGGGCGACTATCTGATCGAAGAAGGACTCATCACTTCGCAACAACTCGAGCAGGCATTGGCGCATCAGAAGACCAAGCCCGGCCTGCGGCTCGGCGAGGCCTTGATCGAACTCGGCGCGGTGCAGCCCGATGCATTGCAGATCGTCCTCGCGCGTCAGCGCGCCAATCGCGGGCGGCCCCTGGGGCAGATACTCGTGGACATGGGCGTGCTCGATCCGGACACCCTCAACAAGATCCACGCCAAGAAGATCGGTCGGCCTTTCGTGTCGCTCGCGAACTTCACACCGTCAGCCGAAGCGATTCGCACCATTTCCTCAAGCGCGGCGCGGCGGCTGGGGATCGTCCCGTTGTCCATCGAGCATGGCGACCTGATCGTTGCCGCGCAAAGCCAGCTGGATTCGGCTGCGCTCAACGAGTTGACGTTGTCGTCACGCATGCGAGTGGTTCCAGTCATGGCGCAGGGCCAGGAGATCCGCGCGCGGCAGAACGAGGCTTACGGCGAGGCGCTCGACGACAAGCTGTTTTCCGATCCTGCCGATGTTCGTTTCGAAGGCGTCGAGGAGATCAACGCACGGCCGCCGGAGGATGACGAGGCGCTGTCGTCGGACGATGGGGTGGCCTTCGACGCGAGCACCAGCGGCGCCGGCCGCGGGATTGACGACCCGCGCGTTCTCGAAACCATCCAGCGTGCGCTGCGCGTGGTGGACAACGGCGGCACGATAGCCATAAGCGTCGAGGCGAATGGCGGACAGCGCACGACGCGTATCCGCTTGACGCGCAACACCTGATCCCAGCGCAACGACCGGGTCGAGCTTCCGCCGGCGCACGCCGCTCCGGTCAGGCGCTTGGTCGGCGAATGATCTCGAGCAGGCCCTCGAGTTGATCGAAGTCCGCAAAGGCTATCGTCAACTGGCCCCGGCTCTTTCCACGCAGTTTGATCGTCACCTCGGTTGCAAGCCGGTCGGACAATTCGGTTTCCAATCGCGTGATGTCGTTGCCTCGATCACCGGACGCCGACGCGCGAGACCGATTGGTATGCGAAAGCTCGAAGCTCGCACCGACGCGCGCGACCAAGCGCTCTGCATCGCGAACGCTCATCCGCTTTGCGACGATCTGATTGGCGAGCGTGATCTGCGTGGCCGCGTCGACCGCGAGCAGCGCGCGCGCATGCCCCATGTCGAGATCGCCCGCGATCAGCAATCCCTGCACCGGCTTGGCCAGATTCAGCAGGCGCAGCAGATTCGAGGTCGCGCTACGCGAGCGGCCGATCGCGGTCGCGGCGGTTTCATGGGTCAGATGAAATTCGGAGATCAGGCGCTGCACGCCCTGCGCTTCTTCGAGAGGATTCAAATCTTCGCGTTGAATATTCTCGATCAGCGACATCACGGCCGCCGACTCGTCGGGCACATCGCGCACGAGGACCGGTACCTCACTGAGACCCGCGATTGCGGCCGCGCGTACGCGACGCTCCCCGGCGATGATCTCGTAGCGAGCGTCGCCGACAGCGCGAACCAGTATCGGCTGCATCACGCCCTGGGTTCTGATCGACTCGGCCAGCTCCGTTAGGGCGCCCTCGTCCATGCGCGTGCGAGGCTGGTATTTGCCGGGCTGCAAGACGTCCAGAGGCAGCACGTGCGGGCCGCTCGATCCGTCAGTCGCCGCTGCGGGCGCGTCGTTGGCGCCGAGCAAGGCTTCGAGGCCGCGCCCCAACCCCTTCTTTTTCGTCATGATGCATTCGCCATGGTTGCGTCGGTGGGGACCGGCGACTGCTCGCCGCCCGAAGCTTCGGGCAGGACAAGCTTGAATCGCTCGACCATCTCCGCCCCGAAGGCCACGTAGGCTTGCGCCCCCTTGCTCGATTTGTCGAAGACCACACCTGGCATCCCGTATGAAGGCGCTTCGGCCAGGCGGATATTTCTCGGTACCAGCGTCTTGAACACTTTGTCTCCGAAGTGCGATTCGAGTTGAGAGGACACCTGGTTGGCCAGGGTGGAGCGCGGATCGAACATCACCCGAAGGAGACCGATGATCTCGAGATCGGGATTGAGATTTCGATGAACCTGCTTGATCGTGTTCACGAGATCGGAAAGACCTTCGAGCGCGTAGTACTCGCACTGCATCGGGATGATGACGCCCTGCGCGGCCGTGAGGCCATTGAGCGTCAGCAGCGACAGCGCCGGCGGGCAATCGATCAGGACGAAATCGTATTCGGAAAGGTATGGCGCCAGCGCGGCCCTGAGCCGGGTTTCACGGTGGTCCATCTCGACCAGATCGATCTCGGCGCCCGCCAGTTCGCGATTCGCGGGAAGAACATCGTAGCGTCCGGTTTCCGAACGTTTTCGTACCGAAGCAAGCGGTTGCAACCCGAGCAGCAACTGATAGACGCTAGTGGGCAAGGTGCGCTTGTCGATTCCCGATCCCATCGTTGCATTGCCTTGGGGATCGAGATCGATCAGAAGCACGCGCTGCTTCAACGCAGCCAAAGCGGCGGCAAGATTGACCGTGGTCGTCGTCTTGCCGACGCCGCCCTTCTGGTTTGCGACTGCGAATATCTTGGCCATCGGGCTTTCTAGGTTGAACCGCGTCAGTCGCGTCTTAGAATCACGGCGCAGCGTTGCGCGCCGACGAGGGGAACATCGAGTGTGCGGACTTCGAGCACGCGCCACGGTGCAGGCAATGCGGCCAGTTCTTCATCTGGCGCAACGCCTTTCATTGCAATCACGGTCGTCGATCGATCCGCCAGGTGAGCGATCGATCGGAGCATGCGCGATAATTCCGCATATGCGCGAGATACAATGATTAAAGGCGTCTTAGCGCGAGTAAGCGCTTCTATACGGGAGTGCTGAGCTTGGACGTTGACGAGCCCCAAGGAAGCCTTGACCTGTCGGAGAAAGCTGACCTTCTTGGCTACGGCATCGACCAATTGAAAGTGGTATTGAGGCAATGCGATCGCCAACGGAATGCCCGGTAGACCGGCCCCCGTTCCCACATCCAGCACATCCGACCCTTCGCACTCGAGAACAAGATCTACGATCGCCAGGGAATCGAGTACGTGCAGCGCCAGCATGTCGAGCGGATCGCGGACGGACGTTAGATTGTAGACAGCATTCCACTGGGCCAGTAATGCAAGGTACTTGATCAACAGCTCTTGCTGATGTTGGGCCAACGAAAGGCCGAGCGCGTCGACGCCCTTCTGCAGCGCCCGCCGAGGTTGGTTGTCGAGCGGCTCCTCGGCCGGGCCATCCGCGCTGTTGCGCAACCTGGGCGCCACTTCAGACTTCCGGTCGACCATTACGCGGATTCAACTTCATGGCTAAGTTGATCGGACGAGCGGCCCAAGCCGCGTTTCAGATGAACCATCAGCAATGAGATCGAAGCCGGCGTGACGCCGGCGATGCGAGAGGCTTCACCCAGCGTGTTCGGCATGCGCGCCGCAAGCTTCTGCCGCGCTTCGAAGGACAGTCCGCGAACCAAAGTGTAGTCGATGCTTGGCGGCAATCTCAGGTCTTCAAGTGCACTCGCCCGCGCCACCTCATCCTTCTGGCGCTCGACATAACCAGCGTACTTCACGTTGATTTCAACTTGCTCGATTGCCGCTTCGTCGATGATGGGCTCCGACAGGAAAGTCGAGCCATCGGTGGAACGTAGCGTCGTCAATGCGGGATATCTCACTTCGGGCCGCCGCAGCAAATCGAGGAGTCGATACTCGCGCTCGATGCCTTGGCCCAGTACTCGCTCGGCGTCAGCGGCGTCCAATATTTTGGGGTTGACCCAGGTGGTGCGCAATCGCTCGGTTTCACGTGAAACAATGTCACGCTTTCGATTGAATGCGTCCCAGCGCGCGTCATCGACGCAGCCAAGGTTTCGCCCGACTTCCGTCAGCCGGGTGTCGGCGTTGTCCTCGCGGAGGCTCAGACGATATTCGGCGCGGCTCGTGAACATCCGGTATGGCTCGAGCACGCCGCGAGTGATCAGGTCGTCGACCAGAACGCCCAGATATCCCTGGTCGCGTCGCGGACACCAACTCTCCCGACCGTGGGCGAGTCTCGCCGCGTTGATGCCCGCGAGCAAGCCCTGTGCAGCCGCCTCCTCGTATCCCGTGGTCCCGTTGATTTGTCCTGCAAAGAACAGCCCGCCGATTGCTCTCACTTCCAGCGAATTGGCGAGCGCGCGAGGATCGTAATAATCGTATTCGATCGCGTAGCCGGGCCGAAGCAAATGGGCATTCTCGAGCCCGCTGATACTGTGAACAAGATTGCATTGCACATCGAATGGCAGACTCGTCGATATCCCGTTGGGATAGAACTCGTGAGTGGTCAACCCTTCGGGCTCAAGAAAAATCTGATGGCTGTCCTTCGAAGCGAAGCGGTGAATCTTGTCCTCGATGCTCGGGCAATAGCGCGGGCCCACGCCCTCAATGACGCCGCTATACATCGGCGATCGGTCGAGACCGCCGCGAATAATTTCGTGAGTCTCGCGATTGGTATGCGTGATCCAGCAAGAAAGCTGCGCCGGATGCAAATCGCGATGACCCATGAATGAAAAGGCGGGAACCGGATCGCGATCCCCTTCCTGCTCTTCCATGACTGAGAAATCGATGGTTCTGCCGTCGATCCGCGGCGGCGTCCCAGTCTTCAATCGACCTTGGGGAAGGTTCAATTCCTTGAGCCGCGCGGCAAGCGAGATCGCCGGCGGATCGCCTGCTCGACCGCCCGAATAGTTTTGCAGACCGACGTGGATACGACCGTTCAGAAATGTACCGGCCGTGAGCACGACCGTCGAAGCCATGAAACGAATACCCGATTGCGTGACGACACCTCGAACGCGGTCACCATGCAGGATCAAGTCATCGGCAGCTTGTTGAAACAACCACAGGTTGAGCTGGTTCTCCAAGCGCCGGCGGATAGCAGCCTTGTACAACAGGCGGTCGGCCTGCGCCCGGGTAGCGCGGACTGCCGGTCCCTTGCTGCCGTTGAGAATTCTGAACTGTATGCCTGCCTCGTCCGTCGCCAGAGCCATCGCGCCGCCGAGTGCGTCGATTTCGCGTACGAGATGCCCCTTGCCGATCCCGCCGATTGAGGGGTTGCAGCTCATCGTCCCTAGCGTCTCGATGCTGTGCGAGAGCAGCAGTGTCGTAGCACCCATGCGGGCCGCAGCAAGGGCCGCCTCGGTCCCTGCATGGCCGCCACCGATGACCAGAACGTCGAATTGCGTGGGGTACTGCATGATGATCGCCTCGTGAAGGAGGCGTGATTATCCAGCTTCCGGACACCCCGCGCCATTCCTTGGTTTCCCGTGAAACACAGAGCAGCAGATATCTAGTACGTTGTAAGTGCTTGCTCTCTATACAACGGCCGCCGTGACTAGACGATCGCATCCCATCCGAATTTCTCGAGCAGTATGCCGACGATCGGAAGAATCAGTTTTCGGCCGAGCGCCCCATGTCGAACCTCGTGGTCACTCTGCCAACCGCGATCCGCGTGCATTGATGCGAGCCCTGACCACTTGGGCGCCTACGATGAGTTGGACACTTCATCCGAGCCAGAAAGTCTGGACCCGTCGCAGGACACGTTCACGACTTTCGAGACGGCGAATGCCCTGCGGGTCCAAGCCCACTCGGACCGGAGGCGCTTGACGGCGCAATGGAATCGAACAGGAGCGGGCGGCGCATCGCCGCGTGAAGTTGCCGAAGAGGACAACCGGCGGCGACGCCTAATCGGTCGTCTTGCCTTGGCGCCTGGTCCGAAAGGCCTCGAACTCGCCCACGACGCCGCGGCGAAAGAGAAGGACGCAGACCACGAAGATCGCACCGATGATGACCGTTACCCAAGACCCAACGCGGTCGGCCAGAACATCCTGAAGCGAGATCACGATACCCGCCCCCAGTACAGGGCCGAAGAACGTGCCCAAACCACCGAGCAACGTCATGAGAATGACCTCACCCGACATCTGCCATTGCACATCGGTCAGCGTCGCCAATTGGACCACCAACGCTTTCAGCGACCCGGCGAGTCCGGCCAGCGCGGTCGAAAGAACGAACGCAAGCAACTTGTACCGATCGACGGCATATCCGAGCGAAATCGCTCGCGGCTCATTCTCTCGGATCGCCTTCAGGACTTGCCCGAAGGGCGAGTGGACGACGCGGCGTATGAACAGGAATACCGCGACGAACACGACGAGCACGAAGTAATACATGCTTGTGTTCGACTCGAGCGAAATCATGCCGAAGAGCCTGCCGCGTGGAACCCCCTGCAGTCCGTCTTCGCCATGCGTGAACGGCACTTGCAGGCACACGAAAAACGCCATCTGCGCGAGCGCGAGCGTGATCATCGCGAAGTAGATGCCTTGGCGACGGATCGCGATCGCGCCCACCACCAGGCCCATCGCAGCAGCGATCACGACTCCGAAGAGAAGGCCGAGCTCGGGCGTGACGTTCATCGACTTCACGATCCACCCGGTCGCATACGCCGCTCCTCCGAAGAATGCGGCGTGCCCGAACGAAAGCAGCCCGGTGAACCCCAGCAGCAAATTGAAGGCGCACGCGAAGATCGCGAAGCACAACACCTTCATCACCAGAACCGGATAGAGGCCGATGAAGGGCGCCGCCAGCGCCAATACCACCAGGACGGCATATGCCGCGACGGTGAACGGTGACCGCGACTCTAGACGCACGTCAGGCGCCCTTTCCGAAAAGACCCGCCGGACGAATAATCAGTACCACGATCATGATGACGAAGACGACGACATTCGATGCTTCCGGATAGAACACGCGCGTCAATCCCTCGACGAGCCCGAGCGCGAGCCCGGTGACGATCGAGCCGAGGATCGAACCCATGCCGCCGATCACGACGACGGCAAAGACCACGATGATCAGGTTCGATCCCATCAGCGGTGTGACCTGGATGACCGGCGCCGCGAGCACCCCGGCCAAAGCCGCGAGCGCGGCTCCTGCGCCGTAGGTACACATCACCATCACCGGCACATTGACACCGAAGGCCTGTACCAGCGCCGCGTTTTCGGTCGCGGCGCGCAATGTGGATCCGAGTCGCGTCTTCTCGATCAGGAACCAGGTCGCAAAGCAGACCACCGTCGACGCGAGTACGACCCACGCGCGATAGTTGGGAAGCGTCATGAAGCCGATGTCCGTCGAACCCGACAATGCTTCGGGTACGCTATACGATTGCCCGGACACGCCGAATTGATGGATGAACAGGCCTTCGGCGATCAATGCGAGTCCGAAGGTCAGCAGCAAGCCGTACAACGGGTCGAGCTTGTAGAGGTGTTTCAACAGCAGGCGTTCGATCACGATGCCGAGTATGGCGATCACCAGCGGTGCGAGCACGAGCGCGACCCAGTAGTTGATTCCGAACTTCTCGAACATGATCCAGGCGGCATACGCCCCCATCATGTAGAGCGCGCCATGCGCGAAATTGACGATGCCGAGCAAGCCGAAAATCACCGCGAGCCCCAGCGACAGCAACGCGTAGAACGAGCCGTTGACGAGCCCCAGCAGCAACTGCCCGAGAAACGCCTGGATCGGAATGCCGAAGATTTCAGTCATGCGGAAGGAAAGTGCGCGAGAGTGCGGTCATGTACAAATCATCGGCGCCTCGCGGCGCCGATGATCCTGCACGAGCCCGATCAGGATTTCTTGAGCAGCGGACACACGGATTTTGATGCCGAAAGGAAGGCCTGGTCACCCGGGACCTTGGTCACGAGCTTGTAGTAGTCCCACGGATACTTCGATTCGTTCTGCGCCTTGACCTCGAGCAGGTACATCTCGTGGATCATTCGACCATCGGCGCGGACGTAGCCGTCCTTGGCATAGAAGTCGTTGATCTTCGACTTCTTCATCTGCGCCATGACCTTGTCGCCATCGTCCGTACCCGCTGCCTTGACCGCATTCAGATAGAACGACGTCACCGAATAGTCGGCGGCCTGCAGGCTCGACGGCTCCTTCTTCATCTTTTCGAAATAGCGCTTCGACCAGGCGCGGCTGTCGGCGTCCTTGTCCCAATACCAGCTGTCTGTGGCAACCAGCCCTTGCGCTGTCGCGAGTCCGAGACTGTGAACATCGTTGATGAAGATCAGCAGCGCCGCGATCTTCATCGTCTTGGTGATGCCGAATTCCTTGGCAGCCTTGATCGCGTTGATCGTGTCGCCACCCGCATTGGCAAGCCCGAGGATCTGCGCTTTCGACGATTGCGCCTGGAGGAGGAACGACGAGAAATCCGACGCCGACAGCGGATGGCGGACGGCGCCGACCACCGTGCCGCCGTTCGCCTTGACGACCTCGGTGGCGTCTTTCTCGAGCGAAGCGCCGAATGCATAGTCGGCCGTCAGGAAGTACCAGCTCTTGCCGCCGTTCTTGACGATCTGCGAACCCGATACCTGGGCCAACGCAACCGTGTCGTACGCGTAGTGAATCGTGTACGGCGTGCAATCTTCGTTGGTCAGCCGGTTCGACCCCGGTCCGACTGCCAGAAAGGGTTTCTTCTTCTCGGCTGCGACTTTTGCCATAGCGATTGCGGTGCCCGAGTTGGTTCCGCCGATCAGCATGTCGAGGCCCTGCGTATCGAACCACTCGCGCGCCTTGCTCACCGCGACGTCGGCCTTATTCTGATGGTCGGCCGTCAGCAACTCGATCTTCTTGCCGTTGATGCTACCGCCCATGTCCGCAATCGCCATCTTGATTGCCTCGACGCCGCCCTGCCCGTCGAGGTCAGAGTAGAGACCGGACATATCGGTAATGAAGCCGATCTTGATCACGTCACCGGAAATCTGCGCCTGCGCGCTGCCCGCCATCGTCATGCCGG
Source organism: Burkholderiales bacterium (assembly GCA_038318315.1). GTDB lineage: Bacteria > Pseudomonadota > Gammaproteobacteria > Burkholderiales > Burkholderiaceae_D > CAHJXF01. The sequence continues at coordinate 23,475 of JBBQCA010000007.1, read as the reverse complement.
CCATTGCCAGCGCACCTGCTAGGACCTTCAGTTTCATGTCTTTCTCCTGTTCCGCAAAATGGTCTTGGTTCTACACACCCAGATACTCGTGCAACATGTCCATGTTGCTTTCCAATTCAGCCTGTTCGAATTGCTTCACGATTTTTCCGTGCTCCATGACATAGAAGCGATCCGCGAGCGGAGCTGCGAACCGGAAGTTCTGCTCCACCAGCACGACCGTGTAGCCCTTCTGCTTCAAGGTGCGGATCACCTCGCCCAGTTTCTGCACGATCACCGGCGCGAGGCCTTCGGAGATTTCGTCGAGCAACAGCAGCCGCGCGCCGGTGCGCAGGATCCGCGCGACCGCGAGCATTTGCTGTTCCCCGCCCGACAAACGCGTTCCCGGACTCGTGGCGCGCTCCTGCAGGTTGGGAAACATCGCGTAGATGTCGCTCACCGGCATGGACTCGCCGATCAACCCCGAGGCATGGCTCTTGAGCGAAGGCGGCAATAGAAGATTTTCTTCCGCGGACAAGGTCGAGAAGATGCCTCGCTCCTCGGGGCAATAGCCGATGCCCATACGCGCGATGCGATGCGGCGCGAGCTTGACGGTTTCTTCGCCACCCACCTTGATTGATCCGCCGCGACGGCCCACCAGCCCCATGACCGCACGCAGCGTCGTGGTCCGGCCCGAACCATTGCGTCCGAGCAACGTGACCACTTCGCCGGCCTCGACGGAGAAATCGACACCGTGCAGGATGTGCGACTCGCCGTACCACGCATTCAGGCCTTCGATCGCCAGCACGCTCGTCATTCAATGCGCCCCTTGCAACGCTGCGTCGGCGGTGCCCATATAGGCCTCGACCACCTTCGGATGTTTGGACACGACCGCATAAGGTCCTTCGGCCAGCACCGAACCGCGCGCGAGCACCGTGATCGTGTTCGCGATCGACGAGACCACGTTCATGTTGTGTTCGACCATCAGGATGGTGCGATTGGCAGACACCTTGCGAATCAGTTCCGTCACGCGGCCCACGTCTTCGTGTCCCATGCCCTGGGTGGGTTCATCGAGCAGCATCAGCTCGGGTTCGAGCGCGAGCGTGGTTGCGATCTCGAGCGCGCGCTTGCGGCCGTAAGCCAGTTCCACCGTCAGCGTGTCGGCGAACGATTCGAGTCCCACCTCGGCCAGGAGCTGCAGCGCGCGATCGTTCAATTGCGCCAGCGAACTCTCGGGCTTCCAGAAATAGAACGAGGTCCCGAGGTTTCTCTGCAACGCGACGCGCACGTTCTCGAGCACCGTCATGTGCGGAAAGACCGCGGAGATCTGAAACGAACGCACGATGCCGCGACGCGCGGTCTGGGCCGGCCTCTCCTGCGTGATATCGACACCGTTGAAAACGATCTCTCCGGCTGTGGGTGGCAGGAACTTCGTCAGCAGGTTGAAGAAGGTCGTCTTGCCCGCGCCATTGGGTCCGATCAGCGCATGGATCTCGCCGCGCTTGACCGAGATCGATACGTCGTTGACCGCCACGAAGCCCTTGAACTCCTTGCGAAGTCCGCGCGTCTCGAGGATCACGTTGCCGTTCGGTGTCGAACTCGAGGCGCGATCGTCTATCGTTTGAGTCATCAAGGTCGGGAACGACGACAAAGTCACGGGAGTTTGCGAGAGAGATCGCGCGATGTGCCCGATACGATCGTTGCAAAAAAAAAGGATGTCCTCGAAGGAGGGATGAGCGTAGCAGGATTCATGCGACGGCTGGATGCGCGCAAACCCTGATTGTCGACCGCTCATGCACGGCAACAGCCCGCGCGATCCCTTCGCTTTTGCTGTCGCCCGATTGCCGCGTGCGAAAGACCGACACGCAAAGCACAAACGCGTGACGAAGCGCACATAACCAGTTAATTTCCGCGTTGCCACGCGAGACGCAATCCCGATTCCTCTGGAGAACCCGCATGAAGAGCCTGCCGACGATCGCCTGTGCAATCGCCCTGTCTGTCGGGCTCACGCCGGGGTTGACGCCGGGGCTCACGCGTGCCGAAGCCTTCGAAGCGCGCCTGTTGCCGGCTCGCGCACCGGTTCCACCGAGCGTTCCGGGATTGCCGCAGACACGCGCGCAAGCTTCTCTCGAAACCGTCGGACGCATCTTGCGCGTGGGTCCTTCGGGCGAGTTCACCACCCCGAGTGCGGCCGCATCGGTCGCGCGAGACGGCGACACGATAGAAATCGCCTCGGGCGACTATCGCGGCGACGTTGCGGTGTGGAATGCCAGCCGCATCAGGATCGTGGGCGCGGAACCGCGACCGCATATTCGCGCCGATGGCCGCGACGCGCAGGGCAAGGCGATCTGGGTCGTGCGCGGCGACGACGTCACCATCGAAAGCGTCGAGATGTCGGGGGCGCGCGTGGCCGATCGCAATGGCGCGGCGATACGCGTCGAGGGGCGCAACTTTTACTTGCGCAATGCCTATCTGCACGACAACGAGAACGGCCTCCTGACCGGCGCCAATCCCACCAGCGAAATCACGATCGAGCATTGCGAGTTCGCGCGCAACGGCGAGGGCGAAGGACACACCCACAATCTCTACATCGGCGCCATCGCGAAGCTCACGGTCAGGCAAAGCTACCTTCACCACGCGATCGTCGGCCACAACCTCAAGAGCCGCGCCGCGATCTCTATCCTCACCGACAATCGCCTGGCCGATGAATCCGATGGCCGCGCGAGTTACGAGGCGGACTTCCCCAACGGTGGTCAGGTGGTCCTGGCATTCAACATCTTCCAGAAGGGACCGTCGTCTGAAAACGGCACGCTCGTCTCGTATGGCGAGGAAGGCCTGTCCGATGCCAAGAGCGAGTTCGTCGCCAAGGGCAACACCTTCATCAGCCAGCGCCCCAGCGCAGCGCGTTTCATATTCCTCGCCCCGAGAACCAGAACCATCAACATCAACGGCAACGTTTTTGCCGGCCCGGGCGCGCTGCCCGACGTTCCGGGCATGCGAAGCAACAATGCGATTCAGCGCGATATGCCGGGCAATGTCGATCTGAAGCCAGAAGGTTTCATGTAGCGCATAGGGAAAGGCGCTTGGCCCTGCTTGAAGCGCCGAAGAAAAAGGGCGCCGCAGCGCCCTTGATTGTTGAAGCGACGCGGCATCAGGCCGCGAGACGTTGCTCGAGTTGCTGCTTGACTGTCGTCAAGGCCTCGGGCAAATGATGCTTCAGCTTCGTGAACAGCTCGCTGTGCAGGGCGATCTCCTTTTGCCACGCCGCGCGGTCGATCGAGGTGATGGTGTCGAAATCCTCGCGCGAGAAGTCGGCGCCCTGCCACGAGATGTCCTCATAGCGCGGTGTGGTGCCGAACACGTTCTCGACGCCGCCCACCTGCTGTTTCCCGTTCGCGCCGATGCGATCGAGCATCCACTTCAACACGCGCATGTTCTCGCCGAAGCCGGGCCACACGAACTTGCCTTCGGCATCGGTGCGAAACCAGTTGACCGTGAAGATGGCAGGCAGCGTCGCCCCCGAAGCCTCGAGCCTTTTCCCGAGCGCGAGCCAGTGCCCGAAGTAGTCGGCCATGTTGTAGCCGCAGAACGGCAGCATCGCGAACGGATCGCGACGCACCACACCCTGCTGTCCGGCCGCAGCCGCCGTGGTCTCCGAGCCCATGGTCGCAGCCATGTACACGCCTTCGGTCCAGTTACGCGCTTCGGTCACGAGCGGCACCGTGGTCGAGCGACGACCACCGAAGATGAAGGCCGAGATCGGCACGCCGGCCGGGTTGTCCCAATCGGGATCGATCGCCGGGTTCTGTGTCGCGGCAACCGTGAAGCGTGCGTTCGGATGCGCGGCCTTGCGCCCGGTCTCCTTCGCGATCTGCGGCGTCCAGTCGTCGCCGTGCCAGTCGATCAGGTGCGCGGGCGGCTCCTTGGTCATGCCTTCCCACCACACGTCGCCGTCGTCCGTCAGCGCGACGTTGGTGAAGATGGTGTTGGCGCGCAACGACGCCATGCAGTTGAAGTTGGTCTTCTCGTTGGTGCCCGGCGCGACGCCGAAATAGCCCGCTTCGGGATTGATCGCGTAAAGCTTCCCATCATGTCCGGGTTTGATCCACGCGATGTCGTCGCCGATGGTCGTGACCTTCCAGCCCTCGAAGCCCTTGGGCGGGATCAGCATCGCGAAGTTGGTCTTGCCGCATGCCGACGGGAAAGCCGCGGCGATATAGTGCTTCTCGCCCTGCGGATTCTCGACGCCCAATATCAGCATGTGTTCGGCCAGCCAGCCCTGGTCGCGACCCATGGTCGACGCGATGCGCAACGCGAAGCACTTTTTGCCGAGCAACGCGTTGCCGCCGTAGCCCGAGCCGTAACTCCAGATCTCGCGCGTCTCGGGGAAATGAACGATGTACTTGGTGGCATTGCACGGCCACTTCACGTCCTTCTCGCCGGCAGCCAGTGGCTTGCCGACCGAGTGCACGCAGGGTACGAAGTCGTGGTCGGCGCCCAGCACGTCATAGACCGCACGGCCCATGCGCGTCATCAGCTTCATGTTGACGGCGACGTAAGGCGAATCCGACAACTCGACGCCGACGTGCGCGATCGGCGACCCGAGCGGGCCCATCGAGAACGCAATCACGTACATCGTGCGGCCGCGCATGCTGCCCGTGAACAGGCCGTTCAAGGTCGCACGCATTTCCGCCGGCGCGACCCAGTGATTGGTGGGGCCTGCGTCCAGGGCTTCTTCGGAGCAGATGAAGGTCCGGTCCTCGACGCGCGCCACGTCGCTCGGGTCCGAGAGCGCAAGAAACGAATTGGGACGCTTCGCGGGATTCAGGCGGCGCATCGTTCCGGACTCGACCATCAGATCGCAGAGGCGATCGAACTCCTGATCGGAGCCATCGCACCACACCACGCTGTCGGGCTGTGCAAGCCGGACGATGTCGGTCACCCACGCGACCAACTTCTGATTCTTGACCCACGATGGCGCTGACATGCCCGCCGATGGCGATACCACTGCGTTCATCTTCGTTCTCCACGGACTCGCGCGCGACCTTTCCTGCTGCCGAGCGGGGCCGTGAAATGTACCATAGCAGGGGGGGTTTTTCGCAGTTTCACGAACGGCGTTTTTGCACGCCACGCTCAATGAAGATAGCTATCCTCGACGATTATCAGGACGCGGTTCGCAAGCTCGAATGCTTCGGCATGCTTCGCGGCCACGAGGTCAAGGTCTTCAACAACACGGTCAAGGGCGCGGGCCAACTCGGTGTGCGGCTCGCCGATTCGGAAGCGCTGGTGTTGATCCGCGAGCGCACGCGCATCAATCGCGACCTGCTCTCGAAGCTGCCGAAACTCAAACTGATTTCACAGACCGGCCGCGCCGGTGGGCACATCGATCTGGCCGCCTGCACCGAACGCGGCGTGGTGGTGGTCGATGGCGCCGGTGCGCCCAGCGCGGCGGCCGAGCTCACCTGGGCGCTGATCATGGCGGCGATGCGGCGCCTGCCGCAATACATCGGCAATCTCAAGCACGGCGTGTGGCAACAGAGCGGCCTGAAGAGCGCGAGCGATCCGCCCAATCACGGCCTGGGCGAATTGCTCGCCGGCAAGACGCTCGGCATCTGGGGCTTCGGAAAGATCGGTCGCATGGTCGCGGGCTACGGCACGGCCTTCGGCATGAACGTGATGGTGTGGGGTCGCGAAGCATCGCGCGAAGCCGCCCGCGAGCAGCTGCTGGACGTCGCCGCCGATCGCCACGCGTTCTTCTCGAGCTGCGACGTGATCTCGCTGCATCTGCGATTGACCGACGACACGCGCGGCATCGTCACGCTCGAGGACCTGCAGGCGATGAAGCCGACCGCGCTGCTGGTCAACACCAGCCGCGCCGAGTTGATCGCGCAAGGCGCACTGATCAAGGCGCTCAACGGCTCGCGCCCCGGGCTCGCGGCGGTCGATGTGTTCGAGTCGGAACCGCCGCTCGCAGGCCAGCCGCTGTTGCGCATGGAGAACGTGGTCTGCACGCCGCACATCGGCTTCGTGGAGAAGAGCAGCTACGAAGCGATGTTCTCCGGCGCGTTCAGGAACATCCTCGCGTACGTTGCCGGCGAACCTTCCAACGTGGTCAACCCCGACGCGCTCAAGCGTCGGGGTTAGACCACTGCGACGCGACTCTGCCGCGTCAAGGCATCAGCTTCCACTTGCCGTTCTCGACTTCCACCATCACGCGGGCGCGCTGATCGAGCCCGCTGTGATCGGCGCGGGTCATGTTCATCACTCCCTGGGTGATCGTCAGGTTCTTCACGTTCTCGAGGCTGTCTCGCAGCGCCACGCGAAATTCCTTCGTGCCCGGCTGGGCCTTCTTCAATGCATCCGGCACGGCCGCCTGCAGCAGCAGGCCGGCGTCCCACAGGTGCGCACCGAAAGTCGTGGTGCTGCCGGCTCCGTACGCGGCTTCATAAACGCGCGAATAGTCGAGCGCGAGCCTCTTGCTGGGATTGCCGTCAGGCAACTGGCTGGCGACCAGCACCGGCCCCACCGGCACGATGCTGCCGTCGACGTCCTTGCCGCCCAGGCGCAGGAAATCGTTGTTGGCCACGCCGTGCGTCTGATAGATAGTCCCCTTGTAGCCGCGCTCCTTCAAGGCCTTGGCGGGCAGCACCGCGGGCGTGCCGCGGCTCGCGATCAGGATCGCATCGGGCTTGGCGGCAACCACGCGCAGCACCTGACCGGTCACGCTGGAATCGTTCGGCTGATACGACTCGGTGGCGACGATCTTGATGTTCTTCTCGCCCGCCTGCCGCGTCATCTCGTTGACCCAGTTCTGGCCATAGCTGTCGGTCAACGCGATCAGCGCGATGCTGCCGACCTTGTGCGCGGCCATGTGATCGACGATCGCGCTCGCCATCAACGAATCGTTCTGCGGCGTCTTGAAGATCCAGCGCTTCTTCGCATCCATCGGCGCGATCAGCGCTTGCGCCGCGGCCATGCTGATCACCGGCGTTTCGGAATCGACCGCGGGATCGGTCATTGCGATCGCATTCGGTGTCGTCGACGGCCCGATCACGACATCGACATGCTCTTCGTCGATCAGCTTCTTGATGTTCTTCACGGCCGTCGTCGTGTCGGACGCGTCGTCGAGCACGATGTACTCGACCTTCTGGCCCGCGATCTCCTTGGGTAGCAGCGCCGCCGTGTTCTTCTGCGGAATGCCGAGCGACGCGGCCGGGCCGGTAGCCGAGACCACGATGCCGACCTTGATGTCCGCCTGTGCGCTCGCACTTGCAAACAATGCCGCGCCCGCAAGCGCGACGATACCGATGATGCCGAATTTACGCCCCGCGCCGTGTTCCCTGTTGCGTCCCATGTCGTCTTCTCCTCGTCGTTGATCTGTTTGTCCGGTACTTCAATGCGCCTTCCGCGGCCTCACGAACACCATGGGCTTCGCAACCACCGGCCGCGGTGCGGCGCCGTGCCTGGCGATATCGCGATCGAGCGCCTCGCCATCCGGATCGGCCAGGGCCGCGTCGCGCGCCGAACGAATCGCTTCGGCATGCGCGTGCGGATCCGGTGCGAACGTCCTGACGGCGTCCTCGGAAGCCAGCGTGTCGAGGATGCGCGTCATGTTCTCGTGCGCCCGCGCGTTGGTGTCGCCGTATCCCTTGATCAGCCGGCCGCATAGCGCGAGCTCGTGGGCGGGTTCCCACGCGCGGCACGCGACACGCTCGACGGCTTCGAGCCAACGCTCGATGGCCCTCTGCTCATCGGCGTAGCGCTGGCTCTTCGGTCGCCAGCGCCTGGTCGATGCGAGGACGCGAAGCATGAAGTGGCCCGCATGCGAATCGCTGCGCAACTTCAACGGGAACGCGAGCGCGGACTTCCCTTTGCGTTTGCGCTCGGCCTCCCATGCGAGCAGGCGTCGCGACCACGTCTCGGGCAAAAGCCCCGCGACTTCGACCAGTCGCGGCTTGAAGAAGTCGTGGACCGTCACGAGGTCCCCGGGTCGCGCACCGACCTCTTCGCGGATGCGCGCGTAACGCTCCGCACGGGTCTTCAGGTCGGCGACGCGAATCACGTCGTCGAAGGCCATCCACAACGCGAGAAAGCGCGCGGCTTCGCGGGTCATTGCATGCCCGTGCATGCCTTCTGGATCGAGCGAGTCTTCAAGCGCCAGCAGACGTCGCACGCGCTGCTCGTAGAGCGCGGCATAACGCGCATCCTGATAATCGACGAGGCGTGCGAGCCCATGGCCGACCATCTCGCACACATCGGCAGGCCATGCGCTCGCAGCGTCCTCATCGGAAACGGTCGCGGCGACTACGGTCTCGGGAGCACCCGCCGGTTCGGGCCTTGCTTCTGCGTCCGCAGCGTGCGCATAGCCACGCGCGAATCCCGCGATGCTGGCCTCGATACCCTTGCCCCCGACCGCGATCGCCGCTTCGCAATGCGCCCTATCGAAAGGCAACAGCCCCGACCCCGCCACCGCGCCGAACATCACCGCGCTGATCACGGTGCCCGCGGCGCTCGCCTCGGCGTTCATGTCGAAGCCGACATGCCTCCTGCTGTGCGCATCCAGCAGCGCCGCGAATCGCTCGCTGTCGGCGCGGCCATCGCCCATCGCGATCTTCTCGTGCGTGGTCAAGGTGCGCGACGTGGAGGCGATCACCATCGTGCGCTCGCCATCCACATAACCGGCCTGCAGCGCGCGCACCGCTTCGAGCAGCTCGGACGCAACCAGAAGATCGATGCGTCCCGCGACCGGCGCGAGATTGAGGATCGGCGACGCGCCGCCAAGTGCGGCAAGCGGCTGCGGAAAGATCTCGACGTAATAGGTGGTCGCGCCGGTGCGCTGCGCGACGCCGGGGATCGACGTGCTCTGCACCGGATGGCCCGCGTGCAGCGCGGCTTCGACCAGCCATTGCGTGAGTACGCCGCCGCCTTCTCCGCCGAGCGCGGCAATGAGGATCGTGATGGGGCGATCGTCGCGCAACGCTGTGCCCTCGCTACGCGTCGACGTGTCAGTTTGCGGCGCATCGCTCGCAGGCGACGTCGACATCAGTCGTGCGTTCATGTGCGTCTCGCTGCGAAAGGTTTCACATGCGGTTTCACATGCGGTTTCACATGCGACCTCGCCTGCGCGCGCCGCGCGATGCCGCTGGTCGTGAAGCGCGCGCGCAGGCGGTCCCAGCGCGTCGGATTGCGGACCACCTCGATGCGATAGAACGACGGGCACAAGGTCGCCGCGTGCGCGTTCGATCCGCACAGCCCGCACCCCACGCAGCCCTCCTGGATCGTCACGACCGGATCGACCTTGAGCGGATCGCCGGAGTCTTTCAACGTCAGCGTCGGGCACCCCGACAGCCGCATGCACGAGTGATCACCCGAGCAGGTGTTCTCGTCGACGCCGTACTTGACGCGGGTCACGCGCTTGCCTGCGCGTTCGCGCGCGGCTTCCACCGGCTTGATGCGGCGCTGGCGTTCGAGCTGGCATTCGCCTTCGCCGACGATCACCTTCAGGCCGCCGACCGGGGTCGTGAACGCGTCGGTGAGCGCATCCATCATCTGCTGCACGTCGTAGGTGTGAACCGTCTTCATCCACTTGACGCCCATGCCTTGCAAGGTGTCCTCGATCGCGCGATTGTTCTCGGTGAGACTGCGCGCGCGACTCTTCTCGACGGCTGTGATGTCGTCGTCTGGCGACGAAAGAATTTCCTGCGTGCCGGTGGCCGACGTGTATCCGTTCTTCATGATCAGCAGCACCGTGTCGTCGTGATTGAAAAGCGCCGACTGCACACCCGACAACAAGCCGTTATGCCAGAAGCCGCCATCGCCCATGATGGCCAGCGAGCGACGCGTCATCATCGGGCCGACGCCGGCGGCCGACGCCAGGCTCATGCCGTAGCCGAGGATCGAGTGGCCCGACGAGAAAGGCGCGAAGGTCGCGAACGAATGACAGCCGATGTCGGCCGCGACGTGCACCTTGCCGATCCGCTCCTGCACCTGCTTCAACGCCGAGAACACCGGCCGCTCGGGACAGCCGATGCAAAAGCCCGGCGGACGCGCGGGCAAAGCGTCTTCGAAAGCCGACGCCACCGCCGCGCGCCGCTCGACATTGGCTGCGAGCCACGCGCGGACCGGCTCGAGGCCGACGTCGGGCGCGTGGCGTTCGAGAACTCTTGCAAGACCCGCGGCGACGATCTCGACGTTGTACTCGCCCGCCATCGGCAGCACGTCCTTGCCGTGCAGCTCGGTGGCGATGCGCGCGCGTCGCAGGATGGTGGCGATCTCCTGCTCGATGAATTCGGGTTGTCCTTCCTCGACCACCAGCACGGCATCGCGGTCACGACAGAACGCCTCGATCTGGTCGGGGGCCAGCGGACACGTCACGTTGAGAACCAGGATCGCGACAGCGCTGCTTCCGAAGGCGTCGGCGCATCCGCATTGCGCGAGCGCGCCGATCAGCGTGTTGTAGAGCCCGCCCTGGACGATCACGCCGATGCGATGCAGCGACGACGACGACGCGCGCGGCAAAACGACTTCGTTCAATCCATGTTCGACGATGAAATTGCGCGCGGCCACGATGCGCTGCTCGCTTTTCAACTTCTCCTGTCGAAAGGTCGCGGGCGGATGCGGCAGCTTCGCGTAATCGAAGCTTGCCGGTTCGTCGAAGGGCAAGCGCTGCGAGATCGCCGGCGCGACGTTGTCCTTGCAGACGAAGCTGCCGCGCACATGACACGCGCGTATCCGCAACTGCATCATGGCCGGCATGTTCGACGCTTCGGACAACTCGAAAGCCTTTTCGACCATGCGCACCATGGTCTGCAGATCGGGACGCGGATCGAACAGGCACAGCGTGGACTTCAACGCGAACGCGATCGAGCGCTCCTGGATCACGCTCGCGCCCTCGCCGTAATCCTCGCCGACGACGATCAACGCGCCGCCGGTCACGCCCGCCGAAGAAAGATTGGAAAGCGCGTCGGACGCGACATTGGTGCCGACGATCGACTTCCACGTCACCGCGCCGCGCATCGGGTAGTGGATCGAGGCGCCGAGCAATGCGGCGGCCGACGCCTCGTTCGAACACGCCTCGACCTTGACGCCGAGCGTGTCGAGGAACGGTCGCGCCTGCACCATCACGTCGAGCAGATGCGAAACCGGCGCTCCCTGATAGCCGCCAACGTACGACACGCCGGCCTGCAGCAGTGCCTTGGTGATCGCGAGGATGCCCTCGCCGTGAAAGACCTCGCCATCACCGAGTTTCAGCAACTCGACCTCGCGCGCAAACGACCGCTCCATCGTGGCTCCAGCTTGGTTGTGTCTCGTTACCGCCATTGTTGCTTCGGTTCAGGATCGTCGATTCTAGGAAGCGAACGTTATGCTGTCGATAACGCAGGTTCTATTTCGCACATCGACGGCATCGATAATGGGCTGACCTGAAGCCGAGACCATGAACGTCAACGACATCGATCTCAATCTGCTGAAGATCTTCGAAGCGGTGTATGCCGAACGCAGCGTCAGCCGCGCCGCCGAGCGCGTCGGACTCACACAGCCGTCGGTCAGCCATGGCCTCGCGCGCTTGCGCGCGTTGTTTCGCGACCTGCTGTTCGTGCGCGTGAAAGGCGGGGTCGAACCCACCGCGGCCGCCAAGCGCATCGCACCGGCGCTCGCGGCAGCCTTGCGCTCGGTGCAGACGGTGCTCGACGACGCGGTCGGTTTCGATCCGGCAACGGCCACGCGCGTGTTCCGCGTGCACATGAGCGATCTCGGCGAGATGGTGTTCCTGCCACCCCTGATGCGCGTGATCCGCGAACGCGCGCCGCATGTCTCGGTGGAGACGCGACAGCTCGACTGGACCGAATTGTCGATCGCACTCGAACACGGCGCGATCGACATGGCGATGGGCCACCTGCCGTCGCTGATCGGTGCGTTCGCGCACCAGCATCTGTTCAAGGAGGAGTACGTCACGCTGCGGCGCTCGGCAACCAAACCCGCGTCGCGAACGCCCGACTACATTGCCGTGACCTCGCATCCACCAACGCTCGCGATCCTCGCCGAGAGCGGCCTGATCGATCGCGTCAAGCTCTCGATCCCGCACTTCATGGTTGTGCCAGCGATCCTCGCCGAAGTCGACTATGCGGTGATCGTGCCGCGCACCGTCGCACGTGCATTCCGCCGCTACGGTCTCGATCGCGTCTCGCCGCTGCGCGTCCCGCAGCGGCACTTCGACGTGGGTCTGTTCTGGACCAGACGGCAGGACACCGAGCCCGGGCACCGCTGGATGCGCGCACTCTTGATCGAACTCTTTCGCGAGCGGCGCGCCGCCCTAAAATGAGCGACTTGCCGAGCCTGGAAAAAACGCAACCGCCATGTTCACCATCCGACACATCGACCACATCGTCCTGCGCGTCGTCGACATCGACCGCATGCTCGCGTTCTACATCGGCGCGCTCGGTTGCACGATGGAAAAGATCCAGGATACGATCGGTCTCTGGCAACTGCGCGCCGGCGACTCGCTGATCGATCTCGTCACGATAGCCGGCAAGCTCGGTCGCGAAGGCGGCCGCGCACCCGGCGTCGAAGGCCGCAACCTCGACCATCTGTGTCTGCGCATCGAACCCTTCGACGGCGAACGCCTGATCGCGCACTTCAAGGCCAAGGGCATCGAGGCCGGAGAAGTCGTCTCGCGCTACGGCGCCGAAGGCAACGGTCCGTCGATTTATCTGAGCGACCCCGAAGGCAACGTCGTCGAACTGAAGGGGCCGCCCGATCGTGCGGCGAGCGATGGCGAGGCGATGACTTGAAGATCGCGCCGCCCGCCGCGCTCTGGTCGCTGGCTTTAGGCAATGTCGTGATCGGAACCGGCGCGCTCGCCTTCATCGGCATGCTCGACACGATCGCGCGCGACCTTCGCGAATCGCCGTCGGCAATCGGGCTGATCGCGGGCTTGTTCGCGCTGGGCATCTGCGTTTCGGGTCCGCCGCTGGGCGCGATCACAAGCCGCTTCGATCGACGCATCGTGCTGACCGCATCGCTCGCGCTGTATGCCGTCGGTCATTTCGCAGCGGCCGCTGCAACCGGCTATTGGTCGCTGTTGTGGATCCGCGTACTGACGTCGCTCGCGGGAACGCTGTTCACGCCGCAGGCCGCCGGCGCCGCCAGCCTGCTGGTGCCCGCCGAGCGCCGTGCGCGGACCATGGCCTTCGTGTTTCTGGGCTGGTCGATCGCCGCGGTGCTCGGCATGCCCGCAGGCGCGCTGGTCGGCGCGGCGTTCGGCTGGCGTACGGCGATGGCCTGCATCGGCGTGCTCTCGGCCTTCGGGGCACTGTTCGTGTGGCTGCAGGTACCCGGGCGTCTCTTCGTCGCACGCATCGACGCCGCCGCGTGGCGCGCGATCGCGGCGCATCCGACGCTGCTGCAGGTCGTGTCCGTCACGGCGATCCATGCGAGCGCGCAGTTCGTCCTGTTCTCGTACCTCGTGATCGCCTATCACGACACGCTCGTGGCGCCGCTGATGCCGACCGCGCTGCTCGCGTTGAACGGCCTCACGGGCTTCGCCGGCAATCTGGTCGCTGGCCGCATCGCCGATCGCATCGGCACGCCGCCCGTGATCCTGGTCGCGCTGTCGTCGATGACGGTCGCGTTCGTGTTGTGGATCGTGCTCTTCGCAGTCGGCCCCGTAGTTGGCCCCGGCGCGTTCGGGGTCGCGATCGCGATCGTCGCGGCGCTGCTCTGGGGCGGCGGCAACTTCGCGGCCAACAGCATGCAGCAGGTCCGCCTCGTCAACCTCGCGCCCGCGCTCGCGGTCTCGTTAGCGCTCAACACTTCGGCGATCTACCTGGGCCAGTTCATCGGTGCCGCGGTGGGTGGCTTCGTGCTCGACCATCCGTTTGCGGCGCCCGCCTCGGCCGCACTGCCGTGGGTTTCCCTTCCCGTCTTCGTCATCGCCATCGTCGTGTCGATCGTCGCACAGCGGCGGATCGAACGCGTTACGGCCAAACCCCTCGACCCTCGCGCCATCGATGCGCGTCCGCCCCCATGAGAGTCCTCTCCGTCAGCACCGGCAGGGCCGCGCCGCTCTTCGTGGCCGCGCCGCGCGGCACGCGTGAGCAAGTGATGAGCGGCATTCGCAAGACGCCGGTCTCGACGCTTGCGGATCCCGGACGCATCGTTCTCGGCCCGCTCGGTTGCGAAGGCGACGAGCAGGTCGATCTGACCGTTCATGGCGGCCGCGACAAGGCGGTCTATGCATACCCGATCGAGCACTACGGCGTGTGGCGCACGCTTCGCGAACAGGCGACGAAGATCGACGAGCCCTTGCCGCATGGCTTCGTGGGCGAGAACCTCACGCTCGAAGGCGTGCTCGAGAATCGCGTGTGGATCGGCGACGTACTCGTGATCGAGCCGGCCACGTCCGATCATGCCGCGAACGGTGCCGCAAACGACCGCGCAGGCGATGCGCCCCCGGTTCGTCTTCGCGTCGACGCACCGCGCGGGCCGTGCTTCAAGTTCAACGCGCGCATGGGTTTTCCACACGCGGCGAAGATGATGGCGCAGTCGGGCTTCACCGGCTTCTATCTCGAAGTTCTGCAAACCGGTACGGTTGCGGCGGGAGACACGATCCGCATCGTCCCCGGCGCGCGCGAAGTCACGGTCGAGGAGATGCATCGGTTGCGCACGCGGGGCAGGCAGCGCGACCTGTTTTGAGAACCTGTTCCTAGCCCTCGGTCTCGCTCGCCCGATCGCTCGCACGCCGGAACGCGCGCACATAACCGTGATGCGCCCAACCATCGGACCATCCGGGCGGCCACGGCAATGCCGAACCCGGATAGCGCGCGATGCCGCGCTTGACCGCCATGATAGTCAGATGGATCGGCATGCCGCGCGGGCCGCTCGCCTGCAGGCGCAGGTTGCGCGTGGCCGCTTCCCATCCCAGGCTGTATGCGTAGTTGGGCAGCAGCGCGTCGCACACGTCGGCGAACCACGCCGCGTGATCGGGATCGCGGCCCAGCGCCTGCGCAAGTCCTTCGGGGTCGTGAGCGGCGAGGGCATGGATCAGGCCTTCGGTCGATGCGCCCGGCGCGTCGCCCCAACCCATCACGGGATTGAAGTTGTAGTCCGAGCCCGAGCCATACCATCCCGGCCGCAATGGACGCTGGACCCAGAAGCCGGCGTGGTCGCGGTGACCCGTGAAGAGATGCCAGCGCCAATGCAGACCCGAAGGCTTGGGCCACGTGTAGAGATAGAGGCGTTGATAGCCCGCGCCGTGCAGCGCGCGCACCATCGCCATCAGGCGCGCGTGCGGCATGTAGTCGGGCGCGGCGCGGCGATACAGGATGGGCGTGCCGTCGGTGTAGGCGATGCCGTCGTCGCACAACGACAGGTCCAGGGTGTTGACTTCGTTGCCGAAGCGCGCGCTGACCCAGCCGGTCAGAAGATTGACGGCGGTCAACACGCCGTAGCCGCGTGCCGGATGAAAAACGATGGTGCCCGGAGCCAGGGGTTTGTGTTCGCTCATGGGCAAGACTCTAACAGGCGTTCGTTGCTGCGCTCTCTCGTCTTGGGCCTTACCATCACGCTTCACAATTTTTGCAACGCTGCCACTTCGAGCCTTCGATGCCCGACGCGAACATTGCGCTGATCTATGCGCATCCCTATGCCGAGCAATCGCTCGCCAATCGCGAACTGCTCGCGGCGATCGGCGACCTGCCCTTCGTCACGCAGCGTTCCCTCTACGATCTCTACCCGGACTTCGACATCGATGTCGATGCCGAGCAGCGCGCGCTCGCGGAGGCCGATCTGATCGTGCTTCAACATCCGGTCTATTGGTACAGCACGCCTGCGTTGCTGAAGCTCTGGATCGACGACGTGCTCGCGCTCGGCTGGGCCTACGGCGAAGGCGGCACCGCGCTGGTCGGCAAGAGCATGCAATGGGTGGTGACGACCGGCGGAGACTTTCGCGCCTATGCGCCCGACGGTCCGCACGGGCATCCCTTCGAAGTCTTCGTCGCGCCGTTGCGGCAGACCGCGCGCTTCTGCGGCATGCACTGGCTCGAGCCGCTGATCGTTCACGATGCGCACGCCGATCGCGAGCACGTTGCCGAAGCGGGTCAACGCTATCGCGAGCGCCTGCTCGCTTTCCGGAAGCCGCCGCCGATCGCTGCGATCGGCAACACCCACAATACGAGCGGCGCGGCGGCGCCGGCCCCACCGGGCGCGAGCACGAACACGCGCGTGGGCACCGGGAAGCCGGCATGACCATCGACCTGATCGTCTATCTCGCCGCAGCGGTGATCGCGGTGCCGATCGCCAAGCGCCTCGGCCTGGGCTCGGTGCTCGGCTATCTGGTCGCGGGGTGCGTGATCGGACCGTGGGGACTGCGGCTGGTGTCGGACCCCGAAAGCATCGTGCAGGTCTCCGAGTTCGGCGTGGTGCTGATGCTGTTTCTGATCGGGCTCGAACTCGATCTCGAAGAACTGTGGAAGCTGCGCGGCGCGGTCTTCATCGGCGGCGGCGCGCAACTCGGCGCGACCGGCGTGCTGCTGTCGGCAGCGCTGGTCGCGCTCGGGCTCGAATGGCCCGCCGCGTCGATCGCGGGCTTCGCGCTCGCGATGTCGTCCACCGCCATCGGCATGCAGGTGATGGGCGAACGCAACATGACGGCGACTCCGGCCGGTCGATCGGCATTCGCGATCCTGCTGTTCCAGGACATCGCGGCGATCCCGTTGATCGCGCTCGTGCCGCTGGTCGCGCAGGTGCTCGGCGTGGGCACTCGGGTCGCGCACGCGCATCCGGTCTGGCAGAACGCGTTGATCGCCGTCGCCGCGATAGCATCGGTGATCTTCGGCGGCCGCTATCTGGTCCGGCCGATCCTGCGCATCGTCGCCAAGGCCGACGTGCGCGAGGTCTTCACCGCGTTCGCACT
Source organism: Burkholderiales bacterium (assembly GCA_038318315.1). Lineage (GTDB taxonomy): Bacteria > Pseudomonadota > Gammaproteobacteria > Burkholderiales > Burkholderiaceae_D > CAHJXF01. Next base: position 6,590 of record JBBQCA010000007.1, on the reverse strand, counting down.
TTTGCTCGTGGTCGGCATCGCCGAGCTGATGAGCCTCGCCGGATTGTCGATGGCGCTGGGTGCCTTCATCGCGGGCGTGGTGCTCGCAAGCTCCGAGTATCGCCGCGCGCTCGAGACCGACATCGCGCCGTTCAAGGGTCTCCTGCTCGGCCTGTTCTTCATCAGCGTGGGCATGTCGATCGACTTCGGCCAGGTGCTCGCGCGGCCCGCCTTCCTCGCGCTCCTGGTTGCCGGTCTGATCGCGATCAAGTTCGCGGTACTGGTCGCGATCGCCAAGCCGCTCGGGGTCGCGCGCCGCGAGCGCCTCGCCTTCGGCGCGCTGCTCGGGCAGGGCGGGGAATTCGCGTTCGTGGTGTTCAGCGTCGCGTCGGCAGCGCACGTGCTCGAGGGCCAATGGGTTCCGTTGCTGACTGCCGCGGTAGCGGTGTCGATGGCCGCGACGCCGATCGTGCTGATCGCGGCCGACCGGCTGGTCGCACGCGTCGCGCGGCGCGAACGCGCCGCCGATGTGATCGACGAGCGCGCGCCGGTGATCATCGCGGGCTTCGGTCGCTACGGGCAGGTGGTCGGGCGGACCTTGAACGCGGGCGGCTATCCGGTGGTGGTGCTCGATCACGATCCCGACCAGATCGAGCTCTTGCGTCGCTTCGGCTCGAAGGTCTTCTATGGCGATGCGACCCGGCTCGATCTGCTCGAAGCCGCGGGCGCGCGCGACGCGGCCCTGCTGGTGATCGCGATCGACGATGTCGACGACAGCATGCAGCTCGCGCGCGCGGTCACCGAAGCCTTTCCCGACCTGCGCATTCTGGCGCGCGCGCGCAACGTGCGGCACTGGCTCGAACTGCGCGAACTGGGCATCCAGCAGGTCGAGCGCGAGACCTTCGAATCGGCGCTGCGCACCGGCCGCTCGGCGCTCGAATCGCTGGGCATGCGGCCCTACGAAGCGCGGCGCATCGCCGATCGGTTCCGGCGCTCGACATTGGGCACGCTCGAGGCCATGCTTCCGGAATTCCGTGACGAACAACGCTCCGTCGCGCGGGTGCGCAGCGGTCGCGACGAACTCGAGAAGATGCTGACCGACGATCGCGTGCGTCGCGATGCCGAACATGGCGCGGGGTGGAGCCGCGTCGTTGATGGAAGCGTGGACGGGGTAGCCAATCGAACCGCCGATGGATCCTCGACCTGACAACGCTGCCGTCACCGACCCCGCCACACTGCGCAAGACGGCGGTGTGGGTACTCGTCGTGCAATGCCTGCTCGCGCTGTCGTGGACCTTGTACGTCCTGTTCCTGCCCGGCATGCTTGCCGCGGCGAACATCGACAAGCGCTGGTTCATCTATGTGCTGATCTCGGACCAGATCATCTTCGCCGCGTGCGACTGGTGGGCGGGCTTCTATGCAGATCGCATCGCCGCAGTGTGGAAGCGGCTCGGGCGCGTGGTGATCGCCACCACCATGCTTTCATCGGCGGCGTTGCTGGCGATGCCTTGGATCGCGCAGACCGGCAGCGCGATATTGCTGCTGGGCGTGATCTACGTGTGGGCCGCGACGTCGTCGGCATTGCGCGCACCGGTCTTCTCGTTGCTCGGGCGGGTTCGGGAAGACACGCGCGACAGCGGCGCCGACGGCTTGCGCGCGCGACGCGCTGGGATGGTCAGCATGGCGCTGGTCGGCATCAGCCTGGCGGGCGCAGTCAGCCCCTATCTCACGATGTTGTTGAAGAGCGTCGATAGCCGCATGCCGATCGCCGTCAGCGCGATCGCCCTCGCGCTCGCGGGGTTGTGGGCCACGCGCGCCGAGGCGCTGCTGCCGCGGCAAAGCGATCTCGCCGCTGCCGACGACGCGTCGTCGCCGGTTCCTGCGCGCCACACACGACGTCGCTCGTTGTCGCTCGCGGGCACCGTGCTGGTGGCGGCGTTCGGCACGCAACTGCTGACGGCGATCGTCGCGCAGCCGCTCTACAAGCCCTTCGTGGGCGCCGATGCGATGGTGTGGGTCGCGTGGTTCTGGGTGGGATTCGGATTGGGACTGATCCCCGGCGCGCGTATCGCCGCCAGCCATCGCGCGCTGATTGGCGCGGCCATCGCGATGGCGATCGCATGGATAGCGTTCGCGATCGGCGCGAACAGCCCATCGTTCGTCGTGCTGGTGATCGGCACCGCGGTCGCTGGCGGTGGATGGGGCGTGTTCTCGACGGTGGTGTTCAGCAGCGCGGTGTCGCTGTCGGGCGGTCGCGCATCGGTGCGCGGCGCCGGCACCGCGAGCGGCATGGTGTTTTCCGCGATCGCGATCGCCACCTTCCTGCGCATGATCTGTACCGCCACCGGTTTCGCGAAGACACCAACGATCGTGTGGCTGCCCGAGATCGCCTGGGCGCTCGCGAGCGTTCTCTTGATCGTGGTGGCGCGCACGGTGTGGCGCGATCAGGCCGAGGCTTCACCACAACTCGGCTAGCCCTGCTGCCGCGGCGTCGCTTCAGGCTTGAGCTCCGGATCGGCTTGCTCGATCGCGCGCCCCGACACTTCATCGCCCGCGTCCTTCGGCAATCGAAAGATCGGCCAGAACGACGAAGCGGAAATCAAGCCGACCACCAGGAACGCCACCGGGAAGTCGCTGGCCGTGACGTTGGTCCGACCGGCCGATGCGGTCATCGCTTCGAGCACCGCGGCGCCGATCGTGACGCCGGTCGAGAGCGCCATCTGCTGCGCGACATTGGCGAGGCCCGCGGCGCGGCCCAGGTCGCGCCGCTCGATATCGGCATACCCGAGCGCGTTGAGCGACGTGAATTGCAACGAGCGGAAGAAGCCGCCGAAGAGCAGCACGCCCAGCATCCATGCGATCGGCGTGGTCGACGTGAACACGCCGTAGCCGATGATGGTCGCCGATGCGATCAACGCGTTGGCCGACAGCACGGTGCGAAAACCGAAGCGCTTGAGGATCGTGGTCGCAAGCGTCTTCATGAACATCGCGGCAGCGGCCGACGAGCACATGAGCAGGCCCGACTGCAATGCGCTCATGCCGAAGCCGAGCTGCAACATCAACGGCAGCAGGAACGGCGACGCACCCACGCCGATGCGAAACAGCGTGCCGCCGACCACGCCCGCGAAGTAGGTCGGCACGCGCAGAAAACGGAAATCGAGGACCGGATATTTTCCTTCGCGCATGTAGCGCCGCGCGTGCATCACGTACGCCGCCAGCGACGCGGCACCACCCACGATGCACAGGCCGGACAGGGTCGCGGTCATCAGATGCTGGCCGAAGGTCGCGGCGCCGAGCGTCAATGCCGAAAGGCCGAAGCCCGACAGCACGAAGCCCAGCCAGTCGAGCGGCGTGCGCACTTCTTCGACGATCTCGGGGACGTAGCGGCCCGCGAGCGTCCAGCCCAGCAAACCAATCGGTACGTTGATGAAGAAGATCCAGCGCCAATGGAAATAGGTGCTGATGAAGCCGCCGAGCGGCGGACCGATGATGGGTCCGAGCAAGGCCGGCATCGTCAGGTACGACAGCACCTTCACCAGTTCGCGTTTCTCGACGCTCTTCAGAAGCACGATGCGGCCCACCGGCACCATCATCGCGCCGCCCATGCCCTGCACGAAGCGCGAGATCACGAAGCCGCCCAGCGAATTCGAGAAGCCGCATGCGATCGAGCCGACCACGAACACCGCGATCGCCGCGCGGAACACGGTGCGCGAGCCATGGCGATCGGCCATCCAGCCGCTGATCGGAATGAAGACCGCGAGGCTGACGAGGTACGAGGTCAGCGCGAGCTTCAACGCGATCGGGTTCTCGCCGAGATCGCGCGCGATCACCGGCAACGACGTCGCGATGATGGTGCCGTCGAGGTTCTCCATGAACAGCGCGCACGCGATGATCAAGGGAAGCGTGAAGTGCGACGGCAGGCGCATGCGAAATCGAAACGGCGGCTGGGAAGTTGGAGGGTTTGGGACGCGGACGCGGCGCGCACGCGACGGTGCGAGCGAACTCGCGTGAGGACGGGCGACGCTGGTACATTCGCTACGCATGTCCGCCCCCACCCGAATCATCGCCCATCTCGACATGGATGCCTTCTACGCATCCGTCGAGTTGTTGCGTTATCCCGAGCTGCGCGGCCGCGCGGTGGTGGTCGGCGGCGGACGCAGGCATCAGCCTGAAGAAGTCGTCGATCCGCAAACCGGCGCGACCTCGCGGCGCTTCGCGACGCTGGAGCGTTATGCGGGCCGAGGCGTCGCAACCACCGCGAGCTACGAAGCGCGCAAGCTCGGCGTGCATTCGGCGATGGGCCTGATGAAGGCCGCCAAGCTCGCACCCGACGCCATCCTGCTGCCCAGCGACTTCGACGCCTATCGCGAACAGTCGCGGCGCTTCAAGGCAGCCGTGCGAACCATTGCGCCCGCGATCGAAGACCGCGGCATCGACGAGATCTACATCGACCTGACCGGGATCGTCTCATCGCCCGGCTGCGGCTTCGACCGCGAGGCGATCGCGCCGGTTGCGCGGGCGATCAAGCGCGCGGTCAAGGACGCGACCCACCTGTCGTGCTCGATCGGCATCGCTCCCAACAAGCTGCTCGCAAAGATCGCATCGGACCTGGAGAAGCCCGACGGACTCGTGATCCTCGACGCGAGCGATGTACCTACGCGTATCTGGCCGCTCGCGGCCAGAAAGATCAACGGCATCGGACCGAAGGCGAGCGAGCGCCTGGCGAGCATGGGGATAGCGACCATCGGCGAGCTTGCGCATGCCGACATCGGCTTGCTCGGGGATCGCTTCGGCCGCAACACCGCGCGCTGGATGCACGAGGTCGCGCACGGCCGCGACGAGCGCGACGTCGTGATCGAAAGCGAGACCAAGTCGATCAGTCGCGAGACCACCTTCGACCGCGACCTGCACGCGGTGCGCGATCGCGCTGCGCTGTCGGCGATCTTCACCGAACTGTGCGAGAAGCTCGCAGGCGACATGCAGAGCAAGGGCTACGTCGCACGCAACATCGGATTGAAGCTGCGCTATGACGACTTCAGCATCGCGACGCGCGCGACCACCCTGCAGATGCCGACGCAGGATTCGCGCGTGATCCGTCGCGTCGCCGGTGAATGCGCGCGCCGTGCGCCGCTCGACAAACGCATACGATTGCTCGGCGTGCGCGCGGGCACGTTGATGCGCGTCGACGACGTGGCGGCCGCCGCCTTTGCGGATCCCGGAACGACACCGGATCTGTTCGAGAATCTCGCATGACCGCCGATCCCGGAGAAACCCCGAGCGGCGTTGACTCGCCCGACACCCTCGCTTCGGTCGCCGATGCGATCGAACTGAGCGCGTCGATCGGACTGGTCTATGTGTCCGACAGCGACCCCGGCATCAAGCGCGTGAAAAAGGGCGAACGCTTCGCGTATCTCTACACCGACGACAAGACACTGCGCGACGCGAAGGAACTCGAGCGCATCGCCAGCCTCGCGATCCCTCCGGCATATACCGACGTGTGGATCTGCAAGCACGCGCGCGGTCATCTGCAGGCGACCGGCCACGACGCGCGCGGCCGCAAGCAATACCGCTATCACCCCGAGTGGCGGACGGCGCGCGACAGCGCGAAGTTCGAACGCATGATCGAATTCGGCGAGGCGTTGCCGCGGCTGCGTCGGCGCATTGCGCGCGACCTCGGCTTGACGGGCCTGCCGCGCGACAAGGTGCTCGCGGTGGTGGTGAGCTTGCTCGACGCCACGCGCATCCGCATCGGCAACGCCGAGTACGCGCGCGACAACGCGAGCTTCGGCCTCACGACCTTGAAGGACAAGCATGTGCAGTTCGTGCGCGACGGCCGCGCGCGCTTTTCGTTTCGCGGCAAGGGCGGCCTCGATCACGACGTGACGGTCGACGACAAGCGGCTCTCGCGTATCGTCAAGCGCTGTCAGGACATTCCCGGCCAGCAGCTCTTCCAGTATCTGGACGACGACGGCAGTCGCCATCCGATCACGTCCGACCTCGTCAACGTCTATCTGAAGGATGCGATGGGCGAGGACTTCACCGCGAAGGACTTTCGTACTTGGAGCGCGACCCTGTCTGCGATCGGCCTGCTCGCTTCAACACCCTTGCCGGAGACTCCGAGCGAGCGCGCGCTGAAGTCCGCGATCGTCGCGACCATCAAGGCAGTCGCCGACGAATTGCGCAACACGCCGACCGTGGCGAGGAAGTCCTACATCAACCCGATCGTGTTTAACGCGTGGAAGAGCGGTGCGCTCCACAAATCGGTCGAGGCCGACTTCAAGAGCGCGCCCAGGAAGGCCGAGAAACTGGCGCTCGCCTTCCTGCGTGAAGAGACCCGTGCGCAGGCACGCGCCGCGAAACGCGCGGCCCGCGCCACCGCGCCTTCGGGTCAGCGCGGACCGGCGGCTAAAGGCAAGCGGCGTCTACGCGCCAAGAGCGCCACCAGACCGCCGGCCGCGAACAAGCCGAGCGTGGCCGGCTCCGGAATCGCCTGACCTCTGAGCGCGAACGCGGCGTTGAATTGCGGAGGCGTCGCGCCGCCGACGATATCGGTTCCAATGCGCAGCCAGTCGGGATCCAGGAACTGATCGCGAGTCCAGCTTTGCAGGTCGG
>JBBQCA010000006.1:0-35077 GCA_038318315.1 Burkholderiales bacterium | reverse complement strand
TTCGGTGATCGACAGCCTGCCCGAGATCGCCACCGACGGCCGCGGGCAGAAGCTGATCTCGAAGGAGCCGGTCGCCGTCATCAACCTGCCCAAGCGCAAGAAGAATCCGACCGACCCCGACAAGCCGTCGAACATCGTGGTGCGCGGCACGACCGCGCAGGGCCTCGCGCTGCGGCCGCAGGTGCACATCGTCGAAGGACGCATGTTCACGCCGGGCACGTCAGAGATCATCGCGGGGCGCGGCATCGCCGCCGCATTTCCGGGCGCGAGCCTGGGCGAGAGCCTGCGCTTCGCGCAACGCCAGTGGACCGTGGTGGGCGTCTTCGATGGCGGCGGCAGCGCCTTCGATTCGGAAGTGTGGGGCGACGCCGAGCAGTTGATGCAGGGCTTTCGGCGCTTCTCGTTCTCGTCGGTGATCTTCAGGCTCGCCGACCCCTCGCAGTTCGACAGCGTCAAGAGCACCCTCGAAGCCGATCCACGCCTGACCATCGAGGCCAAGCGCGAGAAACAGTTCTATGCCGAACAGTCCGAGGCCCTCGCGAAATTCATCGGCTACCTGGGCACGACGCTGTCGGTGATCTTCTCGATCGGCGCGATCGTGGGCGCGATGATCACGATGTACGCAAGCGTCGCGTCGCGCACCGGCGAGATCGGCACGATGCGCGCGCTGGGTTTTCCGCGGAGCTCGATCCTGATCGCGTTCCTGGTCGAGTCGCTGGTGCTCGGGCTGGTCGGCGGCGTGATCGGCCTGGCTGCCGCGTCGGCGATGCAGGCCGTCAGCCTCTCGACGATGAACTTCCAGACCTTCTCGGAATTGACGTTTCGCTTTCGCATCAGCGGCGTGATCGTCGCCGAAGTGTTGTTGTTCGCGCTCTTCATGGGATTCGTCGGCGGTTTTCTTCCTGCGTTCCGTGCGGCGCGCATGAAGATCGTGGACGCCTTGCGCGCGGTCTGAAATGCGGATCGCACAAGGATTTCAATGAGCAACTCACGCTTCTTCACGTTCGCGGCGATCGTCGCGCTGTTCGGTGCGAGCGTGCTCAGTCTCATGTGGACGGCGTGGTTCTGGCCCTTCGTGATCGTGTTCGGCGCGCTGACCGCGGTCGGCATTCGCGACCTCACGCAGACGCGCCATACGATCAGACGCAACTATCCGGTGATCGGCCACTTCCGCTTCCTGATCGAAGGTCCGGCCCGAGCTCAGGCAATACCTGTTCGAAGACGACGCGGTCGCGATGCCGTTCTCGCGCAACCAGCGCTCGATCGTCTATCAGCGCGCCAAGCTCGAGCTCGACAAGCGGCCGTTCGGCACGCAGTTGAACGTCTATGAAGTGGGCTACGAGTGGATCAATCATTCGATCGCTCGCGCGCCGGTGCAACACCATGGCGTTCGCTTGCAGATCGGGCAGGTGGCGCGCGGCGGCGGCGCCGAAGGTCACGACGACTAGCCCGACGTCCTGAAGCCCTACTCGTTATCGGTCTTCAACATCTCGGCGATGCGCTTCGGTGCGCTGTCGGCCAATGCGATCCGCGCGCTCAACCGCGGCGCCATGCTCGGCGGCTTCGCGCACGACACCGGCGAAGGATCGATCTCGCAATATCACTGCGAGAACGAGGGTGACCTGATCTGGGAGATCGGCTCGGGCCACTTCGGATGCCGCAACGACGACGGCTCGTTTTCCGAGGAGCGCTTCGTCGCGAATGCGACCCTCGATCAGGTCAAGATGATCGAGGTCAAGCTCTCGCAGGGCGCCAAGCCCGGACACGGCGGCGTGTTGCCCGGGGTCAAGGTGTCGATCGAGATTGCGCGCGCGCGGCGTGCCCGCGGGCATCGATTGCATATCGCCGGCGCGGCATCCGGCGTTCTCCACGCCCATCGGCCTGCTCGAATTCGTCGCCCGCTTGAGACGCCTGTCGGGCGGCAAGCCGACCGGCTTCAAGCTCTGCATCGGCCATCCGTGGGAGTTCTTCGGCATCGCCAAGGCGATGGTCGAGCCCGGCATCACGCCCGACTTCATCGTCGTCGATGGTGGCGAAGGCGGGACCGGCGCGGCGCCCGTGGAGTTCACCGATCACGTCGGCGCGCCGCTGCTCGAAGGTCTGCAACTGGTGCACAACACGCTCGTGGGATTGAACCTGCGCGATCAGATCCGCATCGGCGCATCGGGCAAGATCATCACGGCCTTCGACATCGTGCGCACCATGGCGCTGGGCGCCGACTGGTGCAACTCGGCGCGCCGCTTCATGTTCTCGCTGGAGTGCATCCAGTCGCAGTCATGCCATACCGACCGTTGCCCGAGCGGCGTGGCGACCCAGAATCTCTTGCGACAACGCGCGCTGGTGGTGCCCGACAAGGCCACGCGCGTGCATCAGTTCCACGATGAGACGCTGCGTGCATTGGCGGAGCTGGTTGCCGCCGCGGGGCTGATGCATCCGATCGAACTCGGGCCGCAACATATCGTGCGGCGTGTGGCGCAAAGCGAAGTGCGTCTGCTGTCGGCGATCGCGACCTTCGTTCGGCCGGCAGCGTGTCCCAGGGCTTGTACGAGCACAAGGTATTCGAAACGTCTTGGCCGGTAGCGCGCGCGGACAGCTTTGCGGCCGCGCACTGACCGTCGTGCCTGCGAACCCGTCCCTGCCCTCCCCTTGGAAGGGAGACAGTCTTGCTCAGGACGTCTTCTTGACGATGCGAGCGACCGGATCGATCGACTGGCTCTCCATCCACTGCCGGATGCGATTGGCATCACCCAGGCGGGTGTACTTGCCGAACGAATCGAGCAGCACGATCACGACCGAGCGGCCTTCGATCACGGCCTTCATCACGAGACATTTACCGGCCTCGGTGATGTAGCCGGTCTTCTGCACGACGATGTCCCAGGCGGGACTGGCGACGAGCGAATTGGTGTTGTGAAACTCGAGCATGCGTTTGCCGACCGGCACCGCATAGCCGTGATCGGTCGAGAATTCGCGAATCGTCAGGTTGGCCGATGCGGCATTGACGAGCTTGACGAGGTCTTCGGCGCTCGCCACGTTCTGGCTCGACAAACCGGTGGGGTCGTTGAAGTGCGCGCTGGTCATGCCCAGCGACCGAGCCTTCGCGTTCATCGCGACGACGAACGCAGCAAGGCCGCCGGCATGGTTGCGACCGAGCGCATGTGCGGCACGATTCTCGGACGACATCAGCGCGAGATGCAGCATGTCGCGGCGTGACAGGGTCGTGCCGACCGCGAGGCGCGAGCGCGAGAATTTCTCGGTATCGAGATCATCGGTTGTGACCGTGATCAACTCATCCATCGCATCGTTGGAGTCGAGCACCACCAGCGAAGTCATCAGCTTGGTGATCGATGCGATCGGCAGTGCGACCTTGGTATTGCGCGAGAAGAGCACGTCGTGCGTGCCCTCTTCCATCACCAGCGCGACGCTGGACTTGACTGCGAGGCTGTCTTCGAAATCGCCGAGCGGGGTGCCGGGACCGAACTTGAGCTCACCCCGCAGCCCCTGTGTTTCCGCAATCGACGGACGCGCCGGGACCACCGCATAGACCTTGCGCAGATGAACGCCGCGCGCACCACGGCCGCCATGAACGAGGACGGCGCGATGAAGGCCACCGCTGCCCGCTCGTGAACTCGCCCCGCCGGAATCTCTTGCGCCGGCACTGCCACCGGCCCGAATGACGGCCTTGATGCGAGCGCTCTTGTGGGGGCTGGTCGCGGCAACGGCGGGAGCGGAAATGGCGACGGCACACGACGCTATCACCAGGCCGGGCACCAAGGCTCTCCATCGCTTCCACGCTGCTGCGGTCATCCCATCCTCCTCGCCAAATGTTTCGACAGTGTATTGAACACGCGAAATATCTTCAAGATGAACGGGATAGATAATCTCGTTCAGGCAAATTCTAACAATGCTTCTTCGGGAAAAATGCAACGGTGGCGGCTCGGCGCCGCGCCCTTCAAGCCTGAGCCAGCGTCATGCTTTCGAGGCGGTTCGCGATCGCCTTACCTGCTTCAACCGTATCGGCGGTCCCTCCGAGATCATGAGTCCGCGCGCCGTTCACGTCCGCGAGCGTTTCCTCGACGGCCTGAAGAATCGCGCTGCCGGCGGCGGCGTGACCGAGATGCTCGAGCATCAGCGCACCCGACCAGATCATCCCGATCGGATTGGCGATGCCCTTGCCCGCGATGTCCGGCGCCGATCCGTGGACCGGCTCGAACAGCGATGGGAAGCGACGCTCGGGATTGATGTTGGCCGAAGGCGCGATGCCGATCGTGCCGGTACACGCGGGCCCGAGGTCCGACAGGATGTCGCCGAAGAGGTTCGATGCGACCACCACATCGAACCATTCGGGATGCAGCACGAAGTTCGCCGTGAGGATGTCGATGTGATATCGATCAACCTTGACATCGGGGTAATGTGCCGCCATCGCATCGATGCGTTCGTCCCAATACGGCATCGTGATCGAGATGCCGTTGGACTTGGTGGCCGACGTCAGATGCTTCTTCGGCCGTCGTTGCGCGAGTTCGAATGCGAAACGCGCGATGCGATCGACGCCGATGCGGCTCATCACCGTTTCCTGGATCACGACCTCGCGCTCGGTGCCCGCATATATGCGACCGCCGATGCTCGAGTACTCGCCCTCGGTGTTCTCGCGGACCCCGTAGAAATCGAGCTCGCCAGCCGCACGCGCGCGTCCGTCGCGATCGACCAGCGGCGAGCGCACGCCGGGCATCAGCCGGCAGGGACGCAGGTTCACGTATTGATCGAACTCACGACGAAATTGCAGCAGCGAGCCCCACAGCGAAACGTGATCGGGCACCGTCGCAGGCCAACCCACGGCGCCGAAGAAGATCGCATCGCAGCCGCTCAACTGCTCGCGCCAGTCGCTCGGCATCATGGCGCCGTGCTGTTGGTAATAGTCGCAACTTGCCCATTCGATGGGCACGAAATCGAATGCGAGACCGAAGCGCTTCGCGGCGACTTCGAGCAGGCGCAAGCCTTCGGGGATGACTTCCTTGCCGATGCCGTCGCCGGGGATGACGGCGATGCGATGTGCTTTCCGATGTACGTCGTTGCCTGATTTCATTTTTTACTTTGCGAACCCGGTATGGCTATCGCGCCGGCTCTTCGATGGGAGCAAGCACATCGCTGATGATTTTCCACGCGCCACCCTCTGCGCGCCACATGCGAACGTAGTAACCGGTCCTGGTTGCACCGCTGGAATGCCGCATGCGATAGCGGCCCATCGTCCAGCCGAGGTCCGACGAGCGCGCGGTGCCGCTGTCGGTCGACGTCCATGTCCAACGCGTGGGACTCGATGGCGATGACATGAACGGTGCGGCGGACGACGACGCAGACGGCAAATTCACACGCGACGTGAGGGCGGCGATCCCGTCGATCGGCGCTTCCTGCTCGCGAAGCACGCGAAGATGCGAAGAACCGAAGGAGCGGTAGGCGGAAACCAGGCCTTCGCTGTCCGACGCAATCGAGAAACGCGACTCTGCCGCGGCCATCGTCTCGGTCGGCGCGGGGCCTGTGTCGGGGGCTATCTTTTCGAGCGGTGCGTTCCATCCGCTCGCGCCCGCGTGCGAAATGCCGTGATCGATCAGCACCTGCCATCGACCTGCGGCGTTCTTTCGCCAGACCGTGAAGAACTGGCCGTACTGCACGCTTGCATCCTTCTTCGACGTCAGCTTCCAGGGTCCGGTCGAATAACCGAGTTCGTCGGAGGCCGCGACGGACACGCGCTGCGGACGCCATTCGAGAACGACGCCCGGATCGGGCCGCGCCGCCATGAAGGTCTTGCCGTTCACCGGACCCGGACGGAACAGGGTCGCGTCGTCGGCCATCGCATCGAGGAAGGCCGCCTTCACGCCCGACGAAACCGACATCGCCGCGAATGCGGTCTCGGCGCGCGCGAGCGCTTCGGCATCGGCTGGATTGGGCGATCGTGGCAGGCCCGCGCACGCGCCGAGCACCGCTGCCGCGCACACAAGGCAGAAGAGCGTAGATGACAGCGGCGAGCGCAGCGTCGAAAGCAGCCGATTCAAAATCATGGGCCTCATGAGATCGAGCGAGCGATCGTCATTCGAGGAAGCGCACGAAGTTCGCGAGCGGTTCGCGCTCGGTCGTCAGCGTGTTCTCGATCTTCGTCAAATCCGCATAGCCCAGACTCATGCCGCATACCAGCGTCTCGGTCTCGGGCATCGCGATGTGCTCGGCGATGATGCGATGAAACTTGTTGAACGCGGCCTGCGGGCAGGTGTCGAGGCCACGTCCGCGCGCGGCCACCATCACCGCTTCGATGAACATGCCGTAGTCGAGCCATGAGCCGAGCTCGAGGATGCGATCGATCCTGAACATGAGACCGACCGGCGCATCGAAGAACGCGTAGTTGCGACCGTGCTGCGCGTGCATGCGGTCCTTGTCGCTGCGCCCGATGCCCAGCAGGCTGTATAGGTCCCAGCCGATCTTGCGACGCCGATCGACATAAGGCGACTCCCACTTGGTCGGGTAGTAGGCGTATTCCTCCTTGTGCATCGCGTGCGCGTCGGGATCGTCGTGCGCGACGAGAATCTTTTCGGACAGCCGCGACAGCGGCTCGCCGGTCAGCACCGTGACTTTCCATGGCTGAATGTTGGTGCCCGACGGTGCGCGCGACGCGACCGAGAGAATCGCTTCGATGTCTTCGCGCGCAACCGGCTTGGGCAGGAAGGCGCGGATCGACCGGCGCGAAGCGATCGCGCCATCGACGATGTGCAGATCGTCGGGCTCGGGGACGAAGTTTTCGGGACGTGACAGGTTTGATTTCATGACGGCGTGGGGACGGACAGCGTCGCGCATCGTAGCAAAGACAAAGACGCGCGGACATCGATGCGCGTCACCGCCGACGAACGACGACCAGCGCGACCCCGACGACCGCGGCGACCATGCCCGCCATCGCCATCGATGTGAAGCGCTCGCCGAACGCGATCCACGCCATCAAGGCCGTGACCGGTGGCACGAGGTAGAAGAGGCTGGTGACGCGGGTCGCTTCGCCGCGGCGAATCAAGGGGAACAGCAACGACATGCCGCCGATCGAGAGGACTGCGGCCGACCACGTCAACGCACCGATGAATTGCGGCGTGAAGCGCGTCGACCAGTGCTCGAAGATCAACGCCAGCGGCAAGGCGATCGCGATCGATGCGGTGAACTGGATCAGGCTGCCCGCGCGCAGGTCGAAGCTCGGGCATTTCTTCTTCTGGTAGAGCGTGCCGATGGTGATGGACAACAGGGCGACCACCGCGAACACGATGCTTGATAACGGCAATGCGATCACCGCGATCTTGTTGGCCACGACCAGGCTCACGCCCGCGAAACCCAAGGCGAAGCCTGCCCATTGGCGCGCGCTGACCCGCTCGCCGATCGCGCGTGCGACGAAGGCCGTGAGGATGGGCTGCAGGCCCACGATCAAGGCCGCGAGTCCTGCGGGCATGCCCACATCGATCGCGCACCACACGCCACCCAGATAGCCGGCCTGCAACAGCACACCGGCAACGGCGATGTGCCGGAACTGCGCCGCGCTCGGCCAGGTCACATGCATGAACGGCAACATCAACAGCAACAGCGCGATCACGAGCGCGAAGCGCAGGACCAGGAACCACAGGGGCGTGGCGAACGGCAGGCCGAATTTCGCGACGACGAAACCCGAACTCCAGATCAGCACGAAGACCGCGGGCATCGCAGCGATCCACGCGCTCGGAGGCGCCTCGTGGATGGGAACGGGTACGGGAGCAGTTGTCGATGGCGGTGAGGACATGAAGATCAATGGTTGAAGGCATCGGTCGCGCGCGTGTCGAACGTTTTTGCAAACTGCGCCGCGATCGCGATGGTCTCCGCATGGATCGCGCAGGTTTCCTCGATCACGCGCCCATATCCTCCCGCCATCATGACGACGATAGGCAGGTCGCGCTCTCGGGTTGGTTCCTGCATTTGCCCTTGCATACGTTCGCGCGTGAATTGGAATACGCGTCGATCGCGCGCTGCCAGACCTGCGGCACTTAGCGCAAGCCGCCCGAGGCGATCGCCGCCATAAGGGTCCGCCCCCGCGAGATAGAACACGAAACCCGGCGTGAAGCGCGAGAGCATGGCGTCGAGCGCATCCGATAGCGCACGCAGATAGGTCGCGTCGTCACAGCCGTCGGGTAACCCGACATCGAGATCGCTCGCTTCCTTTCGAAACGGAAAGTTCTTCTCGCCATGCAGCGACAGCGTGAAGACCTGCGCATCGTCGGCAAGGATGGACGCGGTGCCGTTGCCCTGATGGACGTCGAGATCGATGATCGCGACCGGCGTGAGCGCTTGTCCTGCGATGCGTTGCTCGCGATGCATCAGCCGCGTTGCGACGGCTACATCGTTGAACACGCAAAAGCCGCTGCCCTTGTCGGCATACGCGTGATGCGTCCCACCGGCGAGATTGACGGCGATGCCTTCGACGCTTGCGGCGCGACTTGCGGCGATGGTTGCCCCGACCGATCGCCGCGAGCGCTCGACCATCGCCGGTGACCACGGGAAACCGATCTCACGTTGTTCGCGCGGCGAGAGCGTGCCGTTCAATACCGTATCGACATAGGCTTCGGTATGCGCGAGAGCCAGTTCCTCACGCGACGCGGCCGGCGGCGCCACAAGTTCGAGAGCAGGGACGCGCGCGCACGCATAGTCACGCGTGAGGCGATATTTACGCATCGGGAAGCGATGGCCCTCAGGCAGCGGCAGCACGTACTGGTCGGTGTAGAACGCCTTCATTGCGCGGGGTGCGCAACGGTCATCATGCATTGCGCAAAAAAATCCTTGACTTTGATTGTTCTACCCATACAATGGTAATTGTTGCGTTGCAACATACAGAGCAGTACAGGCGGGAGCAGGTCGTGAATGCCGATCGCCAATTTCAGGTTCTGTTCGCATCGTCGTAAGCAACGCTGTCTGCCGGACCGCATCAAACCTATTCCGATCATCCATCGAGGAGCCTTCAATGACCACACTGAACAACACCATCAATCCCCAGCAACTGGCCGCCGCCTATCAGTCCAATCTCGAGACCCTGTTCGCATTGTCGCAAACCGCGTTCGAAGGCGTCGAGAAAGTCGTCACGCTGAACCTCAACGTGGCCAAGGCCAACATGCAGGACTCGGCTGACAAGGTCCGTCAGATGCTGTCGGTCAAGGATCCGCAGGAACTGTTGAACTGGAATGCGCAGCAACTCCAGCCGGCCGCCGAAAAGGCCGTCGCCTATTCGCGCCTGATGTACGACATCGCCAGCTCGACGCAAGCCGAGTTCGTCAAGGTCGCCGAAGGCCAACTCGCAGAAGCGAATTCGAAGTTCATGTCGTTGATTGACTCGGCTTCGAAGAACGCCCCGGCTGGATCGGAAACCGCGGTCGCGATGATGAAGTCGGCTCTTGCAGCGGCCAACTCGGCTTACGACAGCCTGTCGAAAGCCAGCAAGCAAGCTGTTGAAATGACCGAAGCCAATGTCACCGCCGCGACCAACGCAGCGGTCAAGACCGCTTCGCAAGCCAGCAACGCAGCACGTTCGAAGAAGGCCTGAGCTCGACCATCAGTGCCCGGTCAAAAAACTGGGCACGCTTTCTGCTTCTAGGTTCGACAGGCGTTCCTCGCAATCGATCACGTATTAGATGGCGCAGGCATAAGTTTCGGTGTGGCGCAGCGCGCCTCACCACCGATGTCTCCTCGGCATTGCTCGCTTCCTACGGAACGGCATGCCTTTCAAAGCCCGGACCCTGATCGGTTCGGGCTTTTTTTCGTTCGTGTCGGGCGTGCCCGATGTCAGGCCATGCCGCTTGCGTTTCCTCGGTACGCGTCGTAGCCCCTGGCCCGCAGCAGACACGCGGGACATGATCCGCAGCCCACGCCCCACACGTGGCGCGTGAGTCGATCGCCGAGATAGCAGGTATGCGTTTGCTCGCGGATCAAATCGACAAAGGTACTGCCTCCGAGCTCTTCGGCCAGCTTCCAGGTCGCCGCCTTGTCTCGCCACATCAGGGGCGTTTCCAGTGCGAAGCGGCGATTCATTCCCAGATTCAGTGCCACCTGCATCGCCTTGATCGTGTCGTCGCGGCAATCGGGATAGCCGGAAAAGTCCGTTTCGCACATGCCTCCGACGAGCACCGTCAGTTTGCGGCGCGTCGCCAGCGCGGCCGCGAGGATCAGGAACAACAGATTGCGGCCGGGTACGAAGGTGGTCGGCAAGCCTTCGGCATCGAACTCGATGGCGGCGTCGCTGGTCAGTGCGGTCGCGCCGACCGTGTTGATCATCGACGCATCGACCACGTGATCGTCGCCCAGCCTCGCATTCCATCGCGATGAGAGCGCTCTCATCGCGTCGCGGATCGGCACGCGACACGTCATCTCGATCGCATGGCGCTGGCCGTAATCGAAACCTATCGTCTCGACGTGCGGGTAGCGTTCCAGCGCCCACGCGAGGCAGGTGGTGGAGTCCTGCCCGCCCGAGAAGAGCACCAGCACAGCGCGCTCGTCTTCCACACAATCATTCACGACGCATCGTCCGCGCGCACGAAGGGCGCGTCGAGTTGTGCGAGCCCTGCCTCGAGCGCCGCGAACGCCGCATCCACCCGATCGCTGGCACCCTTCACGCCCAGTTCGATGTGGCGGTTCGCGCGCATCGCGATGCGCGCGTCGTCGCTGTCCGATGCGGTCGCATCGCCCACCGACGGCAGGCTGAACACCTTGATGCCGTCGAAGTCCGCTTCGATGCGCTCCATCAGCGGCGTGACCCGGGACTCGGGTGTATCGAACACCAGCACCGAACGCTCGGCGCGCGGGGCATGATGAAAGAGTTCGGCATATCGCGTGTCGAGCACCCATTCGAGCATCGGCCACGCCATCACCGGAAACCCCGGCACGAAGTAGTGCTGCCCAATGAAGAAGCCGGGGATCTGGTTGTACGGATTCGGAATGATCGCCGCGCCCACGGGAAACTCGCCCATGCGCATGCGCTGCCTGTGCTCGGGCGAATCGAGCGGCAGGGGCACCGTGCCGGCTTCCGCGTTCATCCTGGCTATGCGCGCCTGGATCAGCTGCTCGGCCTCGGCATGCGGTGCGATCTCGACACCCAATGCCTGCGCCGCGGCCTGACGGGTCTGATCGTCGGGCGTCGCACCAATGCCGCCGGTGACGAAGACCACATCGTCGCTTGCGAAGGTGCGCTCGAGCACATCGATGATGGCCGCGCGATCGTCACCCGCGTATTGCGCCCACGAGAGCTGCAAGCCTCGCGCCGACAACAGCTCGATGACCTTGGAGAGATGCTTGTCGGCGCGGCGACCCGAAAGAATTTCATCGCCGACGATCACGATGCCGAAACGTTTCAAACGACGCTCCCGCGTTCGCTGCGAACATCGCCGCGGGCGACGCCTCGCGCGACGCCGACGACATCCGCAATCTCGCCGCGTTCCGCACGCAGTCGTTCGAGCGCGCGCAGTCCGTAGTGCGTGAACGCGAGGCCGCCGAGGATGGGCACGAGAAAGAAAAGCGGCGGCACGAAATTGAGCAGGCTGACGGTAGTGCCGATCGCGAAGAACGCCTTGCCATGCCGCGAGAACAAGGTGGCCCGCTCTTCGCCGCTGGCGTGGATCACCAGCGCGTCATAGCGGAACATGCGCGCGGTCGCCCAACCCCACCACAGCAGCGGCACGATCAACGCCAGCGGCGCGAACAGCCACAGCGGAATCGTCAGCACGAAGCCGATCACGAAGACCAGACTGATCCACAGCGCGTTGCCGAGGCTGCCGATATAGGTACCGCCGTTCTTGCGCGCGAGGGTGGGATAGTCGCGGCTCGCGACGTGCTCGACCACGGTCGGCATCGCAACGGTCGCGATGATCAGCAAGGCGGTCAGCACCATCAACGCGAACACCAGCGCGATGTACACGAGCGACGCGAGCACGGCCAGTCCGCCCGAGATGCCGAACCAGCCGAAGCTCGCATCGACCCACGAGCCGAGTACCGACTGACTCGCGAAGCCGGCGATCGCATCGATCGCCGGTCCGCGAAAGAAGAATCCGAGCGCACCCCAGAACACGAGCGCGACCAGAAACGGCCAGATCGCCAGCCACAACATGCGCGGATGGAATTGACTGACGAGGGCGCGACCGAGCGCGCGGGCGATGTCGTTCATGAAGACAGTCCAGTGTGGATTCAATGCGCGACCGAAAACGATCGGGCCGCGTGCGGCGCGATCGGCGTCAGCCCCGAATCATGCGCTGAAGCCCCAGCCACTGTTGCGACCAGAACCCGTGGCCGTAGTTGCGACCGGACTCTGCGCCGTTCGCGAGTTGATCGCGGATGCCGGTCGCAGGATAGCCCGCCTCGCGATTGCTGGTGCCGAACAAGCTGTCCCAGATCGGAAACAGCACCGCGAAGTTGCAGCCGCGATAGACCCCCTCGTGACCGTCGCCGATCGCGTGATGACGTCGATGAAAGTGCGGGGAGACCAGCAGATACTCGCCCCATCGTCCGAACGAGAGGCGCACGTTCGCATGCTGGAAGCTTTCGAGGCTGCGCGTGGCGATCACGAGCAACACGAACTGTCCGGGCTGCACGCCGATCACCACCGCGATCAACGCGAAGATCGCGTCGCGGATCAGGTCGTCGAGCAGATGATTGCGATCGTCGGCCCAGAACGACATCTGCATCTGGCTGTGATGCAGGCTGTGCAGGCCCCACCACCAGCGAAAGCGATGCTGAGCGCGGTGCACCCAGTAACTCGCGAAGTCGAGGACGATCAGGTACAGGCCGAAGGCGACGATCGGGATCGACGTCACTCCCGGCCAGAGGTCGTCGAGATTGAAATTGGAAATGCCCTTCAGCCGCAGCGTGCCCGCGACCTCATCGAACAGCGGATCGAGCACGAAGAAGACGAGGAGCGAGAACACACCGAGCCGATGCAGCAAGGTGTAGAGGACATCGACGCGGACCGCGCGCCTGTCGGCCCAGCGTTCGGCCGGTATCCAGGCTTCGAGCGGACGCAGGATCGCGTAGAGGATGGCGACCTGCAGCACGCCGAGCAGGAAGAATTCGGTGCCGTCGTAGGCTTGTTCCAGCACGCCCGCGCCGTCGAAACGAAACAGCAGCGGTTCCACCAGGGACTGGAACAGCCATCCCAGCGCGGCGTTGAACGCTTGCGCGACGAGCGTGGCGATGTCGCTCATGACGCGTGTCCGCGCGTGGGCTCGAGTCCGCGTTCACGCGGGTATTCGCGCAAGGTCGCGAAGCAATGGCCTTGTGCCACGAGCCCCGCGATCAACGGGTCGAGGATGGGCGCGAGCGGAACCTTGCGGGACCAGATGCCCAGATGCGCCATCACGATGTCGCCCGCCTTGAGCGTGCGCAGTGCGCGTTCGAGCAGCACCGCATTCGGATAGCGGTCGCTCGGCAACTCGTCGCCGAGAAAGCCCGCGGCACTCCAGCCGAAGTGGCGATAGCCGCACGAGCGCCCGAAGCCGATCAAGCGCGGCGAGGTCTTGCCGCCGGGCGCGCGCCAGAACGCGTCGAGGCGCTGGCCGGTGAGCTCCTTGAACCGTTGCGCCACGCGGTCGAGTTCGGCGCAGTACTGCGCCGAGTCCCAGTTCATTGCCTGCCCCGCACGTGTACCGAATTGCGGGCTGACCTTGACTTCACGGGAGCCCGAACCTCCATCGATATCGCCGCGGTAATAGACATGGTCGAAGGTATGCGTTCCGAAGGCATGGCCTTCGCTCGCCAGCATTTTCCAGTACGAGGCCCACGACGGAGCTAGCGACCAATCGCCGCGCACCGTCTTCTCGTTCGCGAGAAAGAAGGTCGCGTGGACCTGGTACTTCTTCAACACGTCGTGAATCAGCATCGCCTGGCTCTGGCTGCCGGTATCGAAGGTGAGGTAGATCGGTTCGCGACCATCAGCGCACGTGCCCGACGCGGCAGCAGACGCGGGCAGCAGGTACGCGACGGCAACGATACATACCGCGGACCGCGCGACGACACGTGAAGCCAAACGCCGTGCGGTCTCTATCGAAGCGTCACTGGCGCGCCGCATGGCTGTCGAAATAGATGCCGTGCGGCGATCGGCCCACCGTCGCCTGCGCGATCACGGCGCCGCGCGCGACATCGACGACGGTGACCTGCTTGATCCATCGCGAGGTCACATAGAGCGTCTTGCCATCCGCCGTCAATTCCATGCAGTCCGGGCCGCCCGGCACCTTGATGTCGGCGAGCTTGGTCCACGTGCTCATGTCGACGATCGAGACGGTGTTCTCGACCCGGTTGGAAACCAGCACGCGACGCTTGTCTCCCATCGGCAGAAAGTTGTGCGCGCCCCTGCCGGTCACGACATGCGCAACCGACTTCTGCGTGCGCCAGTCGATCACGTCCACATAGTTCTCGCCCATGATGCCGACCATCAGTTGCTTGTCGTCGGGCGTCAGCCAGATGCCGGCAGGCAACTTGCCGACCTTCATCGTCCACTTGACGATCTGCGTCTTGACCTCGATCGCAGCGATTTCGTCGGAGCCCTGCAAGGTCACGAACACCATCGAGCTGTCGCCCGAGAAGACCAGGTGACTCGGAAACTTGGCGAGCGGAATTCGCTTGACCAGCTTGAACGTGTCGGCTTCGTAGATATCGACCCGATTCAAGCGCAGGCAAGTCACGGCGAACCACTTGCGATCCGGCGAGAACGCCAGTTGATAAGGATCGTCGATGCCCCGTACGACCCGCTGCACGTTGCCCGACTTGCTGTCCAGGAACATCAGGCTGCTGCCCGCCGAACTCGCGATGATGACTTCCTTGCCGTCGGGCGTCGCCATCAGGTGATGCGGTTCCTTGCCGGTGTCGATCGTGCGCAAGGTCTTCAGCGAGATCGGGTCGAGGATCGAGATCGTCGCATCGCCGCTGTTCAGGACGACGAGTACACGGTCTTCGGCAGCGGATGCCACGATCGGCAAGACCGCACCGCATAGCAGGGTGGCGGCCAGGAAACGGCGAATCAGTCGACAGGAGATGGAGGAATGCATGGGCAAATTGTATGGGGCGCGATGCGGATTGCCGCCCGAATTGGCGGCCGAATTGGCAAGCGCGCGATCGAAGGCGCGCACCGACCGACGCACGGCGGCTCATGCACAACGCGCGAAGCGGCGATCGCGATGACCGCGCGTGCCATCCGACTCTAGCGTTGCTGACCGCCCCAGATCTTCTGCAGCCGCTTGACAGAGACCGGCATCGGCGTGCGCAGCTCCTGGGCGAACAGCGCGACCCGCAGCTCTTCGAGCAGCCAGCGGAAACTTTCGAGGGCGGAGTCGTGCGCGCCCTTGCGCGCGGCATGCGCCCTTTGCCAGCTCTTGAGCAACGGCGCCATCTCGGCCATGCGTGCCGCGTCGCGCTGCGGATCGGCCGCCAGCTTGTCGATGCGCAGCGCGATCGCCTTCAGGTAGCGCGGCAGGTGCGAAAGCTGCTCGACCGGTGTCGCGGTCACGAAGCGCGGGTTGATGAGCGCGGCGAGTTGCGCCTCGACGTCCGCTGCCGTCGCCGGATGCGCCTTGAGCGACGAGAGCTTCTTCGCGAGCGCCTGATAGGCGTCGAGGATCGCGGCAACGGTCCGCGAGGTTTCATTGGCGAGCAGGACGACACGGCTTTTCGCATCCTGTTTCTTCGCCGCGAACGATGACGCATCGGTCGGCAGGGGATGGTCCAGGCATGCGCGCTCGATCGCGGCGGCGACGATCTGGTCGCGCAATTCATCGGCGCTGCCCAGCGCCATGAACTGCATCGCCATCCTGGTCATCGCGGGCAGGTTCTTCTCCAGATAGCGAAGCTGCTCGGCCAGCTGCAAGCGAAACAGCCGCGCGACGCCGAGCCGATGCGCGCGCGCGGCTTCCTGTGGATCGTCGAACACCTCGAGCACGGCGTGGCTCCGACGATCGACCAGGGCCGGATAGCCGATCAGCGGCTGCCCGCCACGCTTGACTTCCATCAACTCGGGCAGCGCGCCGAAGGTCCAGTCGGTCAGATGCTCGTTGCCCGCGCCGGCGACCGCCGCGGCATCGATCGAGCCGAGCGGCGACGCATCCTTGGTCTGCGCGCCATCGGTCTTCGCCGCTTCGGCCCCGGCAGGTGCCGAGACGACGGCGCCCACGCGCGAGAACGCCTCCTTGAATTGCCGCTTCGCCTGCTGCCCGAGCTCGGCGCGCAGGGCCGCGAGATTGCGACCCATCCCCAGTTGACGGCCGTGCTCATCGACGACGCGAAAGTTCATCGTCAGATGCGCGGGCACCGCCTCGTCCTTGAAGTCGCTCGCCAGCGCGACGATGCCGCGCTGCTCGCGCAGATCGGCGATCAACGCCGCTGTCAGCGAGCCTGTCAGCGAGCCCGCGGGCTCTTGCCGTTCCGTGAATCCCTGCGCGTACTCGGGCAATGGCACGCAATGCCGCCGCAGCTTCTGTGGCAGCGACTTGACCAGCAACTGCGCCTTGTCCTTCAACATGCCCGGCACCAGCCACTCGCAGCGTTCACCATCGACGACGTTGAGCGCATAGAGCGGCACCGTCATCGTCACGCCGTCGCGCGGCGAACCCGGATCGAATCGATAGTCGAGCGCGAACGTAACGCCGCCGGTCGCCAGCGTCTTCGGGAAGGCATCGCTCTTCGCGTCCGCGGCCTCGTGCCGCATCAGTTCGTCGCGGTCGAGATAGAGGAGACGCGGCTCGCGCCTTGCAGCGTCGCGATACCAGGTCTCGAACGCATGCCCGCTCGCGACCTGGGTGGGAACGCGCGCATCGCAGAACGCGACCAGCAATTCGGCATCGACCAGCACGTCGGGTCGCCGCGTCTTGTGCTCGAGTTCTTCGACCGCCGCGATCTGCTTGCGGTTGTGCGCGAGCATGCGGACGGTTGCGGCGTCGCGCGCCTCGAACGGCGACGTCTGCGCACTGTCGCGATGAAGCATCGCTTCGACCAGGCCTTCGCGCAGGAAGATGTCGCGCGCGCGCGGCGCATCGAAGCGCGCGTAATCGACGCGGCGTTGACCGTAGATCGTCAGGCCATAGACCGTGCCGCGCTCGAACACGATCACCGCCGCGGGCTTCTTCTCCGTATGCGGATCGCCGTGCGAGGTCTTCAGCAGATGCGCACCGACCGCTTCGATCCATTCGGGTTCGATGCGTGCGACCTTGCGCGCATGCAGGCGCTGCGTCTCGACCAGTTCGGCGGCCATCACCCAACGCGCCTTGCCCGATCCCGTTGGACTTTTCTTCGCCAGCGCCGAGCCGGGCCAGATCGTGAAGCGTATGCCGCGCGCACCCAGATACTGGGGGTCGTCGTCGGTCTTGGCGCCGATATTGCCGAGCAAACCCGCGAGCAGAGCCTTGTGGATCTGCTCATAGGTCGCGGGCGAGGCGTTCAGACGCCACTGATGCTCGGCGACCGTGGTCGCAAGCTGATGATGCACGTCGCGCCACTCACGCATGCGCATCGGAGAGATGAAGCGCGTGCGACACAGGTCGCGTAGCTGCCGTTGACTCTTCCTGTGTTCGGTCGCGCGGTTACCCAACCCGTCGGCCGCGGCCGCGTACCAGGTCCACAGCTTGAGGTCGGAAAGAAAATCAGAGCGCTCGTCGAGGAAGAGGCGATGCGCCTCGTCGGCTGCCTCGCGCGCCTCGAGCGGCCGGTCGCGCGGGTCCTGGATGGACAGCGCGCTCGCCAGCACCAGCATCTCGCTCATGCAATCGTGTTCGCGCGCGGCCACGATCATGCGGGCGATGCGCGGATCGAGCGGGAGCTTGCCGAGCTCGCGGCCGATCGTCGTCAGCGCCTGCGACTCGTCGAGCGCGCCGAGTTCGGTCAGCAGTTGATAGCCATCGGTGATCGCGCGCGGCAGCGGCGGCTCGATGAACGGGAATTCTTCGATCTCGCCCAGACGCAGCGTCTTCATGCGCAGGATCACGCCGGCCAGCGAGGAACGCAGGATCTCGGGTTCGGTGAATGGAGGCCTGGTGTCGAAATCGAGCTCGTCGTAGAGACGGATACAGACGCCCGCGGCGACGCGACCGCATCGACCCGCGCGCTGGTTCGCCGCCGCGCGGCTGATCGCCTCGGTGCGCAACTGTTCGACCTTGTTGCGATAGCTGTAGCGCTTGACGCGCGCGCGTCCGGTATCGACCACGTAGCGAATGCCGGGCACGGTCAGCGAGGTTTCGGCGACGTTGGTCGCCAGCACGATGCGGCGCGCGTTGGAGGGCTTGAAGACGCGCTCCTGCTCTTCGGCCGACAGGCGTGCGAACAGCGGGAGGATCTCGGTATGCGGCGGATGATGGCCGCGCAATACCGTGGCCGCTTCGCGGATCTCGCGCTCGCCGGGAAGAAACACCAGCACGTCACCCGGGCCGAGGCGCGCGAGTTCATCGACCGCATCGACGATCGCATCGACGATGGTCCGCTCGGCGGCCGAGGACAGGTCGCGCTTTTCCGACTTCTCACCGCGCTTGCTCGAGCCGGCGGCTTCGTCATCGAACACCGGTCGATAACGAAGCTCGACCGGATAGAGGCGGCCCGAGACTTCGATCACCGGAGCAGGATGATCGTCGCTGCCGAAGTGCCGCGCGAAGCGCGCCGCATCGATGGTGGCCGAAGTCACGATCAGCTTGAGATCGGGTCGCCTCGGCAACAACCCCTTGAGATAGCCGAGCAGGAAATCGATGTTGAGGCTGCGCTCGTGCGCCTCGTCGATGATGATGGTGTCGTAGGCCGACAGCATTGGATCGCTCTGCGTCTCGGCCAGCAGGATGCCGTCGGTCATCAGCTTGACCGATGCGCCGGGCGACAGCCGATCGTTGAAGCGGATCTTGAATCCGACGTACTCGCCCAGCGGCGAATGCAATTCCTCGGCGATGCGTCGCGCGGTGGCTGTCGCCGCAAGTCGTCGCGGTTGGGTGTGCCCGATCAGGCCCGTTCCGCCTGCCCCGCGGCCGCGCCCGAGCGAGAGACAGATCTTCGGCAGTTGCGTGGTCTTGCCGGAGCCGGTTTCGCCACTGACGATCACGACCTGATGTCGGCGTATCGCGTCGGCGATCTCGTCCCTGCGCAACGAGACCGGCAACTCCTCGGGGAAGTCGATCGCACCGATCGGATTTGCGGGCGCGGACCTCGCATCGCGCGGGGTGCGAGCGTCGGATGCCTGCGTTGAAGCGGGCGAACGCGGACTACGCCGTGGTTGACGCGGCGGACGATCGGATGCGGGACTCGGCAATCGTGAGGGACTGAAGGTGGGCGTGCGAGAGGCCAACGAGCTGGAGTGCGCAGGCAACCGTGTTTCGGATGCGACGCGCGGCATTGCGCGACATTGATTCGCTAGGCGTTCATCGAGGGGCGCTCATTATAATGATCGGCATGAACAGCCCGGACACTCGCACCGATTTCGCTCCCAAGCTCGAAGAGCCGGAGCCGACCAGCCAGGCGCGCGCTCTGCTCGACTCGATCCCGCTGGCGACCAGCGAAGACGAAGCCGACGCGGTACTCGACGGCGAGCTTGGCGACAGCCTTCATCGCGCACAGTTCGTCGCGTGGTTCCGTGCGGTGGCGCCCTACGTTCACGCGTTCAAGCGCAAGAGCTTCGTGGTCGCGGTCAGCGGCGAAGCCGTGGCCGCAGGCCGCCTGGCGCGCATCTGCGAAGACCTCGCGCTGCTGCGCGCGCTCGGCATCCGCATCGTCGTCGTGCACGGCTCGCGTCCGCAGATCGAAGAACAGTTGCGGCTGCGTCAGGTCGAATCTCGCTTCCAGAACGACGTGCGCATCACCGACACGGCCGCGCTCGAATGCGCCAAGGAAGCGAACGGCGAAATCCGCCTCGACATCGAAGCCGCGTTCTCGCAAGGCCTGGCCAACACACCCATGGCCAACGCCGACATCAAGATCTTGTCGGGCAACTTCATCACCGCGCGTCCGCTCGGCGTGATCGACGGCGTGGACTTCCAGCACACCGGTGCCGTACGCAAGGTCTCGGCCGAAATGATCGACCTCGCGCTCAACACGCGCGCGGTGGTGCTGCTTTCCCCGCTCGGCTTCTCGCCTACCGGCGAGGCGTTCAACCTCGACATGGAGGACGTGGCCTCGAGCGTGGCCTCGGCGATCCACGCCGAGAAGATCATCTTCCTCACCGATGCGCCCGGCCTGCTCGATGCCGATGGTCATCTGATTCGCGAGTTGTCCGAAGAGGCCGCCGACAAGCTGTTCGCTTCGGGCACGTTGCCCGAGCCGATGGCGTTCTACCTTCGGCATGCGCTGCGGGCGATCAAGAACGGCGTACCGCGCGCCCATCTGGTTCCGTTCGCACTGGACGGCGGCGCGCTGCTCGAGATCTTCACGCACGACGGCGTGGGCACGATGATCGCCGACGACGATCTCGAAGAGCTGCGCGAAGCCACCATCGACGACGTCGGCAGCATCCTCAAACTGATCGAACCGCTCGAAGCCGACGGCACGCTGGTCAAGCGCGGGCGCACGCGCATCGAACGCGAGATCGACTACTTCAGCGTGATCGACCACGATGGCCGCCTGTTCGGCTGCGCGGCGCTCTACCCGTTCCCCCAGGAAAAGATGGGCGAGCTCGCGTGCCTGACGGTCGATCCGGAAGCCCAGGGCATGGGCGACGGCGAGAAGCTGATGAAGCGCATCGAACAGCGCGCCCGCGCGGTGGGCATCGAGCGGCTTTTCGTGCTCACGACCCGCACTGCGCACTGGTTCCTCAAGCGCGGCTTCACCGTCGCGTCGCTCGATGTGCTGCCGCGCGACCGGCAGCGCATGTACAACTGGTCGCGTCGAAGCCAGGTGCTCGTCAAGAAGATCTGACGCGTGCCGCCTTGTATGTGCGACAAGGCGGGCAGCGCCCTCGCCTCACGGCTTGGCAGTCTTGGTCTTCGATGGCATCCCGGCCGCATTGCCTTCGAACTGATAGCTCACCACGAAACGATGCTTCGCACCTTCGGTGAAGCCGTCCTGCGGCAGCGCCGGGTACTTTTGGCGCGCGACCAACTCGACGGCCATCTGATCCAGCAGCTGTGAACCCGATGTCTTCTCGACGCCGCGGCCGGCGACCTTGCCGTTTCTCTGCAGTTCGAACCAGACCGTCGTCGTGCCGCTCGGGCGCTCCTCACTGGCCTGACGGCCGGTCGGGTAGCGACTGCCCTTGTTCAGTCGCTTGAACACCGCATCGGCATACGCCGCCTCGGTCGGGGTCGCGCCCGGATTTCGAGTGCCCGTCACCGTGACCTTCGGAAGCACCTGCACGTCATCGGCCGCCTGAACGGGCATGGCACCCGCGAGCAGGCACGCGGCAGCGAATGCCGCGAATGCTGCGGACATGCACGCTCTCGATCTGATTGAATCGCGTCCCATCGATCACTCCCCTAAGTTGACCCCGCACATACCCCTGCGCTTATCCGACTTCTCGGCCTTGCAGTGGCTCGGCAATTCTTCAGTTGCCCCGCTCGACCCACTGCGTCGCGAACCTCGCCAACTCGGCAGCCCGCTTCAATCCGAGCTTCTCGCGCAGATTGGCGCGATGTGCCTCGACCGTCTTGGCGCTGCGGCCCAGCTTGTCGGCGATCTCGGCGACCGTGAGGCCCTGGCCGATCATGCGCAGGATTTCGAATTCGCGATCGGTCAGGTTGTCGATGAACGACACGGTCTCGTCGACACCGCTGTTCAGAAAACGCTGGACCATCACCGTCTGCATGCGGTCGCTGACATACACGCCGCCGTTGAGGATCTTGCGGATCGCGGCGAGCAATTTCTCGGTCGCCTCCTGCTTCATCACATAGCCCTTGGCTCCCGCGCGAAACGCGCGATCCGAATACAGCGCCTCGTCGTGCATGCTCATCACCAGCACCGGCAGTTGCGGATGCGAGTCGCGAATCAGCTTGACCAGTTCGATCCCCGACGTGCCCGGCAAGGAGATGTCGACGATCGCCAGATCCACTGCGGTCTCGCGCAGGACGGCAACCGCCGAGTCGGCGTCGCCCGCCTCCACGCACACATCGAGGTCGGGTTCGCGGTTCACGAGCTGCGCAATCCCCTGCCGCACGATGGTGTGATCGTCGACGATCAGGATGCGCGCCTTGACCGGAAGCTGGCCGATGGTGGAGGTTGAATCAGTCATAAAGGTTTTCCTTGTTCGCGCAGCGTCTGCGCCGCGTCTTTGTCGAGTGCCACACGAACCGAGACCTCCTTGCCCACCTGCGAGACCTCGAGGCTCGCCCCAAGCAGCTTGGCGCGATTGCGCATGCTCGCAATGCCGATGCCATCTGCTGCTTCGATCGCGTCGGCAAGTTTGCCGCGATTGGAAATGGTGAGAACGATGCTGTTTTCGTCTTCGCGCAGGTCCACGAGAATTCTCTGACCGGAACCGTGCTTGACCGCATTGTGCACGGCTTCCTGGGCGATCCGGTACAGATGATGGGCCGCCATGCGGCTGGCGACGGGTATCGTGCCGTCGGCATTGAAGCTGCAATCGATGCCGTAGATGGTCGATACGTCGCGCGTCAACACCGACAATGCGAACGCGAAAGAATTGTCTTCGGGGCCGACCGGACGCAGACCCCGCGCGAGGGCGCGCGTATTCGAGATCGCCTGGTTGGTCAGCGCAGCGATCTGTTGCGCGTCGTCGGTTTCGGGCGCGCTGCGCGCTTCGAGACGATTGGCGAGCGCCTTGGCCAGGAAGGCGATGCCGGTCAGATGCTGACCCAGGCCGTCGTGCAATTCATGCGACAGGCGCTCCTTCTCGCGCTCGATCGTCTTCAGATCGCGCGCGCGACTTTCGAGATCCTCGGCGTCCGCCGGCGTGCCCTCGGTGCCATGCGCGACGATGGTCCGCGCCCGGGGTCGTCGTTTCGCTTTCGGTTTGCTGAGCACTTCCCGGTCGGGCATCCGCACCTTCCAATGATGATTGCGTCGTCGTCCAAACTGCGCGTGGCCGGGCTCCGTTTCAGGCCGTGATCCCGGGGAACGCGCGACGCGCAGTAGAATCGACGCGACAGTTTACAGAGGATAGTTCCAATGAGCAGAACCGTTCAGTGCATCAAGCTTGGCCACGAAGCGGAAGGCCTCGATTTTCCGCCCTACCCGGGACCGCTCGGGCAGCGCATCTACGAGAACGTTTCGAAGGAGGCCTGGGCGGGGTGGTTGAAGCAGCAGACCATGCTCGTCAACGAGAACCGCCTGAACCTGGCCGATACGCGCGCGCGGAAGTATCTCGCCACGCAGATGGAGCGTCATTTTTTCGGTGAGGGTGCCGACACCGCCGCCGGGTATGTGCCGCCGGCGAATTCGTAGCGCGCCTGGAGCGCGCTCGCGCTTGGCTACTCGGCTGCTTCGCGCTCGAGGTCGTCCACGCCGATGTGACGAACGTCGCGACCCTTGACCATGTAGACCGTGTACTCGCACATGTTCTTCGCGTGGTCGCCGATCCGCTCGAGCGCCTTGACGATGAACAGGATCTCGATCGAGCGCGAGATGGTGCGCGGATCCTCGATCATGAAAGTGATGAGCTGACGCAGGATCGCGCGGTATTCGTCGTCGAGCGCGAGGTCGTCGCGAACCACTTGCGCGGCGGCGATCGGATCGAGCCTGGCGAACGAATCGAGCGCCTTGCGCAGCATCTCGATGGCCGTGTCGGCGATGTGCGCGAGTTCGACCTTGGGCATGTGGGCGCGCTCTGCCTCGTGAATCAGGCGCGCCATGCGGGCGACCTTTTCGGCTTCGTCGCCGATGCGCTCGAGGTCGGTGATCATCTTGACGACCGTCATGAGCATGCGCAGGTCGCCCGCGGTGGGCTGACGGCGCGCGATGATGTGGCTGCAGCGCTCGTCGAGTTCGACCTCCATGCGATTGACGCGCTTGTCGGCCTCCACCACGTTTTCGATCAGGCGCATGTCGCCCGAGGACAACGCCTCGACTGCGCGCATGATCTGCTCCTCGACCAGACCGCCCATGCGCAGGACGCTGGAACGGACCGATTCGAGTTCGGTATCGAATTGCTTGGAAGTATGTTCAGACATGAGCGGTTATCGATTCACGTGGCGATGCGCCGGTTCGCGGCAAATGGCTAAGGCTAGGCGCGGCAAATGACAGTTTCGCTTCTATTCCACCCGCATGTCGCGCGGGCTTCATGCCTGGGCGTCGAACGACTCGACCCCATCGGCGCCCGCCAGCAACAGCAGGTCGGCGCCGCGCAATGCAAACAGTCCCGACTCGACCACGCCTACGATCGCCCCGATGCGCGCCTCGATGGCACGCGGATCGGCGATGGTCCAGCCGCTGACGTCGACGATGCAATTGCCATTATCGGTCATGGAAGTCGCTCCATCGGCCGCACGACGCACCCGCAGCTGCACGCGCCCATCCTCATGCTCGAGGCCGCACTCGCGGCCGAGGCGTTCGAGCGCGCGAACGACCTGCGCACGCGCCATCGGGATCACTTCGACCGGCAGCGGAAATGCGCCGAGCTGCCCGACCCGCTTCGATGCGTCCGCAATGCACACGAACATGCACGACGCGGCCGCCACGATCTTCTCGCGCGTCAACGCCCCTCCGCCGCCCTTGGTCATCTCGAGTTGCGCCGTGATCTCGTCGGCCCCGTCGATGTAGATCGGCAACTCGGCGACATCATTGAGGTCGAATACCGAAATGCCGTGACGCGCGAGACGATCCGCGCTGCGCGTCGAACTCGCCACCGCCCCGGCGAAGCGCGCGCGATGCGGCGCGAGGAGATCGATGAAATGATCGGCCGTCGAACCGGTGCCCACGCCGAGTATCGTGTCGTGATGAAGTCGATCGTCGAGCCAGTCGACGGCCGCGATGGCTGCGGCTTTCTTTTGTTCTTCGGTGTTCATCGAGCGGAAGGGACAGGTCGCGTATTGATGGAAATGCGGATGGAAATGCAGATGAAAGCCCGGCTCGCGGACTGTGCGCGGGATCGTGTGCCTCGGGGCGTGTCGAGTCTAGCAGTTCACCCATGAACTCACCCTCGTCGATCACTGCCGGCTCGTCACGCAAGCGCATCCGCACGACCTTGCTGTTCGCCGGCGCCCTGCTGTTCCTGTTCGAGGAATGGCTCTGGAAGTCGTTCACGCACTTCTTCGTCTGGCTCAGCCGACATCGCGCAGTACGCTGGATCGAGAACGTGCTCGTCGGCGTGCCGCCGATGGTTGCGCTGATCATCCTGTGCGTGCCGATGACGCTGCTCTTTCCGTTCAAGATCGCGGGTCTGTGGATGATCGCGACCGGCCATTTCATCACCGGCTGCGCGCTGATGTTCGCGGCCAAGGTCCTCAGCACTGCGATCGTCGCTCGCATCTATGTCACGTGCGAGCCGCAACTGTTGCGCATGCCCTGGTTCGCGCGTTTGCATGCGCGAATGATGGTGTGGAGCGCGCGCATCCATTTCTGGATCGACCAGCAACCGGCCTGGCATGCGGCCAGACGCAGCGTGCGCCGCGCGCGCGCGCATGTCTGGGCATGGACGCATGGGATGAGCCTGGGCCGCGCCGAGGCCGGCGCGACGATGCGGCGGGGCCTGCTGATGCGATGGCGCAAGCGACGCAAGGCGCAGCGTCGTCGCGAAGTTGCATCCACCCGGGCTGCCGTGCCGGCGCGCGATCCCTGACTCGATCGGTGACCGCGGCAGCGCGCCGATATCAGGTCTCGACTTCGGCGATCGCGGTCTTGCGGTGCCAGGTCACCAGAGCAACGCCCGCACACGTGATGCCGATGCCGACCACCGACAGCGCCGTCGGCACGACGCCGAACAGTCCCCATTCGAGGATCACCGCGACGATCGGCGTCAGATAAAGCAGGCTCGTCACGCGCGTGGCCGCGCCATGCCGCATCAAGGTGTGCAACGCGTTGACGGCCAGGATCGAGGCGAACACGACCAGGAATGCGATCGCCGCGAAGAGGCGCCAGTCCCACACGACGACGAAGCCCTCGACGCTGAACGCGAGCGGGGCGAACAACACGGTCGCAATCGCGAACTGAATCAATCCGGCGCTGCGCAGGTCGACCTGCGGACAATAGCGCCGTTGATAGAGCGTGCCGATGGTGATCGATACGAGCGCGATCGCCACCGCGACGATGCTGCCGATCGACGCGGCATCGACGTCGATCTTGTGCCAGACCACCAGCGCGACGCCGACCAGGCCGGTCGCGATGCCGAACCACTGACGTCCGAGCAAGCGTTCGTTCGCGACGAATGCCGACCCGATCAGTGCCGTCAACAAGGGCTGCGTCGCGAGGATCAAGGCGGTGATGCCCGCCGACATGCCGAAATACTGCGCGTAGTGGCTGCCGCCGAGATTGCCGACGTGCATCAGCACCCCCGCGAGCACGATGTGAAGGAACTCGCGCCGGTCGGCCGGCCAGCGCGGCCTGAGCAGCGCGACCAGCACCAGCATGCACGCCACGCCGAACGCGAAGCGCAACGTGAGAAACGTGAAGGGCGCCGCGTATTGCAGGCCGAGTTTGGTTGCGAGGTAACCCGAGCCCCACACGATCACGAAATACCAGGCCAGCAGCGCGTCCGACATGCCGCCGGCCGATGCCATGCCCGATACATCCGGCGCGGTTTGATTCGATGGATTTCGCATCAGCGAGGGCCCGCCGGACCTCGCTTGGTGCGCGAGCCGGTCACTTCTTCTTCACGGGCGGCAGGTCGGTGCATACGCCTTCATAGAGTTCCGCGGCCATGCCGACCGATTCGCCGAGCGTCGGGTGCGGATGGATGGTCTTGCCGATGTCGGTCGCGTCCGCACCCATCTCGATGGCGAGCGCAAGTTCGCTGATCAGGTCGCCGGCATGCGTACCGACGATCGCGCCGCCGACGATGCGATGCGTGTCGTGATCGAAGATCAGTTTCGTGAAGCCCTCGTCGCGCAGGTTGGCGATCGCGCGGCCCGACGCGGCCCAGGGGAATTTCGCGACGCCGACCTTGTGCCCCGCCTTCTTCGCCTCGTCCTCGGTCACGCCCACCCACGCGATTTCAGGATCGGTGTAGGCCACCGATGGGATCACCCGTGCATCGAAGAAACTCTTCTCGCCCGATGCCGCTTCGGCCGCGACATGCGCTTCGTGCACCGCCTTGTGCGCAAGCATCGGCTGGCCGACGATGTCGCCGATCGCGAAGATGTGCGCGACGTTGGTTCGCATCTGCTTGTCGACCTCGATATAGCCGCGATCGGTCACCGCGACGCCGGCCTTGTCGGCTCCGATGTTCTTGCCGTTCGGCGATCGGCCGACCGATTGCAGCACCATGTCGTAACGCTGCGGCTCCTTGGGCGCCTGTTCGCCTTCGAAGCTCACGTGGATGCCGTCCTTCTTCGCTTCGGCCTTGACGGTCTTGGTCTTGAGCATCACGTTGTCGAAGCGCTTCTCGTTCATCTTCTGCCAGACCTTGACGAGGTCGCGATCGGCGCCCTGCATCAGGCCGTCGAGCATCTCGACCACGTCGAGCCTTGCGCCGAGCGTGGAATACACGGTGCCCATCTCGAGGCCGATGATGCCGCCGCCGATCACCAGCATCTTCCTGGGCTGCGTCTGCAATTCGAGCGCACCGGTGGAATCGACGATGCGCGGATCGCCGGGCAGGAAGGGCAGGCGCACCGACTGCGAACCCGCGGCGATGATCGCGTACTCGAACTTGACGACCTTCTTCGCGCCATCGGATGCGACGACTTCGATGTGATGCGGGTCGAGGAAACCGCCGACGCCGGTTACCACGTTGACCTTGCGCATCTTCGCCATCGAGGCGAGCCCGCCGGTCAACTTGCCGACCACCTTCTCCTTGTGCGCGCGCAGCTTTGCGAGATCGATCGCGGGCGGCGCGAAGCTCACGCCGATGTCGGCGAAGTGCGCGGCCTCGTCCATCACCGCCGCCACGTGCAGCAGTGCTTTCGATGGAATGCAGCCGACGTTCAGGCACACGCCGCCGAGCGTGGCGTAACGTTCGATAAACACCGTATCCATGCCGAGATCGGCGGCGCGGAATGCGGCCGAGTAACCACCGGGGCCGGAACCGAGCACCATCATCCGGCATTCGATGTCGGCTTTGCCCGACCAGCTTGCAGGCGCGGCGCCGCTGCGCGGAGCAGATGGGGGAAGTGCCGCTGAAGGCGATGGTGCGGCAGGCGGCGACTGCGTGGCGCTCTTCGGCGGCGCAGCGGGCGCGGCACTCGCCGGTGCATCCTTCTTGGCCTCGCCCTCCGCCGCCTCTACCGTCGCAATCACCGAACCCTGATTGAGCTTGTCGCCGACCTTGACCTTCAACGCCACGATCGTGCCCGCCGACGACGAGGGAATCTCCATCGACGCCTTGTCGCTCTCGATCGTGATCAGCGATTGATCGACGGCGACGATGTCGCCCGGCTTGACGAGAATCTCGATGACCTCGACATCCTTGAAGTCGCCGATGTCGGGAACCTTCAACTCGGCCGTCACAACAGCACCCTGCGCATGTCGGCCAGCACCTCGGCAAGGTAAGTCGTGAAGCGCGCGGCTTGCGCGCCATCGATCACGCGGTGGTCGTACGACAGCGACAGCGGCAGCATCAGGCGCGGCTCGAAGCTCTTGCCGTCCCACTTCGGCTTGAAGTCGGACTTCGACAGCCCGAGGATCGCGACTTCCGGTGCATTGATGATCGGCGTGAAGAACGTGCCGCCGATGCCGCCCAGCGAAGAGATCGTGAAGCTCGCGCCCTGCATCGCGGTGGGCCCGAGCTTGCCGGCGCGCGCCTGCGCGGCGAGCTCGCCGGTCTCCTTCGCGATATCGCTGACGCCCTTTTTGTCCACATCGCGGATCACCGGCACGACCAGGCCGTTGGGCGTGTCCGCCGCGAAGCCCAGATGGAAATACTTCTTGACGATCAGGTTCGCGCCTTCCGCATCGAGCGAGCTGTTGACGTTCGGGAACTGCTTCAACGCGGCCACGCAGGCCTTCATCACGAAGGCCAGCATCGTCAGCTTGACGCCATCCTTGTCGCCCTTCTTCGCCAGCCGCTCGTTGGTCGCCTTGCGAAATTCCTCGAGATCGGTGATGTCGGCTTCGTCGAACTGCGTCACGTGCGGAATGCTGGCCCAGTTGCGCGCGAGGTTGGGTCCGCTGATCTTCTTGATGCGCGACAGCGCGACGGTTTCGGTCGCTCCGAATTTCGAGAAATCGAGCGACGGCCAAGACGGCCACCCAGCGCCGAAGCCGCTGCCTCCGGCCGCCGCAGCCTGTGTCTTCGTGCCCGCGCCTCCCGCCAGCGCCGATTTGACGAAGCCGCGCACATCGTCCTGCGTGATGCGCTCCTTCGGCCCGCTGCCCTTGACGAGATTGAGATCGACGCCGAGTTCGCGCGCGTATTTGCGAACCGACGGGCTCGCATGCGCGATGGTCTGGTCGCCGACTGCCGCGGCCGGTGCGGAGGGTGACGATTCCGATGTTTTCGCGGAAGTCCGAGTCGAGGCGGACGGCGCCGGTGTAGGCGCCGTTGCGGACGCTTGCGCGGTGGCCGGTACCGCAGGCGGCGATGCGGGGCCGGACGGCTTGCCTGCCTCCGCTCCCGTGCTCGTCCCCTCGACAATCGCGATGACGTTGCCCTTGTTGATCTTGTCGCCGACCTTGACCTTCATCTCCTTGACGACGCCCGCGGCCGACGAAGGAATCTCCATCGACGCCTTGTCGCTCTCGACCGTGATCAGCGATTGCTCGGCCGCGATCGTGTCGCCGACTTTCACGAGTACCTCGATGACTTCGACGTCCTCGAAATCACCGATGTCGGGCACGACGACTTCGATGGGGCCACTGCTCTTTGCTTCGGTCGGTGCAGGGGCCTGGGCCGTCGCTGCGGGTGCGGGACCATCCCCTTGCGCGGGTCCGGGGGCGGGCGCGGGTGCGGAGCCGCTCGCGGCCTCGCTTACCTTTGCATCGCCGCCGCCTTCGCTTTCGGCGGTGGCAATCACCGTGCCCTGATTGAGCTTGTCGCCGACCTTGACCTTCAACTCCACGATCGTCCCGGCGGTCGACGATGGGATCTCCATCGACGCCTTGTCGCTCTCGATGGTGATCAGCGATTGATCGGCGTCGACGCGATCGCCGGACTTGACCAGTACTTCGATCACTTCGACATCCTTGAAGTCGCCGATGTCGGGAACCTTCAGTTCAATGATGCTCATCGGCGCGGGTCGTTTTCTGAGTGGACGTTATCGTTTTGCGCCGCGAACGGCGGCGCGCTTTGATCGCACCGATCGTCAGGCAACGACCGGGTTCACCTTGTTGGTATCGATGCCGTACTTCTTGATCGCCTCGGCCACCTTCGCGGCCGGCACCGTGCCCTCGTCGGCAAGTGCCTTCAACGCGGCAATCACCACGAAGTGCCGATCGATCTCGAAGTGTTCGCGCAACTTGGCGCGCGTGTCCGAGCGACCGAAGCCGTCGGCGCCGAGCACGCGATAAGCCCGGCCCTTCGGGACAAAACCACGAATCTGCTCGGCGAAGAGCTTCATGTAGTCGGTCGATGCGACGATCGGCCCCGAGGTCTTCTCGAGTTGCTGCGCAACGAACGGCTGCTTCTCCTTCGCCGTCGGGGTCAGCATGTTCTGACGCGCCACGTCGGCACCTTCGCGCGCCAGTTCCGTGAAGCTGGTGCAACTCCACACGTCGCCCGCGATGCCCCATTCCTTCTCGAGCAGTTCGGCGCCCGCGATCACTTCGCGCAGGATCGTTCCGGAACCCAGCAATTGCACGCGCGTCTTGTTCGATGCCGCGCCGCGCGAGAACGGATACATGCCCTTGAGTATCCCCTCCTCCTGTCCCGCCTTCAGCCCCGGGTGCGGGTAGTTCTCGTTCATCAGGGTGATGTAGTAGTAAACGTTCTCCTGGTTCTCGATCATCCGCTTGACGCCGTCCTGCATGATGACCGCGAGCTCATAGGCGAAGGTCGGGTCGTACGACACGCAGTTCGGGATCGTCGCCGACAGGATGTGCGAGTGGCCGTCCTGATGCTGCAGGCCTTCGCCGTTGAGCGTGGTGCGACCCGCGGTTCCGCCGAGCATGAAGCCGCGCGCCTGCATGTCCCCCGCCGCCCACGCCAGGTCCCCGATGCGCTGGAAGCCGAACATCGAGTAGTAGATGTAGAACGGAATCATGATGCGGTTGTTGGTCGAGTAGGACGTCGCCGCGGCGATCCACGAACTCATCGCACCGGGCTCGTTGATCCCTTCCTCGAGGATCTGTCCGGCCTTGTCTTCCTTGTAGTACGAGACCTGGTCGCGATCGACCGGCTCGTAGAGCTGTCCCTGCTGGCTGAAGATGCCCAGCTGACGGAACATGCCTTCCATCCCGAAGGTGCGCGCCTCGTCGGGAATGATCGGCACGATGCGCGGACCGAGTTGCTTGTCACGCAGCAGCGCCGTGAGGATGCGCACGAACGCCATCGTGGTGGACATCTCGCGGCCTTCGGCGGTCGCGTTGGTGACCTGCTCGAAGGCGGACAAGGCCGGCGCCGTGAACGACTCGTCGGCCTTGACGCGTCGCTGCGGCAGGAAACCGCCCAGCGCCGCGCGGCGCTCCTTGAGGTACCTGATCTCGGCGCTGTCGTCGGAAGGTTTGATGAAAGGCATGTCGGCGAGCTGGTCGTCGGCGATCGGCAGATTGAAGCGATCGCGAAATTCGCGCACTGCTTCATCGGTGAGTTTCTTCTGCTGATGCGTGGTGTTCTTGCCCTCGCCGACCTTGCCCATGCCGAAGCCCTTGACGGTCTTGGCGAGTATCACCGTGGGCTTGCCGACGGTGTTGACGGCGGCGTGATACGCGGCATAGACCTTGTGCGGATCGTGGCCGCCTCGGTTCAGGCGCCACACCTCGTCGTCGGTCATGCGCGAAACCATCTCGAGCGTCTTGGGATCCTTGCCGAAGAAATTCTTGCGCACGAAGGCGCCGTCGTTGGCCTTGTAGTTCTGGTACTCGCCGTCGACGGTCTCCATCATGATGCGTTTGAGCGTGCCGTCCTTGTCCTTGGCCAAGAGCGGATCCCAGTACGAGCCCCAGATCACCTTGATCACGTTCCAGCCGGCGCCGCGGAAATCGGCTTCGAGTTCCTGGATGATCTTGCCGTTGCCGCGCACCGGGCCATCGAGCCGCTGCAAATTGCAGTTGACCACGAAGATCAGGTTGTCGAGCTTCTCGCGCGCAGCCATGCCGATCGCGCCCATCGACTCGGGCTCGTCCATCTCGCCGTCGCCGCAGAAGACCCACACCTTGCGGTTCGCGGTCTTGGCAATGCCGCGCGCTTCGAGATACTTGAGAAAGCGGGCCTGATAGATAGCCTGGATCGGGCCGAGACCCATCGACACGGTCGGGAATTGCCAGAAGTCCGGCATCAGCTTCGGATGCGGATACGAGGTCACGCCCTTGCCGTCGACGTCGCGACGGAAGTTCAGGAGTTGTTCTTCGGTGAGCCGCCCTTCGAGGAAGGCGCGCGCGTAGATGCCGGGTGACGAATGGCCCTGGATGTAGAGCAGGTCGCCGCCGTGGTCTTCACTGGGCGCATGCCAGAAGTGATTGAAGCCCGCGCCGAGCATGTTGGCCAGCGACGCGAACGATGCGATGTGGCCGCCCAGATCGCCTTCGCCCTTGTTGGCACGGACCACCATCGCCATGGCATTCCATCGCATCATCGAACGCAGGCGCTCTTCGATCTCGAGGTTGCCCGGGCTGCGCTGCTCCTGCTCCGGCGGAATGGTGTTGATGTAGGGCGTGTTGGCCGAGAAGGGAAGGTCGGCGCCCAGTTCGCGGGCGGAGTTGATCAATTTCTCGAGCAACTGATGCGCGCGCTCGGGGCCTTCGCGCTCGACCACCGCACGCAAAGCGTCGAGCCACTCCTGGGTCTCGATCGGATCGCTGTCGTCGGGTCGTGCGGCGGGTGTGGGTTCGGGCTGGGCAGCCATAGTGTCTCCTCGGGCTTGCGCGCCGAACGCAAGCGTTGATGCACGGTGCTGCGCTGGTTGCGCAACTTGTTGTGCCTGCGGGTGGGGCCGGTCCGCCGCAGTGTAGAGGACGCGTCGCAGGCCATCAAGCGCGGCTACAGGCGCGGCTCGACGCTCGCGATGCCAGCGCCGATGCGCGTCGATGCGGATCGATCCTTTCGGGGCGCGCTGCGATAAACTCGCCCATCGCTCTTCTGCACGGCCCAGCCTCGAACGTGTCGGACCTCATTCCAGACGTTGCGCCATCACGCGATGACACGCGTCACGGCCCGCATTACGGCTCCTCGCACTACGGCCGATTCATGCGTGCCTGGGATCGCGTGCAGCGGCAGGCTGCGCGACGCTTCGCCGCGCTCGCGCGCTGGTACTGGCTCGCGCCGCTGTTCGCGATCGTTTTGTTCATCGCCGTGATGCTCGCGGTGTTCTTCGCGTTGCATCAGGAAGAACTCGATCGGCAGCAGCAGTCGCTGTTCCGCGACGCCGAAGCTGCGCAGCAGGCGATACGCGCGCGCTTGCAGACCAACCAGGACGAGATGATCCTGCTGTCGCACGAGTTCTATGTGCAGAAGGATGAAGAGAAGGGATTCATCGCCAGCGCACGCGCCATCATGCGTGACCATCAGGCGCTGATGAGCATCGCGTGGATCGATACCGAACGCACCTGGCGGCGCGTGGTGGCGTCCGACGTGCAGTTCGACGGGGGCCCTCGCGAAGAAGGCGACGTGCTCGAGAACGCGGTGTCGCGCGTTGCGTTCGAGGCCGCGCGCGATCGACACATGCCCACCTATTCGGCGCCCTACGTCGCGGCCGACGGCGACATGTACATCGAACTCCACGTGCCGCTGTACGCGAACGGCACGTTCGATGGGACGCTGGTGGCCGTGACCTCGCTCGCGAGCCTGGCGCGCTATGCGATCCCGAAGGACGCGGCCGCGAAGTACAACGTGATGCTGGTCGACAGCAACGGCCGCACGCTGGCGGGCATGTTGGGGATGGGTGCCGTTCAGGACGCGCACAAAGGTGCGATCTCGGTGAACTTGCCGCTGGGTTCGCCGCTTTCGGACATGTACCTGCGCGCGGTCGCGTACCGAACACGCAGCAATCTCGCGGACAATTTTCTGGTGTGGGCGGTGGCGGCGCTGTCGCTCCTGATCGTTTGGACGCTGTTCTCGCAGATGCGTCATCTGCGCCGACGGCAGGAGGCCGAGGCCGCGCGCGATCGCATCTTCAACCTGTCGCTCGACATCCTCGCGGTGATCGATCATCGCCGCCGCATCGCGCGGCTCAACCCCGCATGCGCGCGCATCCTCGGGCGCGAACCGGCAAGCCTGAGCGGCATCTCGCTGCTCGACCTCGTGCATCCCGACGATCGCGATGCGACCGAGGTGGAACTGGCGCGCATCGCCGAAGGCGGCATCAGCAGCGCGTTCGAGAATCGCTGCCGCCGCTTCAACCCGGACGGCACGACCGAATATCGCTGGCTGGTGTGGAACTTCAATCCCGACCTGCAGACGCGCGGCGACAAGCGGCTGCTCTATGCGGTCGCGCACGACGTCACGCAGCGACGCGCGCGCCAGCAGGCGCTCCAGGCCGAGACCACGTTTCGCCGGGCGATGGAAGACTCGATGCTGACCGGCATGCGCGTGCTCGACATGGACGGTCGCATCACGTACGTCAATCCGGCGTTCTGCCGCATGCTCGGCTATGCCGAGCACGAGTTGCTGGGCGCATCCGCGCCCTTTCCGTATTGGCCGCGCGAAGACATCGAAGGAAACTTCGCGGCACTGCGCAACATCCTCGCGGGGCGCACGCCAGCGTCGGGGCTAGAGGTGCACGTGCGCCGGTGCGACGGCACCGATCTCGATGCGCGCATGTATGTGTCACCGCTGATCGATGCGAACGGCGTGCAGAGCGGCTGGATGACGTCGATGACCGACATCACGCAAAGCAAGCGTTCGCGTCAGGAACTCGCGGCTGCGCAGGAACGCTTCACCACCGTGCTCGACGAACTCGACGCGGCCGTC
>JBBQCA010000005.1:0-36401 GCA_038318315.1 Burkholderiales bacterium | reverse complement strand
CGCTTGCGCGTCCGCTTCGGCGACAGGTCAAATCCACTGTTGCCCAGGCTCATCTGCTTCATCGCGATAACCCCATAATTCTAGAATCTAGATCAACGCATCGACGGCCAATGCCGCTGACTTACGCAGACCATCCCTAGGGCTTTCCCTTCTCTCGGTGGAATGCGAAGTCGGTCAAAATGGCCGTGCCTCGCTCGTCGCTTCGTGTATTCGTCGATGAAGACCCGCCGTATGCGCCATGGATAACGGGCGTGACTCCTCCAGGTCATATGTATGACATGGTTGACGCGTCGATCCGTGCGACTACCATCTGCAGTTCTCGACTGAGGAATTCCGCATGAATCTCAAACCTCTCTGGGCCATGGTCATGGCCTTCGCGTTGCTAGGCCCTACGGGTCCCGCGCGTGCCGAAGTCACCGAACTCAAGGTCGCCGAGCAATACGGCATCAGCTATCTGCCGCTGATGATCATGGAAGACCAGAAGCTGATCGAGAAGTATGCGAAGGAGGCGGGCATCGCCGACCTCCAGGTGTCGTGGTCGAAGTTCGCCGGCGGCAACGTGATGAACGATGCGTTGCTGTCGAACAGCCTGCACTTCGCCACCGGCGGCGTCGCGCCGCTGATCACGCTGTGGGCCAAGACGCGCGGCAACTACGACATCAAGGCGGCGGCGGCCTTGAACTCGATGCCGCTTTATCTCATCACGCGCAATCCGAACGTCAAGAGCGTGAAGGACCTGACCGAGCGCGACAGGATCGCGCTGCCCGCGGTCAAGGTCTCGATCCAGGCAGTGACCTTGCAGATGGCAGCCGAACAGGCATTCGGCGCGGGTCATCAGAACAAGCTCGATCCGCTCACCGTCACCATGAGCCACCCAGATGCGATGACCGCGCTCACGTCCGCCAACAGCGAAGTCACCGGGCACTTCGGTTCGCCGCCGTTCCAGTACTACGAGCTGGAGAACCCGGGCATGCACACGCTGGTCAACTCCTACCATGTGCTGGGCGGCCCGGCGACTTTCAATCTGGTGTGGACCACGTCGAAGTTCCGTAGCGAGAACCCGAAGGTCTATGGCGCCTTCCTGAAGGCGCTGGCCGATGCCACCGCACAGATCAACAAGGACAAGAGCGCCGCTGCCGATGCCTACCTGCGTATCTCGAAGGACAAGGCCCCGCATGCGGCGATCCTGAAGATGCTCAACGATCCCGAAGTGGTCTTCACGACGACCCCGCAGAACATCCTCAAATACGTCGTCTTCATGAACAAGATCGGTTCGATCAAGGCGACGCCGGCATCCTGGAAGGAGCTGTTCTTCCCCGAGGCGCAAAGCTCTTCGGGTAGTTGATGTTGAGTGGCCTGCATACCGCGACGTCGGACCCGACGCCGCCACCCGCCCCGCTGCTCGATGTGCGCGGGGTCACGCTGCAGTACAAGACCCGCGAACACCTGGTCACCGCAACCTATCGCGTGGACTTCAAGGTCTATCGCTCGGACCGCTACGTGCTGCTCGGACCTTCGGGTTGCGGCAAGTCCACCTTGCTCAAGGCTGTGGGCGGCTATCTCACGCCCACCGAGGGCGAGATCCGGTTGAAGGACAAGGTCATCACGCGGCCCGGCTCGGACCGCATGATGGTGTTCCAGGAGTTCGACCAGTTGCTGCCGTGGAAGACCGTCAAGGGCAACGTGATGTTTCCGTTGCTTGCCTCAGGCAAGCTTCGCGGCAAGGCCGCCGAAGAAAAGGCGATGCAGTACATCGAGAAGGTGAACCTGACGCAGTTCGCCGATCATCACCCGCACCTGCTGTCGGGGGGCATGAAGCAGCGCGTCGCGATCGCGCGCGGCATGGCGATGGAACCCGATGTGCTGTTGATGGACGAGCCCTATGCGGCGCTCGACGCGCTCACGCGCCGCAAGATGCAGGACGAGTTGCTGCAGTTGTGGGACGACACGCATTTCACGATCCTGTTCGTGACGCACTCGATCCCCGAGGCGATCAAGTGCGGCAGCCGCATCCTTCTGATGTCCCCGCATCCCGGGCAGGTCAAGGCCGAGCTGGTCAGCGTGGCGCGCGATGCCGACGACCCGCTCGCCGCCAAGGAACTCGAGAACCAGATCCACGACATGCTGTTCGCAGACGAAATCGAAGCCGAGGACGAGGCACATCATGGCTGACGTCGACGCGGTACTGATCAGCCGCCCGGAGATTCATCGAGAGCCCATCGCGTCATCGGCATTCGGCGTCGTTCAGAAGCCGCTGTCGCGCTTCGAGCGCCTCTACAACATCAGCGCGTTGCGCAAGGTCGTGATCCTGATCGTGCTCGCCCTGATCTGGGAGATCGGCGCGCGCATCCTCGACAACGAGTTGCTGTTCCCGACCTTCCTCGCGACCAACGAAGCGTTCTACAAGGGCATCGCCAGCGGCGTGCTGCTGCTGAAAGTCTGGACGTCGATGAAGACGCTGCTGTGGGGTTACGCCATCGGCATCGCGCTGGCCGCGTTGCTGACCGGGATCAGCATCGCGTCACGCATCGGCACCGACTTCCTGGAAACGCTGACCTCGATGTTCAACCCGCTGCCCGCGATCGCGCTGCTGCCGATCGCGTTGATCTGGTTCGGGCTGGGCAGCGGCAGCCTGATCTTCGTGCTGGTGCATTCGGTGCTGTGGTCGGTCGCGCTCAATACGCATTCGGGATTTCTCGCGGTCTCGCCCACGCTGCGCATGGTCGGCAAGAACTGCGGCCTGAGCGGCTTCGGTTACGTGTCGAAGATCCTCATGCCGGCAGCCTTCCCGAGCATCCTCACGGGCCTGAAGATCGGCTGGGCGTTTGCGTGGCGCACGCTGATCGCGTCGGAACTGGTGTTCGGCGTCAGCTCG
Source organism: Burkholderiales bacterium (assembly GCA_038318315.1). Taxonomy (GTDB): domain Bacteria; phylum Pseudomonadota; class Gammaproteobacteria; order Burkholderiales; family Burkholderiaceae_D; genus CAHJXF01. The sequence continues at coordinate 33,526 of JBBQCA010000005.1, read as the reverse complement.
GGCTCGGGCGGCCTCGGCTGGTTCATCTACGAGAACAAGAATCAGCTCGAGATCCCGAATGTCTTCGCCGGGTTGTTCACCGTGATCCTGATCGGCCTGTTCGTCGAGAACCTGGTCTTTCGCGTGATCGAGGCTCGCACCGTGCGCAAGTGGGGCATGCAGAACTGATGCTCGCACCGATGTCCGGGCTGCTGATGTCCCGCTGCGTCAACCATCGCTAGCATCGCCGTGCTCGAATGGATTCAACTTTCGGGCACCACGCTCGGCTTTGCGGCGCTGATCATCCTCTCGGCCTACATCGTGTACGGGCTGACCGGCTTCGGCTCGTCGATCACTGCACTGCCTCTGCTCGTGCAAGTCGTTCCTCTGCGCACGGCGGTGCCGCTGATGCTGATCTTCGATCTGTGCGTCGGGCTGCTGATGGGGCTGCGCAACCGCCGGGTGATCGCTCGCGGCGAGGTGAAACGTCTGCTGCCCTTCATGCTGGTGGGGATGGTGCTCGGCGTGACCTTGCTGGTCAACGTGCCCGAACGCGCGCTGATGCTGTTGCTGGGCGTGTTCGTGCTCGCGTATTCCGCGTGGAGCCTGGTGCTGCGGCCGGAGGTGAAACCGATATCGTCGCGTTGGGCCGCGCTCTACGGCACGTGTGGCGGCGTGTTCACGGCGCTCTTCGGGACCGGCGGCCCGATCTACACCATCTATCTCGCGCGACGCCTGCCCGACAAGTTCGTGCTGCGCGCGACCATCAGCGGATTGATCTTCATGGCCGCCTTGGCGCGGCTGGCGTTGTTCACCGGCGCGGGGCTTTACGGACAACCGCAGGTGCTGCCGCTCGCGGTAGCGCTGTTGCCGTGCGCATTGCTGGGCCTCTATGTGGGCAATCGCCTGCACCACCGTCTTCCGCAGCACCGCGTGGTGCAGATCGTGTGGGCGATCCTGATCATCGGCGGCACAGGGCTGGTGTGGCGCGGCCTGGTCGGGCGATAAGGCGACGTCAGGACGTCACCACTTCCTGCCGAAGGATCGTCGCGCCCGGCGCGACGCGCGTGAAGCGCACCGGTTCGCGTGTGAGGATCAAGTCGTCGGGCCCTTGCCTCGCGACGATGTAGCTCGAGCTCGCGAGCTCATCGGTCTCGGGAAAGTCTTCGCGAAAATGCGCCCCACGCGAGTCTTCGCGCAGCAGTGCCGCCTGCGTGACGACTTCGCTGACCGCGATCAGACTCTTCAGATTGATCCAGTCGTGCCAGGTCAGATTGAAGGCGCGATCGCCGTCGGCCACGCCGATGCGGGACAACTGGCAATCGAGTTCGCGCAGTCGTCGCTGGGCGCGCTTTAGTCCGGACGCATCGCGAAGGACGCCGACGTCCTGCCACATGCACTCGAACAGCCCTTCGCGAATTTCTTCGAGGTTGCCGGGTGGATGGCGGAACGGTGCCTCGTGTCGCGCGATGCTGTCCTCTATCGCGCTTTCATCGGGCGCGCGATGGCTGCCATGCGCCTGCACCCATGCGGCCATGCTGTCGCCGGCGATGCCGCCGAACACCGTGGAGTTGGCGACGCCGTTGCCGCCCAGGCGATTCGCGCCGTGCACGCCGCCGGTGTCCTCACCCGCGGCGAAGAGACCTTGCAGCGCGGTCGTGCAGTCTGGCGCGAAGACGACGCCACCCATCATGTAGTGCGCGGTCGGCACGACCTCGACCAGGCCGCCCGCGAGATCGAATCCGCAATCGGCGCAGCGCTCGACCATGCCCTTGAACTGCGCGCGAACCTTCTCGGCGCCCAGGTGCGACATGCTGACGTACACGCCACCGTTCGGCGACGTGCGGCCCGCGCGCATCTCGGAAAAGATGCCGCGCGAGACGATGTCGCGCGTCGCCCGCTCCTCGCGGTCGTCGTACTTCTTCATGAAGCGCTGCCGATCGCCATCGAGCAGATACCCGCCCGCGCCGCGCAGGCCCTCTTCGAGCACCGTGCCGGTCATGCGCGTGCCGGCTCCCGCGAGCAGGCCGGTTGGATGGAACTGCACCATCTCCATGTCGCGCAGCCCGAGTCCCGCGCGCAGCGCCATCGCCATGCCGTCGCAGCTCTTGTCGCCAGAAGGCGTGTGGTACTTGTACATGGTCGGGCCGCCGCCAGTCCCGAGCAGCACCGCCTTGGCTTCGACGAACACGAACCCGCCGTCGCGCATGTCGATCATCAGCACGCCCGCGAGCGCGCTGCCGTCCGTGGTCTTGATCAGTTCGATCGCGCGATGCTCTTCGAGTCGATCAATGCCCCGCGCCCACACCTGCTCGGCGAGGCGATTGATGATCTCGATGCCGGTCAGGTCGCCCTTGTGCACGGTGCGGTCGAAGGTCTGGCCCGCGAACGCCTTCTGATGCACGGTGCCGTCGGGATTGCGATCGAAGAAGCAGCCGAGCTCGTTCTCGAGTTCGTGGATGCGTTCGACCGCCTTGGTCACCAGCGTCCACGCGAGGTCCTGGTCGGACAGCCACTTGCCGCCTTCGATGGTGTCCATGAAGTGGCGCTCGACCGAATCGCCTTCGGCCAGCGCGACGTTGTAGCCGCCCTGGACCATGCGCGTGCAGCCGCACTTGCCGAGCAGTCCCTTGACCGCGATGGTGATCGAGAGTTCGGGCGCGGCCTGATGCGCGTGCAGCGCTGCGAAGAGGCCCGCGCCTCCAGAGCCGAGGATCAGGATGTCGGTCTGGAGACGTCGCAAAGGTATCGGCGTACGCGGTGTGCTCAAACCTTGACTCCGAGACCTGCCAGCACATCGGCACGACGCGCCTGCGCGTCGCGATTGATCACGCTGTAGAGGCTGTCGCCATGACTGTCCATCGCGACCAGCAAGGGGCCGAAGTCGCGTATCCGGAATTTCCACAACGACTCGGGATTGAGGTCGTCGAGATCGACGTCCTCGATCTGTTCGATCCACGTGGTCTCGAGCGCGGCCGTGCCGCCGACGATCGCGAGGTACACGCCGCCCAGTTCCTTGAAGGCATCGAGCGACGCGTCGCGCAAGCCGCCCTTGCCGATGATGATGCGCACGCCGTATTGCGTCATCAATGGCCGCGTGAAGCGTTCCATGCGGTCCGAGGTGGTGGTGCCGATGCAGATCGCCTCATAGCCCGACGGGAACGCGGCGCTCTTGTCGACCTTCTTCACGTTCGGCGCCGTGTGGATCACCGCATGGCCGTGCAGGTCGAAGCGCGTGGTGCGGCCACGGTCGAACAGATGGATCTGCGTCGCATCGCGGATGCCGAACAGCGTGTCCTGCAAGGTGACGGTGTCATTGACGCGCAGCGCGCGGATCTGCGTTTCGTCGACCGGGAGGGAGATTTCGTAATGAGCCATGGTGGGGTCGAGGACGTGGTCGAGGGCGCGGTCAGAACCCGTATGCCACGCCGGCCGGCGTGAAGCTCGCGCGCGCGCGCCGCGCCGAGTGGCACTGCATGTTGACGGCGATCGGGTTCATCGTGATGTGGGTCGCGGCCAGTTCGATGTGCACCGCGAACGCAGTCGAGTCGCCGCCCAGTCCCTGCGGACCGACGCCGAGCTGATTGACCGCCGCCGACAATTGTTTCTCCAGTACCGCGCCGTCCGGGTCGCTGCAAGCGGTTCCCAGCGGCCGTGTGGCCGCACGCTTGGCGAGCAGCACCGCCAGGTCCGAAGTGCCGCCCAGGCCCACGCCGACGATCGTCGGGGGGCAGGTCTTGCCTCCCGCGGCCAGCACGCAATCGATCACGAAGGTCTTGATCGCGTCGGTGCCCTCGGCGGGTATCGCCATCTTCAGAAAGGAGTTGTTCTCCGAGCCGCTGCCCTTGGGAATCATCTCGATTTCGAGCAGGTCGCAGCGATCGGAAAAATCGATGTGGATCACCGGCACCTCGATGCCGCACGAGGTCTGTTCATTCTTTCGCGTCAGCGGATGGACGATCGACGAGCGCAGCGGATGCTCACGCGTCGCGCGTTCGCAGCCGCGCCGCACGGCTTCCTTCAACGCATGCCCGTCGAGCTCGATGCCTCGGCCGATCGTCACGTTGTAGATCGGCACGCCGGTGTCCTGGCACAGCAGGTTGTCGGTGCGCTCGGCCACCTCGATGTTGGTCACCATGGTCGCGAGCATGCGTTGCGCCGTCGGCGCGGTCTCGCTTTGCGTCAGACGCGAGAAGCCGCTCTTGATGTCGGGCGGAAGGATCTTCAACGCACGGATGTAGAGTTCCTTGGCGGCGTCTTCTACGGACTGCAGATCGATCTTCATGACGATGTTCCGTTCAAAAAAGAAGTGCGAGCGCAAAAGCCATTCCGACCAACGCGGCAAAGCCGGCGGCACCTGCGATCCAGTTCTTGCGCAACCCCGACCAGCGCGTGAACTCGATCAGCAAGAGACGCACGCCTCCCATCATGTGCAGCGCCAGAAGAACCACCAGGCCCCACTCGGCCAACTTGAACAGCGGGCGATCGGAGAAGCGCAGGAAGCCTTCGAGCGCCGCGTCGCCGCGCAGTGCAAGGCCCAGCGCCCAGAAATGCATGGGCAGGAATACAGCGAGCGCGAGACCGGAGAGCCGGTGCATCGAGAACGCCCACCATGCCGGATGCTGTCGCGCGCGGAAATCGCTTTTCAACTTCATCTCATACCACCACGGCGACCACGGCGCGCAGGCCCATCACCAGCAGCACCAGCGCGAAGGCGCGCGCAAGCCCGAGCGCATTGCGTGGCTCGAAGCCGAACCATTCCTCGGCGATGTTGGCGATGCCCACCGGCACGTGAACCGCGCAGGCGATCACGAACACGCCATAGAACATCGCGAAGCCCCAGTTGCCGCGCGTGCGCCCGAGGATTTCCTCAGCGCTCAGGCCGCCGCGTACCGCGTGCACGATCACCGCCAGATGGATCAGCACGCAGATCGCCAGCACCATCGCGCTGATGCGTTGCCAATACCAGCGCTTGGCCTGCGCGATCGACGCCTCGTTCGATGCGGCGCCTGCGTCCCCACCCGCGCCCGCGCTCGAGGCTGTGGTCGAAGCCGCACCTGCACGCTCGCTGGCGTTGACGCTCATGTCCACGATTCCAGTTCGCCGCGCACCGCCGCCTTTGCGACGCGGCGTTTCAGACCCGCGATGCCCAGCGTCGGCGCAATCTGCTTCGGGCAACGCTCGGTACACGAGCCCTGCGTGTGGCAGGCGTGGCAGCCCGCGTCGCCCGCGACCGCACGCAGGCGCTCCTTCTGCTGCACGTCGCGCACGTCGTTGACCAGGGTCCATGCGCGATTGAGCGCCGCGGGGCCGAGGAATTCGGGACGCCAGCCCACCACATCGCATGACGCATAGCAGACGCCGCAACCGATGCATTCGGTGCCGGCGTTGGCGTCGGCGCGTTCGCGCGACGCCGGTTCGACCTTGGCGAATTCATCGTGACGCGAGCGCCTCCCCTTGAACTGCCCCTTGCCGCGCGCCCACTTGTCGAAGAACTCGCGCATGTCGGTGGCCAGATCCTTGATCACCGGCAGGTTGGCGAGCGGCGCGATCTCGAGCCTGCCGTTCGCGTCGACCACCTTGGCCACATGCGTGCGGCAGGTCCAGCGCGCGACGCCGTTGACCGTCATCGCGCACGAGCCGCACATGCCCACGCGGCACGCGAAGCGATAGCTCAATGACGGCTCGAGATGACGCTGGATGTGGGTCACGACGTCGAGCACCGTCTGGCTGGCCAGGCGCGGCACCTCGTAGCGCGTGAAGCCACCCGAGGTCTTGCCGCGCCAGACCATCACCGTCAGTTGTTCCGACATGTCGTTGCTTCCTATGCCGCCGCGCCGCGCAGGCTTGCGAGCAGCGCGTCGTCGAGGTTCAGTCCTTCGGCTTCGGCCTGCTTCTTCAGCGCCTCGCGTCGCGCTCCCGGCAGGCGCACGCCGTCGTCGGCCAGCATCTCACCGATCAGCACTTCAATGCGATCGAGATAGTTCTCTCGACCGGCGAGCGCGCCCGGATCGATCACGATGAAGGCCTGGCCGATGCGCGGCCGATTGCCTTCATCGACGAAGAAGCTCGACGCCTCGAATCCGAATTGCGAGCCGATCAACGCGGTCACCAGCAACTCGACGACCAGCGCCAGCATCGCGCCCTTCGAACTGCTGACCGCGCCGATGGGCAGCATAGAGCCTTCCATGCCCGCCCTGGGATCGGTAGTCGGCTGGCCCTGCGCATCGAGCGCCCAGCCGAACGGGATCGTCTTGCCGCTCCTGGCGGCGACCATCAGCTTGCCGCGCGCGACTTCGCTCAGCGACAGGTCGATCGCGAGCGCATCGAGCCCGCGACGCGGGAACACCGCTGCGATCGGGTTGGTGCCGAAGATCGGATGCCTGCCACCCGCCGCGGGCATCGCCGCAGGCGAGTTGGAAAACGCGATCCCGACCATCCCCGCGTCGGCCACGACGCGCAGGTGATCGACCACCACGCCGCAGTGATGGCTGTTGGCGACACCCACGAAGCTGACGCCGAACTCGCTTGCGCGGGCGATCGCCTCGGTGACCGCGAGCGCGCACGCGGGAAACGCGAGACCTTCCTCGGCATCGATCAATGCAGCGCCGCCCTTCGCATCGACCACGCGCGGGGCGGCGGCGCCGTTGACGCGCCCGTTCTTCAAGTGGGTGACGTACTGCGCCACGCGCGACAGTCCGTGTCCGGCCAGCCCCTGCGCTTCGGCGAGCACCAGCGCGCGCGCGGTCGACGCGGCCATCGCCGCATTCGCGCCCGCGCTTTCAAGCGCCGCCGTCACCAGTCGCTCGGCCTCGTCCATCGACAGACCGGCTGTCACAGCAGCGCCTCCAGAATCTTTTCGGCGATCAGGGACGAGACGCGCTCGTTGGCTTCGGCGGTCACGCCCGCGATGTGCGGTGTCAGCACCAGGTTCGGACAGCCCGGGAAATGAGCCGACGCGGGCAACGGCTCGAGCTCGAAGACATCGAGCGCCGCGCCGCCCAGCCACCCCGATTGGAGCGCGGCCGCGAGCGCCGCTTCGTCGACGATGCCGCCGCGCGAGGTGTTGATCAGCACCGCACCCGCCTTCATGCGCGCGATGCGCGTCGCGTCGAACAGCTTGCGCGTCGTATCGACCAGCGGCACGTGCAGGCTGACGACATCGGATTCGGCAAGCAAGCTATCCAGGCTCACGCAACGAACGCCGATCTCGGCGTAGGCTGGGTGATTGGTAGGCAGCATCGCGTCACAGGCCATCACCCGCATGTGCAGCGACCGCGCGAACCGCGCCGTGAGTTGGCCGATCGCGCCGAAGCCGACCAGGCCGAGCGTCTTGCCGCCGATCTCGCGCCCCAGGCCGAGCGCGTCGCGCGGCCATGTTCCTGCGGCCACCTGCGACGTGGATTGATAGGCGCCGCGCAGCAACAGCATGGCGGTGGCGATCACGTACTCGGCCACGCTGGTTGCGTTCGCGCCGGTGGCAGGGATCACGACGATGCCGCGGGCTTTGCAAGCGACCACGTCGATGTTGTCGAGCCCGACACCGAGCCTGCCGACGACGCGGCAGCGCGTCAGGGCTTCGAGCAGATCACCGCGAACCTGGGTGCGATTGCGAACGATCAGCGCATCGGCGGTCGCGGCTTCGATGTGAAGACGCGATGCGTCATCGACCAGCTTCGGGTCGTGGACCACCTCGTGCATCGCGCGCAGCCGCGCGACCGCACGCTCGTCCATGAACTCGGTGATGACGATTTTCACGCGGCGATCTTCACGACAACTTTCAAGCGAAAATCGCCGCGCCGCTCGTCAGGCGCTCTCGTACAGCCGCGTCATCACGAATTCGCGATGCCCCAAGGCCTCGGCCGCGGTGAGCCGGCCATTGGCGGTGCGCAACATGCATTCGAGCAACTTGTCGCCGGCCTGGTCGAGCGTCAACTCACGTTGCAGAAGCTCCGAACAATCGACGTCGATGTGCTCGGTCATCAAACGCACCGTGCGCGGGTTGGCGCACAGCTTGATGACCGGCACGATCGGGTTGCCGATCACGTTGCCCTGCCCGGTCGGAAAGAAATGCACCGCGTAGCCCGATGCCGCGCACAGCGTCACCATCTCGGCCGCGGCGCTCGACGAATCCATGAACCACAGCCCCGGATGCGTGGGCATCTCGGCCTTGTCGATCACGCCGTCGACCGTGCATTTCTTGCCGATCTTCTGGATGTTGCCGAGCGCCTTTTCCTCGATGGTGGTAAGGCCGCCGGCGATGTTGCCCTTGGTGGGCTGCGAGTCCGACAGGTCGCTGGTCTTGTGCCTGTCGATCACTTCCTGATAGCGGTTGAACATGAACATGAACTGCTCGCGCACCTGATCGTTGGCGCAGCGCGCAGCGACGATATGCTCGCCGCCCGTCAGTTCGGTGGTTTCGCCGAAGCACAGGGTGGTGCCCAGCGGATGCAGCTTGTCGAAGGCGTTGCCGACGGTGGGGTTCGAGCCGCAACCTGACGTGGTGTCGCTCTCGCCGCACTTGGTCGAGACCCACAGGTCCGCGATCGGGCATTGCTCGCGTTGCTTTTCGCTGGCCCACTGCATGTATTCGCGTGCGGCCTGCGAGGCACGCATGATGGTGTCGTGGTCGCCATGGCCCTCGATGCCGAAGCCCACGACCGGCTTGCCGGTGGCTTTGATGCCGTCGACCACTTTCTGTGTCCAGCTTTCTTCGATGCCGATCACGACGACCGCCGCGACATTGGGATTGCAGCCCGCGCCGATCAACGTACGGAAGTGCAGGTCGAGGTCGGCGCCGAACTGCAGGCGCCCGTAGGGATGCGGGATCGCCAGCGTGCCCTTGATGTTGTTCGCGACCGCTTCGGAGGCCGCGTTCGACAGGTCGTCGAGCGGCAGGATGATGACGTGATTGCGTACCCCGACACGGCCGTTCTCGCGCCGATAACCGAGGAAGGTGGTGTCTTCTGAAATGATCGACATGCTTCGATTCCTTCTTACCAACGCTTGGTCTTGATGTTGTGAACGTGGGCGTGCTCGCCCGCCTTGATGTTGGCGACGACCTTGCCGATGTCGATGCCGTACTTGAGCACGGTGTCGCCGGTTGCCATGTCCTTCAACGCGACCTTGTGGCCGATCGGGATGTCCTGCGCGGCATCGACCGTGACCATGCGGTCCTCGTCCATGATCCATCCGTTCAGGGCCATGCCGGCCTTGACGCCTTCGACCACCACCACGGCCACCGTGTCGCGCGGATCGTGCAATACGAAATGAATCACTTCGAACTCCTTGTTCGCCAGTGCGGTTGCTCATGCCTGCATCGGTGGGATGTTAGCGGCGCGTCAATACGTGTCAACCATGTCATTCATATGACTTGGATGATTGGGAGCTTCCCTATACTCGCCGCGTGACGCCAGCCAGCAAATCTCATCTGTTCCAGCCGATCGTCCCCGAGGCGGCGGGGATGCCGCTCTATCGCGTCGTCAAACGCGCATTGCTGCGGGCGATCGAAAGCGGCGCGTGCCCGCCCGGTGCCGCGTTGCCGAGCGAAGCCGAACTCGGCCATGCGCTCGGCGTTTCGATCGGAACCTTGCGGCACGCGGTCGACGAACTTGCCGCCGAGCACATCCTGGTGCGGCGCCAAGGTCGCGGCACGTTCGTGGCGACTCACAATCCGAGTCGCTTCCTGTTCCAGTTCTTCCATATCGAACGCGGTGACGGCCTGCGCGAATCGCCGTCGGTTGACCTGGTGTCGTTCGAGCGGCACCGCGCCGACGAGGAGGCGGCCGCGGCCCTGCGGCTGCGCGTGGGCGATCCGGTGATCCAGATCGAGAACCGCTTGCTGCTGCAAGGGCGCGCGGTGATCTACGACCGGCTCACGCTCGCTTCGTCGCAGTTCAAGGGCCTCACCGAGAAGCGCCTGCGGGATCGCTCGGCGACCATCTATCAGCTCTACCAGTCCGAGTTCGGCATCAGCGTCGTGCGCGCGCTCGAACGCGCGCGAGCGACAGCCGCCGACCGCAACGCCGCGCGCGTACTCGGGCTTGCGATCGGCACACCCGTGATGCAGGTCCGCCGTACCGCATTGACCTTCGGCGACCGGCCGGTCGAGTACCGCGTGTCGATCGTCAACACGGCGCACCACGACTACGTGAACCTGTTGACGCGGCCCACGGAGAAGTAAGCCTTGACAACTCGCTACGTCTCGACCCCGCCGATCGGCGATGCGAGCACCTTGTCCACGCGTTGACCGTCCATATCGACGATCTCGAAGCGCCAGTGCTCCCAGTCGACGCGATCGGTCTCGGCGGGGACGCGTCCGAGCAGATGCATCAGCATGCCGGCCAGCGTGTGATAGCGGCCACGCTCTTCCTCGATTACCGCGCGCAGGCCGAGCTTGTCCTTGAGCTCGGGAACCGCGAGCATGCCGTCGAGCAGCCACGATCCGTCCTCGCGCTGGATTGCCCACGAGTCTTCGCGGTCGGAGGTGTGGAACTCGCCGGTGATCGCCTCGAGCACGTCGTGCAAGGTGACGAGCCCCTGCACGTCGCCGTACTCGTCGACCACGATCGCGCTGTGCACGCCTGTAGTTCGAAAGCTCGCGAGCAGTTCGGTGCCGTTCATGGTCTCGGGGACGAACACCGCAGGCTGCAGGTTCGAACGCAGATCGATGGTCTCGCCGCGCAGTGCCTGCCCGAGCAGCATCTTCGCGCTCGCCATGCCCAGCACTTCGTCCCATCCGCCCGCGCACACCGGGAAACGCGAGCGCTCGGATTCCTGCAGCTTGCGCAGGTTCGCTTCCATCGGATCGCTCACGTCGAGGTAGATCAATTCGAGGCGCGGAATCATCAGCGACACCACGGCGCGATCGTCGAGGCGAAAGACATTGCGCGCCATCTCGTGCTCGTGCGGATCGATCACGCCCGCGTCCGAGCTTTCTTCGAGCAGGGAATGGATCTCCTGCTCGGTCACCAGATTGCGCTTGCCGCGCAAGCCGATCACGCCGAGCAGCACTTCGGTGGACAGCGTGAGCAGCTTGCCGAACGGTCGCGTCACGATGCCCAGCCATTGCATCGGCGTGGCCACCACGCGCGCGATCGCTTCGGGACGAATCTGCCCGACGCGCTTGGGAACGAGTTCGCCGATCACGATCGAAAAATAGGTGATGGTCAGGACCACCAACGCGGTCGAGGCAACACTGGCGGTGTGCTCGGCAAGGCCCTGCTCCTGCATCCATATCGCAAATGGACGGGCGAGCACGGCTTCGCCGACGATGCCGTTGAGGATGCCGATCGACGTGATGCCGATCTGGATGGTCGAGAGGAAGCGCGTGGGCTCTTCGCCGAGTTCGATCGCCGCGGCCGCGCCGCGATCCCCATCGTCGGCCATCTTCTGCAGGCGCCCCTTGCGCGCCGTGACCAGAGCGATTTCCGACATCGCGAAGACTCCATTGACGAGAATCAGCGCGAACAGCAAAACGATTTCCATTGAAGAGCGTGGTCCCCTGACGACTGGCGAGCGGCCAGCGCGCCGATTCTACCGTCCGGCTCAAGCCGCGCCGGGAACTGCTGGGAAATATTGGCAAAGCCTGGGCGATGACCCGGGCTGCGCGTTGGTTCCGCTCACCTAACTGATTTTCCTGCGCGGCGCATGGCGTCGGCACGGTCGCGAAGCCCGCTCGCGCTGCGCGAGCGTACCGCACGGTGTCGCGATCAGGGCATGCGCACGTACTTCCCATCGAACGCGGTGGTCCACGCGTTCTTCGAAGCGTCCCACGACTCCCACAACTGACGCACGCTGCCATCCGCGTTCGCGGTCCAGGTGATGCGCTGAGTCTTCGAGGCCAGCGCCATCTTTCCATCGCCGCCGATGCCTGCGATGTCGAGCCGACTGCCGCTCGAATCGACCCAGGTCTGATGCCATTGCCGGTCGCTCGCGTCGAAGATATTGAGGCTCTTGCCCGAGAAGCCTCTCGGTGTCGTCCAGGTCTCGAGCAGGGCGCAGCCGCCCGCGATCGGTTCGATCACATTCGCGCCCACCTTGTTGCCGTCGGGGGTGTAGACGTCCCACTTGCCGATCCAGAAATCGAACTGGCGATACGACGCTCCCTTGCACGGCGCGGCGTCGGGCGCGGCGGACTGCGCCCCTGCATTGCCGCCGGCCAGAATCAGCGTCGCCATCGTCACGATCCCGGCGCACAGCGATTTGTTCACTGGGGATCTCCGTTTGCTTTTGCGCGCGCGACCACCGGCTTCTGCAATCGATGCGCCGGCCGATGGCCCCTCTTCATCGATCACCTGAACGCATACGTCAGCTTGCCGTAGATGAAGCGGCCGCGAACGTCGGCATACGAGGCGTCGTAGCCGGCCTGGAAGAAGACCGATCCGCCGACGTTCGAGTAAGGCGGGTCGCGGTCGAAGAGATTCTTCACGCCCGCGGTCAGCTTGAAGCCCTTGAACCCGAGGTACGAGGCCTGCAGGTCGAAGGTCTCGTACACGCCGACGCGCCGCGTCGCACCCGTGATGGTGCTGGGAAAGTCGGTGTAGGCGGCCTGGAAGTTCTGCGCCAGGGTCGCGGTCCACGGGCCGTAGTCCCAGCTCACGCTGGCCACATGCTTCCAGCGCGGGATGACGCTGCCGCCGGCGATGTTGGCATCCGCGATGTCGGCGGTGTACGAGCCATCCGTGTTCTGCGTGTCGTAGCGCGAGAAGTAGGTGCCGTTCAGGCCGAACGTGTAGGTGCCGATGGCGCTGGTGGGCACGCGCAGCTTGAAGTCCACGTCGACCCCCTGCACGTGGGCGTTGAACAGGTTCTGGTTCTGCTGGTTGATCGAGATGATCTGGCCCGGCAGTCCGCCGCTCGAAGGGGCACGCGTGATCAGGTTGGCAAACTGTGCGACGCTGTTCGTGTCGGCCAGGATCACGGTCGCTCCGGGACCTGCGATCACGATCTGATTGCGCAGGAAGATGTCGAAGTAATCGATACCCACATGCACGTTGCTCGTCGGCTCGAAGACCATGCCGAAGGTCTTGGACGTGGTCTTCTCCGGCGTCAATCGCGCATTGCCGCCGTTCGCAGTGGTGAACTGGGTCGAGCAATCGTTCGAGCTTCCGGTCACCGGACAACGGATCGGATCGTTCAGTCCGTTCTGCGAGACGCCCTGCGTTACGGGCGCGTAGAGCTCGTCGAGGGCGGGCGCGCGAAAGCCCGTGCCCACCGAGCCCCTGAGCAGGAACTCCTTGATCGGCTGCCAGCGCAGCGACGCCTTCGGATTGGTGGTGTTGCCGATGCCTTGATAGTTGTCGTAGCGAACGGCGACGTCGGCTTCGAGTCCCTTCACGATCGGGACGTTGACTTCGGCGAAGCCGGCTTCGACATTGCGCGACTTGCCCACGTCGATGAAGTTGCCGCCATAGCCCGACACGTCGCCGCTGGCGATCGCGCTGCTGGCGCTGAACGCATATTTTTCCTTGCGAACGTCGGCGCCGAATGCGATCGACACCGGACCCGCGGGCAGATTGAAGACCTCGCGCGACGCCTTGCCGTTCAGGCTTGCGATGCTGGTCTTCGAGTTGAACGCTTCGCCGGTGAAGTTGGCCGCCTGCAATTGCGCCTGGACGGCGGGCGTGCTGGGTCCGAAGGGATTCACGACGCCGCTGTTCAGGAGAGCCAGGACCTTCGAGTTCAACGGATAACCGCCGACCACGTTTTCCGACACGCGACTCTCGGTGTACAGGAAGCCCAGGTCGTAGTCCCAGTTGACGACGTTGCCCTGCAAGCCCACGACGAAGCGAGCGGCCTTGTTGTCGTCCCTGAGCATGCGCAGACCGCTTTCGAATGCGCGATAACGAATCACGATCGGCGAGCCCGCGAGGCCCTGATCCGCTGCGAAGCGCGTCGGGTAATAGTGACTCGTGGTCGGCAGGAGGAAGGTGGTGTGCCCGAACAGGTTGGCCACGAATGCCGCGCCGTAAGTGTTGTCGAGCGTCGGCTGATAGCTGTTGATCAGCGCCGCCAGCTGCGGTGTATAGGGATTGGTTGCAACCAGAGGGAACTGGTCGGAAAGGGGGACCGGCTGGATGGTGTCCTTGACGATGTTGCGCGAGCCGCCCACTTCCGCGTAGACCTGATTGTTCGCGTCGATCGCGAAGCGCGCCGAGATATTGGCAGCGGTGCGATCCTGTTCGGGAACCAGCGCGACGTAGGGCGCCGGATCGAAGCGACAGCGATTGGTGGCGCTCAGCGGATCGACGATCGACGGCGAGCAATTGGTGAAGCCGAATGTCGGGTAGGTCCCGTTGGCGACCCTCGATGCGAAGTCGGGTGCGAGGAAGTTCCGGCTCGCGCCGCCCGCGTTGACGATCGTGCCCGGATAGGTATTGCCCGAGGTCGTGTCGTTGCCCGCGCTCACGTTGACCGAGGAGTTCGCGTAGTTGCGCTGACGTCCGTAGATCGCGTCTTCCTTGTTGTACGACGCGTTGATCATCACGTTGAAGCGGTCGTTCTGCAGGTCGCCGAACCCGAGCAGCGCGCTCGCGTCGTAGGAACGACCGTCGCCATGATGCGAAGTCTGGCCGTAGCCCACAGCGAGCTCGCCGCCGACGTAGTCCTTCCTCAGGATGAAGTTGATCACGCCAGCCACCGCGTCGCTGCCGTACACCGCGGACGCGCCGTCCTTGAGCACTTCGATGCGCTCGATCGCCGCGATCGGAATGCTGTTGACGTCCACCGACGCCGCACCGCCGCCGCCGGCCACGCCGCCGAACGGCGAGACACGACGACCGTTGACCAGTACCAGCGTGCGCTTCGAGCCCAGGCCGCGCAGCGATACGGTCGACGCGCCACTGGTGGCCGCACCGGAGATATTGGAAGCCTGCAGCGCGCCGGTGGTGTTGGTGGCCGAGATCGACTTCAACAAGTCCTCGGTGTTCTGCGGCGCGAGGCGCTGGATATCCTGCCGCGTGATGACCTGCACCGGCAGCGCGGTCTCGGCATCGATGCGCTTGATCGACGAGCCGGTCACTTCGACCTTCTCGCCGCGCTGCACGTCCTGCGCAAAGGTCGGGACGGAAACCAGGGCGACGCCCGCGAGACTGCCTCCGAACGCGAGGCGAAGGCTAGAGGCCAGCGATCTTTCCTTGAACATGAACCACTCCTCGAAGATGAAGGTGCCGTGCATTTGAAATGCGCGTGCTCATCGTGGAGAAAGCGATTCGGTGGCCGGTTCCAAATTGTTCCGTCTGTTATCGAGTCTTCGTCGTGTGGGCCGGAAAGCCTTGAGGGGAGCGGGTTTCCGGCCGGTGACGATAAACCGGTGCGCGCACGAAACAGCGTTGCATCGACGCGACGAATGAAACCGAATCACGCGGGCGGCAACGTGCAGGGAATCGTCATCGGCGGTAATTTGCGAATTGCTACAGCGGCTATAACAATTCGAACGAATTGCGAACCTGGCGTGACGCGCTTCTGTTAGTTTTGATCGGTCGAATGTCGCTGATAACGCCGCAGTCAAACCGCGCGGTCGGGTCGCGCAGTCAAATCTGAGTCTCGTCGTGAATTCCGCACTCCAAACCCAAGCCGCGCCGCATCTGCGCCGTGTCCTTCTGGTCGAAGACAGCCCGCGTCTGGCGGCGCTGATTCGCGACTACATGAACAGCCACGGACTGGAGCTGATCGTCGAGCACGATGGTGCGATGGCGGTGCAGCGCTTCATGGCCGAGCGGCCGGCGCTCGTGATTCTCGACATCATGTTGCCCGGCAAGGACGGCTATCAGGTCTGCCGCGAACTGCGCGCGATGAGCAGCGTGCCGATCCTGGTCTACACCGCGCGCCGCGAGGACATCGATCACGTGCTCGGCCTCGAACTTGGCGCCGACGACTACGTCGTCAAGCCGCTCGAGCCGCGCGTGCTGCTCGCGCGCATCGAAGCGCTGCTGCGACGTGCGGGTCCTGAAGCATCGGGTCGCGCGCGCGAGAGCACGCTGACGATGGGACACATCGCGGTCAACCGTCCCGCGCGCCTCGTGACCTATCAGGACCGCAAGGTGCAACTGACGCCCGCCGACTTCGATCTCTTCTGGCTGCTCTTTTCCCACTGCGGCAACCTGGTCACGCGCGATCAATTGCAGCGCGTGCTGCGCAAGATTCCTTACGACGGCGTGGGTCGCGCGATCGATGCGCGCGTGTTTCGCCTTCGAAAGAAATTCGAGGACGCAGGCGCGGTGCCCGACCTGATCGTTTCCGTTCGCTCGATGGGCTATCTGCTCGCGGTCGAAGAAGCAACCGCGTAGCCGGCCCGACCGACGCGAGGTCCCGGATGAGGTGGGCGATGCTCAAGCAGTTCCTGCGCCTCTATCTCGCGATCATGATCCCGGTGATCCTGCTGCTGGTTGCGGGAACCTACATCGCCGACGAGTTCATCACGGGGAGGTCGTTCCTCGATGGAATCCGGCGCGGCAACCAGTATCGGTATTCGTGGGTGCGCGAGCAGCTCGCATCGATTCCGCGCGATCAATGGCAGGCCACGCTCGATTCGGCGCGCCGCTTCTACCCCCGGGGAACGCGCATCGAAAGCGAAGCGAGCGCGCAGGCCCGATTGCATCCGACGGCCGATGAAGCCCGGCATTTCGAAGCCGGCGAAGTCGCGTTCGCGCCCATCCCGCATGGCATGACCTACGCCTACCAACGCGTGCCGGGCACCAGCCTGGTGATGGGCAGCGAGTTCGAACTGTCATCGAGCAATTCTCTCGGCGGCTATCTCTACTGGTTGCTGTTCGCGGCCGTCGCGGCGGCGCCGATCCTGTGGTTCTGGTTCCGTCCGTTCTGGCGCGATCTCGAACGCCTGAGCCTCGTGACCGAACAGATCGGCTCGGGCAATTTCGCGGTCAGCGGTTCGCCGGTGCGCTCGCCGGCCGTGCGACCGTTTGCCGCGGCGATTGATCAGATGTCGATGCGCATCCGCGAATTGATCGAAGCGCAGAAGCGTTTGACCAGCAGCGTCGCGCACGAGCTGACCACGCCGATCACGCAACTCGTGTTCGCGCTCGAAATGCTCAAGGAGGCGCGCGAGCCCGACCGCGTGCGCGACCTGATCGAAGGCATGGCCGCCGACCTCAAGGAACTCGAATCGCTGGTGGCCGAGCTGCTCGAATACGCGCGGCTCGAACACACAGCAGTCTTCGAACCGGAAGACACCAGCCTGACCGAATTGATGCGTCAGGCGATCGAGTCGGCGCAACACATACCCGGTCACGAGAAGACGATTGCGCAGCAACCGCTGGCCAGCGAGTTCGATCACGTGAACTGCGACGCGCATCAGATGCATCGCGCCGTATTCAACCTGGTGCGCAACGCGCTGTTGTACGCGCGATCGAAGGTCGAGCTCTCGGCGGAACGTCGCGACGAGCGCACCTGGATACATGTCGATGACGACGGTCCCGGGATTCCGGAAGATCAACGAGGCCAGCTGTTCGAGCCCTTCGCCCGCCTCGACGAGAGCCGCGCGCGACACACCGGCGGCCATGGTCTGGGCCTCGCCATCGTCCAGCAGGTCGCCAGGCTGCACGACGGCATCACGTGCATCGATCGCTCTCCGCTCGGAGGGGCGCGCGTCAGCATTGCGTGGTGAGCGCTTGGATAAGCTTGGTCGCACGAGGCGATGTGTCTATAGTCTCCGAAAGAATCGCGTTCGAAGGAGACCGACATGGCCGAAGAACAGTTGCAGATCGACGCGCTCGAATATCACGAGTTTCCGACTCCCGGCAAGATTTCGATCGCACCGACCAAGGTGCTCGCCAACCAGCGTGACCTCTCGCTCGCGTACTCGCCCGGCGTCGCCTATGCGTGCCTGGCGATCCAGAAGAATCCGCAGGATGCGGCCCGCTACACGTCGCGCGCCAACCTGGTCGCGGTCGTGACCAACGGCACCGCGGTGCTCGGCCTGGGCAATATCGGCGCGCTCGCCGGCAAGCCGGTGATGGAAGGCAAGGGTTGCATCTTCAAGAAGTTCGCCGGCATCGATGTGTTCGATATCGAGCTCGACGAACACGACCCCGACAAGATCGTCGATATCGTCGCGGCTCTCGAGCCCACCTTCGGCGGCATCAATCTCGAGGACATCAAGGCGCCCGAGTGCTTCTACATCGAGAAGAAGCTGCGCGAGCGCATGAAGATTCCGGTGTTCCACGACGACCAGCACGGGACTGCGATCGTCGCGGCTGCCGCCGTGTTGAACGGCCTGAAGATCGTCGGCAAGAAGCTCGACGACGTGAAGCTGGTGTGCTCGGGTGCGGGCGCCGCTGCGATCGCGTGTCTCGACCTGCAGGTCAGCCTCGGGCTGAAGCGCGAGAACATCTTCGTGTGCGACAGCAAGGGCGTGATCGCGAAACATCGACTCGATGGACCCGGCGACAAGCTCGACGCGGACAAGCGACGCTACCTGCAGGACACCGACGCGACGACGCTCGCCGACGTGATCGTCGACGCGGACATCTTCCTCGGTCTTTCGAGCGCCGACGTCCTCAAGCCCGAGATGGTTGCGAAGATGGCCGACCGGCCGATCATCCTCGCGATGGCCAATCCCAACCCGGAGATCCGGCCCGAGGTCGCCAAGCAAGTGCGGCCCGATTGCCTGATCGGCACCGGCCGCTCGGACTATCCGAACCAGGTCAACAACTCGCTCTGCTTTCCTTTCATCTTCCGCGGAGCTCTCGACTGCGGCGCAAGCACGATCAACGAAGCGATGAAACTCGCGGCGGTTTACGCGCTGGCCGAGCTCGCGCAGGCCGAGCCGTCCGAGGTCGTGGCCGAGGCTTACGGACAGGCGACGCCGCCCTTCGGTCCCGACTACCTGATTCCGCGCGCCTTCGATCCGCGCCTGATCACGGTGATGTCGCCCGCGGTCGCGCAGGCGGCGATGGACAGCGGTGTCGCGCAGCGGCCGATCACGGACATGGAGGCCTACCGCGAGCGGCTTTCGCGTTTCGTCTATCACTCGGGCCTCACGATGGGCCCGGTCTTCGCGGCAGCGAAGCAGTCGCACAAGAGCGTCGTCTATGCCGAAGGCGAGGACGAGCGCATCCTGCGCGCGGCCCAGATCGTCGTCGACGAGAAACTCGCGAAACCGGTGCTGATCGGACGCGCCGACCTGATCGAATCGCGCATCAAGAAGCTGGGGTTGCGCCTGAAGCCCGGCGCGAACTGCGAGATCGTCAACATCCTCGACGACCCGCGCTTTCGCGAGTACTGGAGCGCGTATTACGACATCACCAAGCGCAAGGGCATCTCGCACGCGCAGGCGATGGAGGAAGTACGCACGCGTCCGACCCTGGTCGCAGCGCTGATGGTGCGCCTGGGCGCCGTCGATGCGATGCTGTGCGGCACGGCAGGTCTCTTCGCCGACCATCTGCGCTACGTGCGCAGCGTGATCGGCCTGTCCCCCGGCGTGACCACGCTGGCGATCATGCAGATGCTGATCCTGCAGGACCGCCAGCTCTTCATCTGCGACACCCACGTCAACCGCGACCCCGATGCACACCAGATCGCCGAGATGACCTTGCTCGCGGCTCACGACGTGCAACGCCTGGGCGTGACGCCCAGCGTCGCGCTGGTCTCGCATTCGAGCTACGGTACTTCGGAAGCACCGTCGGCCGAGAAGATGCGCGAGGCGCTCGCGCTGGTGCGCCAAAGCGATCCCGATCTGATGGTCGACGGCGAGATGCGCGCGGACTCGGCGCTATCGAAAGCAGTCCGCGCAATCGACTGCCCCGACTCGACGCTGACCACCGACGCGAACCTGCTGATCATGCCGAACGTCGATGCGGCCAACATCACCTACAACGCATTGCGGGTGACGGCGGGTGGCGGCATCACTGTCGGCGGCATTCTTCTCGGCGCGGCCCAGCCGGTGCATGTCTTGACACCGTCATCGACGGTGCGAAGGATCGTCAACATGACGGCGGTGGCAGTGGCGGATGCGAAGGCGCAGGCGGCCGCGACGAATTGACACAGGCAATGTGCGGATGGCCGGACGAGGGGCGCGTCGCTTGCCCCGTGCGGAAACTCCATGAACGCTCTGCGATAATGCAGGTCGGCTCTCTGCAAGTTTCTTCACGACACGAGCGCCATCCTCGCTGCGCGTCAACGCGCCCAGCTCTTGTTTCATCCTGCGAGGCTCTCCTTTGCATTCGTTCGTTCTCCCCGATCTGTTCTCGACCGGGCCCGATGGCGCGCCTTGGCTGAACAGTCCGCTGATTCTGTTCGCGGCCTTGCTGCTGGCCGGCTACGCGTGCGGCGAAGGCTTGCGTCGATTGGGACTTCCGCGACTGACCGGCTACATCGTTCTCGGCCTGGTCCTCGGCGATTCGGGCTTCGGCTGGCTCGACGTCGACAGCCGCGCGTCGCTGCGCCTGTTCGTCGATGTCGGGCTCGCACTGCTATTGCTCGAACTCGGCCAGCGCCTCGACCTGCAGTGGATGCGGCGCGAGCGCTGGCTGTGGGTGATCGCGATCGGCGAGATCGGGCTGACATGGCTGCTGGCCTTCACCGCGTTGACGCTGTTCGACTTCTCGCACGCGCAGGCCGCGTTCCTCGCCGCCGTGGTGGTCTCGACATCGCCCGTCGTGGTGATGTACATGACGCGCGAAGAAGGCGCCGATGGCCAGGTCAGCAATCGCGTGCTCGCGCTCTCGGCCATCAACAGTCTCGCCGCATTTGCAGGCGCCACGATTCTTCTGCCGCTGCTGCACTACGAGCGCGAAGGCGGCGGCATGATCGAGATCGCGCGCATGCTGCTGCATCCGGCCTATCTGCTGTTCGGCTCGTTCTTTCTCGGAGTCGTGGTGTTCCTGTTTTTCCGGTTCTGCGCGCGCTGGTTCGGCAAGAACGCCAACGCCCAATTCGTTCTCGCGATCGGGATGGTGATCCTTGCCGTGGGCGTCGCGCATGCGCTCGAACTGTCGGTGCTCTGCACGATGCTCACCATCGGCCTCTTGGTGAAGAACGCCGACCCGTCGCGGCGCATACGACACATCGAATTCGGCGTGACGTCCGAAGTGCTGTGCGTGATCCTGTTCATCGTGGCGGGGGCGTCGGCGCATTTCAGCGGCGCGCCCGGCATCCTGGCCGCGGCCACCGCGTTGATCGTCGCGCGCTTCGTCGCCAAGCTGGTTCCGGTCTATGCGATCGCGCCGTTGACTCCGCTCGGTCTCTCGCGCGCGGGGCTGCTGGGGATGGCACTCGCGCCACTGTCGGGCTTCACCGCGCTGGTGCTGGTCGATCCAACGGCCGCGGCCTTCGCGACCAGCGGCCGCCTGATCGCCGTGTTTCTGACCGCGGTCGCGATGCTTGAAATCGCCGGCCCGCTGCTGGTTCAATTCGCCTTTCGTCGTGCACGCGAGAGTCACGCGATCGACGACGCTTGATCGAACCTTTGCGCATCATCGCGAACCCCCGTCACATGTCCTCGCTCCACTTCGCCACATCCAAACCGCTCACGCTCGGCGTCGAGCTCGAGTTGCAGTGCCTGAACACACGCGACTACGACCTGACGACGACCGCGCAGGATCTTCTCAAGCAGCTCGCGAAGCTGCCGTGCGAAGGCGAGATCAAGCCCGAGATCACGCAGAGCATGATCGAGCTCAACACCGGCATCCACGAGCGCCACGAGACCTTGCTGGCGAATCTGGTGGCGCTACGCGACGTGATGGTCGAGAAGGCGCAACTGCTCAACGTGCGCGTCGCGGGCGGCGGCACCCACCCCTTCCAGAGGTGGAGCGATCGCCGCATCTTCGAAGGCGAGCGCTACGAGATGCTGTGGAAAAAGTTCGGTTATCTCGCCAAGCAATTCACGGTGTTTGGGCAGCACGTGCACGTCGGCTGCGCGAACGGCGACGAAGCGGTGCGCCTGATCCACCTGATGTCCGAACACATCCCTGCGTTCGTCGCGCTCGCGGCCGCGTCGCCCTACTACCAGAACCAGGACACGCATTTCGCAAGCAGCCGTCTCACCGCGATCAACGCATTCCCGCTCTCGGGCACGATGCCTTTCGTGACGACCTGGGCTGACTTCGCCGACTACCACGACAGCATGCAGCGCATGGGCATCATCGAGAGCATGAAGGACTTCTATTGGGATATCCGTCCCAAGCCCGAGTTCGGCACGATCGAGTTGCGCGTCTGCGATACCCCGTTGACGGTGGAGAAAGCGGCGGCGCTGGCGGCCTATGCGCAGACGCTCGCATACGCGATGCGCAACGATGCGAGCCGCAAGCCGGTCGAGAATGTCTATGCAGCGTATCGGCACAATCGCTTCAACGCGGCGCGCTATGGCCTGTATGGCGAATGGATCGACGTGAAGACCGGCGAGCGCTGCGAGATCGGACAGATGATCTGTCGAACCATCGACGGCCTGTGGAAAGACGCGGAGACGCTCGGCACCAGCGGACCCTTGCAGGCGCTCTATCGCGCAGCCGCTGCGCGACGCAACGATTCGGACTTGCTACGCGACGTGTATGCGCAGACCCAGTCGTTCGCCGATGTCGCGCATCGACAGGCGGACATCTGGGCAACGAGTTCGTTGACGGGCGAGGCGCGGCCGTAGCTCCGGTACCGCCGCCGTCATGGCGAAGCTCGCGAGCGATGGCAACGCAACTTCAGATCACCACCGGCGCATCCGACAATTCGTTGCGCCGCTCCAGATTCGTATCGGGAGGAAACGCCTTGGCCAGCGCGCGATGAATCGCGCCCAGCGCATCGTTCACACCGCGCTCGAACTCGCCGTCCTTGAACGCCTGTTGCGCGAGCCCGGCAACGGTTTGCCAATGCGGGTCGCCGATGAGGCGCGCGGCGGCGCGGTCGGCGATGATCTCGAGCCTGCGATCGGCCACGTTGATGTAGAGCAGCACGCCGTTGTTCTCTTCGGTATCCCAGACGCGGAACGTGCCGAACAGATCGAGCGCGCGTTGACGCGTGCTCATGCCGCGCCGAATCTTTCGAAGCGGCAACGCCGACTCGACGATCAATCGCACTTCACCGCGATGCGTCGCTTCGCCTTCGGCGATGGCCTGTTGAAATCGCACCATCGTCTGCTCCGAGAAGAGCGTGTGCGCTCCGCGATACGCGGCCGCAAGGTGTCGATAGGCGCGCGACCAATCCATCACCAGTCTCCCGACGCACCGCCGCCGCCGAAGTCGCCACCGCCACCGCTGAAGCCGCCGCCCCCACCTCCACCACCGAAGCCGCCGCCTCCACCGAAGCCGCCTCCACCACTGCGACTCGTGAGAGCGCCGAGCAGACCGCCGAGGACGACTGGCGCGATCGAACGATTGAGCGCGCGATTGCCGGACATGTAGCCGACCCTGCGACGACCCATCGCGCGAAACACGCCCGAGACCACGATGAACAGGAAGAACAGCAGCGGCAGGCCGATGCCGAAACCCGATGAGCCGTTGGCGCGCTTCACCTCGCGCTGGGGAGGCGGCGGCAGGGCCTCGCCTTCGAGCAGCGACTTGATGCGGCTCACGCCGGCAACCATGCCGCCGTAGAAGTCGTTCTCGCGAAAGTGCGGCGCGATGTCTTCGTTGATGATGCGCTTGGCGAGCGCATCGGGAATCGCCCCTTCGACGCCCTTGCCGACTTCGATGCGCAGGCGCCGCAGGTCGCCGGGATTGTCCTTCGCGACGATCAGGATCACGCCATCGGCCGTTCCCTTGCGTCCGATCTTCCACGCTTCGGCCACGCGAATGCCGTATTGGTCGATGACTTCGGGCGCCGTCGATGGCACGGTCAGCACCGCGATCTGCGTGCCCTTCTGCTGCTCGTAGTCGGCCAGCACCGCTTCGAGTGCCGCGCGCTGCTCGGGCGTGAGCATGCCCGCGCCATCGGTGACGCGAGCCGTCAGCGGCGGGATCGCGGCGAGGTTCTGCGCGAAGGCCGCGCTGGCAGACAGCAGCAGCGCGGCCGCCGCGGCCGACACGAACGCCGCGCCAAACGCGCGCAGTGCTGTTGTCGTCAGAGAGCGTCGGGACACGAGGATCAGAACTTCACCGTCGGGGCGGTCGAGATGCCCTTCTCGTTCTCGACCGTGAAGTTCTCCTTGGGCTTGTAGCCGAACACCATCGCGGTCAGGTTGTTCGGGAACTGACGCACCGTCACGTTGTAGTCGCGCACCGACTGGATGTAGCGATTGCGGGCGACCGTGATGCGGTTCTCGGTACCTTCGAGTTGCGCCTGCAGCTCCCGGAAATTCGCGTCCGACTTCAACTGCGGATAGTTCTCCGAGACCGCGATCAGGCGCGACAACGCGCCCGACAATTCACCCTGCGCCTGCTGGAATTTCTTGAAGGCTTCGGGATCGTTGAGGGTCTCGGGCGTGACCTGGATGCTGGTCGCTTTCGCACGCGCTTCGGTGACGCCGATCAGCACGTCCTTCTCCTGCGCCGCATAACCCTTGACGGTGTTCACGAGGTTGGGCACGAGGTCGGCGCGACGCTGGTACTGGTTGACCACTTCGCTCCAGGCGGCCTTGACGGTTTCGTCCTTGCTCTGGAATTCGTTGTAGCCACATGCGGACAACAACGAGGCACAAGCGGCAATGACGAGAAGCCGAGCGACGGCAATCGAGGCGGTCCAGCGCGATGGAGAAGCAGGTGAAGTCGATGACATTGCGAACGCAGATCCCATAAGTCCTCCTTGATGGCGTTGGCGACGATATGCCACCTTTGTTTGCGATTGCAACCCGAGCAGCGGAAAAATTCCTGCGGCGACGCGCGACGCGGCCAGCGAACTCCCGCTCGCAATTACCCCATGCGATCTCGATCCGCGCATTCAATCCTCGGTCTCGGCAGCCTTGCGATCGGGCTTCCCGTTGGGCTTGCGGATCACTGCAGCCCCGACCGCCATGCACACCAGCGCCAGCGCCGCGAGGTCGCGCCAGGTCGGCGTTTCGGCCAGCATCGCCATGCCGGAGAATACCCCGACCACCGGGATCAACATCGATGACAAGCCGGCAGCCGTCGGGGCCAGTGTGCGCGCGACCGTGAACCAGATCAGGTTGCCGACCGCGAGCACCAGCACGGCGTTGTAAACGATCGGCCACCACTCGTGCCCCTGCGGCACGCGCCAGTGCGAGCCCTCGAGCACGGCGGATGCGCCGAGCAGCACGGGACACGCCACCAGCATCATCCAGAACGTGAGCGCGAGCGTGTCCATGTCCAGCTTGGCCCGGCGCAGCGCATGCGTGCCCCAGGCCCACGAGACCGCGGCGATCAGCATCAACGACATGCCGAGCGGATGGCCGGCCAGGGCGGCCCAGTCACCGCTCACGAGCAGCACGATGCCCGCGACCGCGCACGCGACACCGACGATCGTTCGCGCATCGAGGCGCTCTCGATAGATCACCACGCCGATCAAGGCGGCCCACGCCGGCATCGTGAATCCGAGGATCGCCGCGCGGCCCGCCGGCAGCAGCGTGACCCCGATCGTGACGATCGAGTACCAGACCATGATGTTGGGAAACGAGAGCGCGACGACGCGCTTGAACGCGCCGCGCGGCAAGCGCAACGGCGTGCCGCGCACTGCGAGCACGAGGCCGAGCAGCGCGGTACCCATCACGAGGCCGAGCCCGCGAAACCACAGCGGCGGCAATTGCATCGCGCCGATCTTCATGACCGACCAGTTCATTCCCCACACGACGGTGAGGACGGCCATCAGGCCGAGGGAGCGCAACATGGGAATCGGTCTTTGACTTGGGGTCGGCTTTCGCCGGCAGACGTGAGTGATGCGCAGCAGGCCATGCCGATCGGCACAACCGCTAGAATTCTCGCCGATTTCGCCGCAACCAAAAGAGCACAGCAAGGACTTCATGGCCACACCCGACTCTTCTCCCCATACCAGACCCACCTTCGTCGACATGTTGCGCAAGCGCTGGGGCGATCATGCAACCCTGCTGTGCGTCGGCCTCGACCCGGACCCCGCGCGCTTTCCCGCGCACCTGCGAGGCGACGATGCGATCTTCGATTTCTGCCGCGCGATCGTCGATGCCACGCATGACCTGGTCTGTGCATTCAAGCCGCAGATCGCGTACTTCGCCGCACACCGCGCCGAGGATCAGCTCGAGGCGTTGATCGCGCATATTCACGAACGCTATCCCGACTTGCCGGTGATCCTCGACGCCAAGCGCGGCGACATGGGGGCGACATCGGAACAATACGCACGCGAAGTGTTCGAGCGCTATCGCGCCGATGCCGTGACCTTGCAGCCCTACCAGGGCTACGACGCGATCGCGCCCTATCTCGCCTACTATGGCAAGGGCGCGATCATCCTCTGCCGCACGTCCAATCGCAGCGGTGACGAGCTTCAGTCGCTGCGGGTGACGTCGCCGGGACGCGAGTCGTCCGATAGCGGCGGGCCGCTCTACCTGCACGTCGCGCGACTGGTCGCCGAGCGCTGGAACGCCAACGGTCAATGCGGCCTGGTGGTGGGCGCGACCTATCCTAAGGAACTCGCCGAAGTGCGCGCGGCAGTCGGCGAGATGCCTATCCTGGTGCCCGGCATCGGTGCGCAGGGCGGTGATCTCGAGGCATCGGTCCACGCGGGAGCGACCGCGGCCGGCGGCATCATGGTCAGCTCTTCGCGCGCGGTGTTGTACGCCGGCAAGGACGAAGATTTCGCTGTCGCATCGCGCCGCGTCGCGCTCGAGACGCGCGATGCGATCGAAGCCTGCCGGGGTCAGGTAGGGATCAGATAGAAGCCGCCACGCGCGGCCCCCGATCGAAAATGATCGTGCTGCGCTCGCTCGTGCTCGAGAGCGAATCCGAACGGTCGATCTGTCCCCAAGCCAGAAACATCAGCGCGGTCCACAAGGCCTGATGCCAGTCGCGTACGCCCGAGTTGTGCTCCTGAAACATGCGCATCAGCGCATCCCGGTCGAGTAGCAGCCCGGCCTCGCTCGGGCTCGAGCCGATCAGGTCGCCGGCCCATTCCTTCAAAGGCCCGCGCAGCCACGCGTCGAGCGGAATGCAAAATCCCATCTTGGGCCGATCGACCAGCGCGCGCGGAATGTGGCGGTACAGGACCTGCCTGAGCACCCACTTGCCCACGCCGTTCCTGGCCTTCAACGCGAGCGGCAGGCGGACCGCGAACTCGACCACGCGATGATCCAGGAAGGGCGCGCGATTCTCGAGGCTGACCGCCATCGCGGACCGGTCGATCTTGGCGAGGATGTCGTCCGGCAGATAGCCGATCAGATCGCGCAGCATGAAGTCCTGGTACGCGCTCTGCGCGCCCGAATCGCCCACCTCGTGCAGCAGGGTCTGGCTGCGCAACGACCGCACCATCGACGCCGGTTCGGCCCAGGGTGACAGCAGGCTCAGGTACAAGCCTCTGAGGTCACGGCTGCGAAGCACCCGCCCGAGCTTGGCGATCTTGTGCGCGGGCCGCATGCCGCGCACGCCGGCAACATCGTCGTGCGCGAAGATCCCGGAAAACAATCGATCGACGAAGCGCGGCGCCATGCCGGACAGCAGGTCGCCCACCGGCGGTCTCCATGACGCCGGCACGTGTCGCATCAGTGACCAGAGGCGGCTGCCCATCGCATAGCGCGGATAGCCGCCGAACAATTCGTCCCCGCCGTCGCCGGTCAGCGCGACCGTGACCGAGGTGCGTGCAAGCTTCGAGACCAGGTACGAGGGAATCTGCGAAGGGTCGGCGAACGGCTCGTCGTAGATGTCCGGCAACCGCGGAATCACCGCCTGCGCCTCGGCGGCCGTGACGTACAGCTCGGTGTGATCGGTTGCGAAATGCGAGGCGACGCTGCGCGCGTACTCGGCCTCGTTGAACGAACTCTCGTGAAAGCCGATGCTGAAGGTCTTGATCGGCGCGGCATCCTGGGCACGCATCAGCGCCACGATGAGCGACGAATCGATGCCTCCCGACAGCAGCGCGCCGAGCGGCTGGTCCGCGGTTCTCTGCTGGGCAACCGCCTGCGACAGCAAGGCCTCGACGCGATCGATCGCCTCGGCTTCGGACGCGAATTCGAGCGGTGGCTTGGCGGCCGCTTCGAGCAGGGACCAGTAGGGCCGTTCCTGGACAGCATGGGTCGCGGCATCGATCCTGACCAGGCAACCCGGCCTGACCTTGCTGACCCCGCGATAGATGGTTGCGGGCGCCGGCACGTAGCCCAGCGTCATGTAGGTCGAGGCGGCCTGCAGATCGATCGTGCTTTCGAACGCCGGGTGCGCGACCAGCGCCTTGAGTTCCGACCCGAACAACCACACGCCGCGAAACTGCCCGAAATAGAGCGGCTTCTCGCCGATGCGGTCGCGCGCAAGCGTCAGCGCTCTCAGCTCCCTGTCCCATACCGCGATCGCGAACATGCCGACGCATGCCGAGAGCGCCGCCTCGATGCCCCAGGCATCGAAGGCCGCGACCAGCACTTCGGTATCCGATGTGCCGCGCCAGGCCGGCGCGCAGCGCACCGATTCGAGTTCCTTGCGCAGCGCTTTGCAGTTGTAGATTTCGCCGTTGAAGGTCACGACGTAACGACCGCTGGCCGACATCATCGGCTGATGTCCGGCGTCGCTGCGATCGAGTACCGCGAGTCGACGGTTGCCCAGGCATACCCGGAACGACGGGTCCGCCCAGACGCCCGCATCGTCGGGACCGCGATGCGCAAGCGTCGAGATCATGCGACCGACGCGCGCCTCGATCGAAGCGCGCGTGTTGTCAGGACCTTCGATGGATCCGGCAATACCGCACACGCCTGCTTCCCCCTTGTAGGAACGCCCATGAGCCGAGTCGAGACTCGGCCATTGATGCAATCTTCGCTCACGCCGCCGCACCTCGGGTGCGATCTTGTTGTTGTGATTCTCGGGGGGTCTTGAGCGATTCGTCCGTAGCGGTCGATACGAACAAACAGGTCAAGCACGCTGCATCTTCGGTCGGGCGGGCGGCAAGGTCAAGTGCCGCCACCTCTCCCCGGTCATCAAACGGCAAGAAAGGGGACGAGCTCGGCCAGTAGAAGCGTCGGGGCCTCTTCGGGAATGAAGTGCCCGGCGGGCAGGCACTTGCCTTTGACCGAGGCGCTGCATTTCGCGCTCCAGTCGTCGATAGGATGGAACAGTTTTGCGACCACGCCGCGCTCGCCCCACAGCACCAGCATCGGACAGCGCACGCGCTCGCCGCACGCGTCGCTCGCGCGGTCGTGCACGAGGTCGATGCCGGCCGACGCGCGATAGTCCTCGCAACTGCTGTGCAGCCCTTCGAGCGTGGCCCAGCAGCGTTGATATTCGACGAGGGCTTCGGGCGCGTAGGCCGCCAATCCGCCGCCCCAACCGCCCAGGAACATGCGCAGGAATTTCGGCGCGTCCGCAGCCAGCATGATCTCCGGCAGAGGTGCGGGTTGCGTCAGGAAGAACCAATGGAAGTAGGCCTGCGCGAACGCGAAATCGGTCTGGTCGTACATCGTCAGCGTGGGCGAGATGTCGATCACGCACAGCTTCGTCACGCGATCGGAATGATCGAGTGCGAGGCGATGCGCGACGCGGCCTCCGCGATCGTGGCCGACCAGATGAAAGCGCTCGTGCCCGAGCCCGCGCATCAGCGCGGCCATGTCGGCGGCCATCGTGCGCTTCGAATAGTTCGCGTGGTCGGTGTCGCCGGCGGGCTTGGCGGAGTCGCCGTAGCCGCGCAGGTCGGGACACACCACCCGGTAGTGCTTCATCAACGCAGGAGCGACCTTGTGCCAGATCGCATGCGTCTGCGGAAACCCGTGAAGCAACAGCAGCGCGGGTCGGTCGCCATCGCCACGACTGACACGCGCATGAATGCGCGTGCCGTTGACGTCGAAGTCTCGTGCCTCGAAGCCCTCGAAACCCGCCACGACGGAGGAGGACAGCGGCGACGAGGACGCGGATGCGTTCATCGAGTCGGCTCGTCGGGCGCGTCGCCATGCACCGCCCGGGGCGACGCGATCGCGCGCAGCAGCAGACCGCCGAGCGCATGGCGCACCGATTGCTCGCGCACCGCCGCGCGATCGCCCTTGAAATGCATGGTCTCGCTTTCCACGCTCATCGCCTCGTCGGCCCACGCGAAGCACACCATGCCGACCGGCTTGTCGCGCGTGCCGCCGCTCGGCCCCGCGACGCCCGTTATCGCCACCGCCAGTTGCGCGCGACTCTCCACCAGCGCCCCTTCGGCCATCGCACGCGCCACCTCTTCGCTGACCGCGCCATGCGATTCGATCAGGTCGCCGGCGACGCCCAGCATCTCCATCTTGGCGTGGTTCGAATAGGTCACGAAGCCGCGCTCGAACCACGCCGACGAGCCCGCGATGTCGGTGAGCGCGCCCGCGACGAGCCCGCCGGTACACGACTCCGCGGTCGATACCATCAAGCCGCGTTCGATCAATCGCTGGCCCAGTTGCGAGGCGAGACTGCGGATCGTGTCGTTCATTTTCATCACGAGAACGCTTGCACGATGCGCACCAGAATCGCGATCGTCAGCAGCGCATAGAAGGCTGCGATCAGATCGTCGCCCATCACCCCGAAGCCCGCCCACGCGCCACTCTTGAAGGCTTGCTCGAAACGACGAATCGGCGGCGGCTTCACGATGTCGAACAAGCGGAAGACCGCGAAAGCGGCCGCCTGCCACAGCAGACCCGCCGGCGTGAACAGCAGCACCAGCCAGATCGCGATGATCTCGTCCCACACCATCGCGCCGTGATCGGCGGCGCCCAGGTCCCGCCCGGTCTTCGTGCAGGCCCAGCATCCGACCGCGAAGCCTGCGACCACGAGGACCGCCCACGACCACGCGGGCAGATGCGGCGCGAGCAAGACATAGGCGGCCCACCCGAACAATGTGCCGAAGGTACCGGGCGCCTGCGGCGCGAGCCCGCTGCCGAAGCCGAGCGCGAGCAGATGCGCGGGATGCGCGAACAAGAAACGAAGACCGAGCCTCATGCGAAGTGATCGAATCCGTGCAAGCTCAGGCCGTCGGGAAACCGGAAGTCCGCGCCGTCGGCATCGACGAAACGCAGTCCCAGGTCCGCGTCGATCGCACCGATGCGCGTCACACGCGTGGCGTGGTTGCGACCCGCCTGTTCGACCGGGTCGCGTTGCGCCCGCGGCGCCGTGAAACAGAGTTGATAGTCGTCGCCACCCGCGAGCGCGCAGCGATAGCGCACGTCATCGCCTTCGCGCTCGAGCGTCTCGGAAACCGGCACGCGGTTCGCACCCAGCGTAGCTCCGACCCGCGATGCGGCGAGGATGTGGCCCAGGTCCTGCGCCAGCCCGTCGGAGACATCGATCGCAGAGGTGGCGATGCCGCGCAACCCGAGCCCCAGCGCGATGCGCGGCACGGGCCTCTCGAGCGCCTCGCGCGGGCCATCGTCGAATGCGCGCAGGTTGGAACCTGCGCTGGCGCCCGCGTCAAGCGCCGCGCGCGAGCGCGCCAGTGCCAGAGCCGCATCGCCGACTTCCCCGGACACCCACACGTCGTCGCCCGCGCGCGCGCCGTCACGCCGCAATGCGCGGCCCTCGGGGACTTCGCCGAAGATCGTGATGCAGATGGCCAGCGGCCCGCGCGTCGTGTCGCCGCCGACGAGTTCGCAATCGAAGCGATCCGCGCATTCGAAGAGTCCGCGCGCGAAGCCCGAGAGCCATTCCTCGTCGGCGTCCGGCAAGGCCAGCGCGAGCGTGAACGCGCGCGGCTCTGCGCCCATCGCCGCGAGATCGGAGAGATTGACCGCCAGCGCTTTCCACCCGAGCGCGGCGGGATCGACGTCGGAGAAGAAATGTCGACCGGCCACCAGCATGTCGGTCGACACCGCGAGCTCGTATCCGGCGCGCGGCGCGAGCAGTGCGCAGTCGTCGCCGATGCCCATGCGGATGCCGGGTCGGGCGCCTCGCACTGGCCGATCGAAGTAACGCGCGATCAATTCGAACTCGGTCATGGCCGCCGTCGTCGGCTAGACAAACATCCGGTGCGATGCCCTCACCGCGATTTGCGTTGCGCACTCTCGCCAGGCCGGGCAATCGCCGCCACCTTGTCGAGCACGCCGTTCACATACTTGAAGCCGTCGGTACCGCCGAAGGACTTCGCCACTTCGACGGCTTCGTTGATCACGACGCGATAGGGAATTTCGACGTGATGCGCGAGTTCATAGGCGCCGATCAGCAGCACCGCATGCTCGACCGGCGACAGTTCGACGACCGGACGATCGAGATGCGGCGTCACCGCCGCGCGCAGCGCCGCGACCTCGCGGATCGAGCCGTGCAGCAGCGCTCCGTAATGTTCGACGTCGGCCCTGTCGAAGCCCGGCGTCTCGCGTATGTGCGCGTCGATGGCGCCGGCATGCTCGCTGCTCGCGTCGCCGGACAACAGCCACTCGTAGAGACCCTGCAGCGCGAATTCGCGCGAGCGGCGGCGCGCGCTTTTGGGCGGGCCTTTTCTTGCGACCGGCTTGGCGTCGCTCGGAGGTGCGTCGTTCGATTCGTTGATGGTCACTTCGATGATCGGTTGGTGGATGGGGTGGGTACGCCCGAATTCATGGCGCGGCGTCGACCTCTTCATCGCCGGCAAGATCTTCGAGGCGGCTGGCGAGATTCGCCATCTCCACGGCGACGCGTGCCGCGTCGATGCCCTTGTCTTCGGCGCGCACGTTGGCCTGCTCGTCGGTGTCGGTGGTCAGCACCGCGTTCGCGACCGGGATGTCGAACTCGCGCGCCACGCGCGAGATGCCGGCCGCGCTTTCGTTCGATACGAGTTCGAAGTGATAGGTCTCGCCGCGAATCACGGCGCCGATCGCGATCAGCGCGTCGAACTGCCCGGCTTCGGCCATCTTCTGCAGCGCGAACGGGATCTCGAGAGAGCCGGGCACGGTGGCCACCAGGATGTCCTGATTCGCGACGCCCAGGCGCAGCAGTTCGCCGATGCAGGCGTCGCGCAAGGCCATGCACACCGGCTCGTTGAAGCGCGCTTGCACGATGCCGATACGCAGGTCCGCGCCGGCCAGATCGGGTGTCAGGGTTTCGACGGTCATCGCCTTGTGCGCTTCCTCAATGGATGAAATTTCATGCAATTACACGGGATGGCCATCAAGGATCGACATAGCCGACCACGCGCAGATCGTAGCCCGCCATCGACGGCATCTTGCGCGGCTTGGCCAGCAGCCGCATCTTGCCCACGCCGATATCGCGCAGGATCTGCGCGCCGATGCCGTAGGTCCTCAGATCCATCTTGTGCTTGACGTTGGTTTCGCGGCACGCGCCGGTGCGATCGACCTCGGCCAGCGACGCGAAGTGCCCGAACAGGCGGCCGGCCGATTCGTCGCAGTTCAGCAGCACCAGCACGCCGGCCTGGGCCGCGGCAATCGCTTCGAGAGCACGCGTCACGGTCCAGGAATGGGTCGATGTGCCGCCATCGATCAGGTCGAGCAGCGAGGTGGGTTCGTGCACGCGCACCAGCGTCTCGCACTCGCGATCGATCGCACCGCGCGCGAGGACGAGGTGGGCCGCGCCGCTCGGCATGTCGCGATAGGCGATCGCACGGAAAG
>JBBQCA010000004.1:0-36536 GCA_038318315.1 Burkholderiales bacterium | reverse complement strand
CTCGATCCTCATGAGGGCGACGCCCTTCCCATCAGACGGACGATCGCTGCGCTCGGCCAACGCCGCGGCGCGCTCGGCACCCTTCTGCGCGAACACCGCGGGCTTCGCGATCTCGTCGACCAGGCGCCATTCCTTCGCGCGCGCGCCGCGCACGCCTTCGGTGGTGGTGCAGAACACGTCGGCCAGATCGTGACGCACATGGCGCTTGTCGGTCACGCGCGTCAGGCCGCCGGTACCGGGCAACACTCCGAGCAGCGGGACCTCGGGCAGGCTCACCGCGGACGAGCGATCGTCGATCAGGATGATTTCATCGCAGGCAAGCGCCAGTTCGTAGCCGCCGCCCGCGCACGCGCCGTTGACGGCGGCGATGAACTTCAACCCCGAATGCGCGCTCGAGTCTTCGAGGCCGTTGCGGGTCTCGTTCGTGAATTTGCAGAAGTTCACCTTCCACGCGTGCGGCGAGACGCCGAGCATGAAGATGTTGGCGCCCGAGCAGAAGATGCGGTCCTTGAGACTGGTCACCACCACGCTCTTGACTTCGGGATGTTCGAAGCGGATGCGATTGATCGCATCGTTGAGTTCGATGTCGACGCCCAGGTCGTAGCTGTTGAGCTTGAGCTTGTAGCCCGGCCGCACACCGGCGTCTTCGTCGATGTCCAGACTCAGGGTCGCGACCTGCCCGTCGAACTTGAGCGACCAGTGCCGATACTGCGAGGGGTCGGTGCGGTAATCGATAGGCGTCATCTTCGCGCCGTCGATGGCGGGCGACGACACGTCGGAGACTTTTGCAGCGTTCGATGCGACAGTTTCCATGGGATTTCCTCGATGGGTATCACGAACCGCGGTCATGCACGATCATGCAGATTGGCTCACGAACAGGCAGCATATTGCTTATTCGTATCTCGCGCGTCAACCATTTTTTTGCACTTTAATGCATTTCCTCGGTTCCCAGGCCGATCGGTCGACCGATCGCCTGTGACAGTGCGGCAGTGAAATCCGCATAACAGGATTCGAAAGGCTTGCCCGACGTGTCGAAAGTCAGGTCGGCCTTGCCATAGAAGGCGGCACGCCCGGTGAGGATGCGCTTGAGGTCGTCCATCGCTTCGGCATGCCCCGCCATCGGCCGCATGTCGCCCTGCTCCATCACGCGCTGCATGTGCTCACCGGCCGCCGCCTTCAACCATACGGTGTAGCAGTGCGACAGCAGCAGGTTGAAGGTCGCGGGGTCGGACACGATGCCGCCCGGTGTCGCGATCACCGATTCGGGATAGCGCTGCACGATTTCTTCGAGCGCACGGCGCTCATAGCGCCGATAGGCCGCGGGGCCGAGCAGATTGTGGATCTCCGAAAGGCCGTATCCGGCGACTTTTTCGATCTCGCGATTGAGCTCGATGAAGGGTACGCCCATGTCTTCGGCGAGTCTCTGGCCGATCGTGGACTTGCCCGCGCCGCGCAGGCCGATCAGCGCGATGCGTCGCATCCGCGCCTCGGGCCGAGCGCCGGTGCCGAACAGGTCCGCGAGCGCGAGTCGTGCGCGCCGCAGGTCCTTGTCGCTGCGCCCGCGAATCAGGTCCCGAATCAACAGCCACTCGGGCGAATCGATGTCGTCGCCCAACAGATCGGCGGGCATGCATTCGAGCGCGGCCGCGACCTGGCGCAATACCAGGATCGACGCGTTGCCGACCCCCAGTTCGAGGTTGGCGAGGTGGCGCTCGGACACCGATGAAGCCTGCGCCAGCAAGCGCCGCGTCATCCCCTTGCGCGCGCGCAGGGACCGCACCCGTTCACCCAGCGCGACGAGCAAGGGTTCCCTCGGCGAGGGATGGTGCGCTTCGCCAGCGGCGTCCCTGTTTCCGTTGCCCGCGCTTTCCCTGATGGTCATGATGGTTTGCTTCCTCCAGAATCGGATGCCATGCGCAGAGCGATCGATCTTCGAAATGCCTTGATATGCAATATCATGCTTGACGTTGGGTCGCGTCGTCGGGTAGTTTCCTGCATTGACGTGAATTATTCAACATGCGCAGCAAAGACGGCGCACACCACGCGGCTTGCATGAGCGCTGCGCGCCGGGGAGAAGATGCATGACGGACGTCGCGGTCGAGCCGCCTGCGGAGCGATTCAACTTCGCGCGGCACGTATTCGAACTCAACGCCGGCCGCGCCGACAAGATCGCCTATATCGATGACTCGGTCGACGCCGCGGGCGCGATGACGTACGGCGAACTCGAAAACCGCGCGCGACGCGTCGCTTCGGCATTGCGCGCATCGGGCGTTCGACGCGAAGACCGCGTGTTGCTGCTGATGCAGGACTGCAGCGACTGGCCGGTCTCGTTCCTCGGCGCGTTGTACGCGGGCGTGATTCCGGTGGCGGTCAACACCCTGCTCACCGCGAGCGACTACGCGTACATGCTCGCGAACAGCCGCTCTCAGGCAGCGCTCGTGTCCGCGAGCCTGCTGCCGACGCTGCAGGCCGCGATGGCCGAAGCGCCGCATGAATTGCAGGCGATCATCGTGTCGCGGCCGGCTGCCGGCGTTGCGCTCGACTCCGACATGCAGTCGTTCGAGACGTGGATCTCCACGCAGCCCCCGATGGCCAGGGCCGCCGACACCGCGGCCGACGACGTGGCCTTCTGGCTCTATTCGTCGGGCTCTACCGGCCGGCCCAAGCCCACCGTCCACGCGCACGGCAGCCTCTACTGGACCGCCGAGCTCTATGCCAAGCCGGTGCTCGGGCTGACCGAAGACGACGTCGCGTTCTCGGCCGCCAAGCTGTTCTTCGCCTACGGCCTGGGCAACGGCCTGACGTTTCCGCTGTCGGTCGGCGCGACCGTCGTGCTGATGGCCGAGAGGCCGACACCCGATGCCTGCTTCAAGCGCATGACGGCGCCGAATCGCGCTCATCGGCCCACGGTCTTCTTCGGCGCGCCCACCGGATTCGCCGGCATGCTCGCATCGCCCAGCCTGCCCGCGCGCGAGCAGGTCGCGCTGCGGATGTGCTCGTCGGCAGGCGAAGCCTTGCCGCGCGACATCGGCGAACGCTTCACGACTCACTTCGGCTGCCACATCATCGACGGCATCGGCTCGACCGAGATGCTGCACATCTATCTGTCGAACCGACCGGGCGACGTGCGCTATGGCACCACCGGCAAGCCGGTCGCCGGCTACGAAGTGCAGTTGCGCGACGAGAGCGGCGCCGCGATCGCGGATGCCAACACGATCGGCGACCTGTACGTCCAGGGGCCGAGCGCGGCGCTGATGTACTGGGGCAATCGCAGCAAGACTCGCGAGACTTTCCAGGGCGCATGGACCAAGAGCGGCGACAAGTATTACCGGGACGACGACGGGTATTACGTCTATGCGGGCCGCGGTGACGACATGCTCAGGGTCAGCGGTCAGTACGTCTCGCCGTTCGAAGTCGAATCGACGTTGATGGAGCACCCTGCAGTCCTCGAGGCGGCCGTCATCGGCGTGCCCGACGAAAACGGCCTCACGCGCGCCAAGGCCTTTGTCGTGCTGAA
Source organism: Burkholderiales bacterium (assembly GCA_038318315.1). Taxonomy (GTDB): domain Bacteria; phylum Pseudomonadota; class Gammaproteobacteria; order Burkholderiales; family Burkholderiaceae_D; genus CAHJXF01. The sequence continues at coordinate 33,019 of JBBQCA010000004.1, read as the reverse complement.
GTTGCGCGATGCGATTCCCTCCGGGCTTGCCGATGAGTTAAAGGCCTTCGTCAAGTCGCGTCTCGCACCGGTCAAATATCCGCGCGAGATCGAGTTCGTGAACGAGTTGCCCAAGACCGCGACCGGAAAGATCCAGCGCTTCAAGCTGCGCGAACGCGCCGAGGCGCAGGGCACGTCATGAGCGACATCGCGGGCGGCATCGCGGATATCGTCGTCGAGGGCGAAGCGCTGGCGATCGAGTACCGGCACATATCCGATGCGACCACGCATTCCTCGTCTCAACCGCTCGTGATCTTTCTTCACGAGGGCCTGGGCTCGGTGTCGATGTGGAAGGACTTTCCCGATCGTCTGTGCGCGGCCGGCAACTTTCGCGGCCTGGTCTATTCGCGACCCGGCTACGGCCGCTCCACGCCGCGCCCGCATCACGTCAAGTGGCGACCCGACTTCATGCATCGGGAGGCGCGCCTGGTGCTGCCGGAACTGTTGGATGCGCTGGCCATCTATGCAGCCGCGGATGCGGCTGCCGGCCCGCCCTGGCTGTTCGGCCACAGCGACGGCGGCTCGATCGCGTTGATCCATGCGGCGAGCTTTCCCGAGCGCGTCGCGGGCCTGGTGGTGCTCGCGCCGCATTTGTTCGTCGAGCAGGACGGACTGGACAGCATCGTGGCTGTGCGAGAGGCGTGGATGCACGGCGACTTTCGCGGCAGGCTCGCGCGCCATCACGACGATGTCGAATCGGCATTCCGGGGATGGAACGACATCTGGCTGGATCCGGACTTTCGCAACTGGAACATCGAAGGGTTGTTGTCCGCAATCGCCTGCCCGATCCTCGCGATCCAGGGGCACGACGACGAATATGGAACGATGGCGCAGATCGATCGCATCGCGTCGGCATTGCCGCGCACCGAACTTCTCAAGCTCGATCGCTGCGGGCATTCGCCGCATCGCGATCGGGCCGACGCGGTGATAGCCGCCACCGTACACTTCATTTCCGAAAACGGAATTCAACCCGCATCCGCATACAGCGCACACAACCACGTCATCAAGGAGACAACATGAAACGATGGAACCGGCGTCACGCGATTGGCCACATCACCGCAGCGACGCTGCTCGTGAGCGCGGCCACGCTCATTGCCGTCCCCGCGTTCGCGCAGTCCAATGCCAAGGTCAAGATCGGCTTCATGCTGCCGTACACCGGCACCTATGCGGCGCTCGGCACCGCGATCGAGAACGGCTTTCGGCTCTATGTCGATGAGCACGGCGGCAAGTTGGGTGGGCGCGAGCTCGAATTCGTCAAGGTCGACGACGAGTCCGATCCCGCCAAGGCGACCGACAACGTCAACAAGCTGATAAAGCGCGACAACGTCGATGTGCTCGTGGGCACGGTTCACTCGGGCGTCGCGCTTGCGATGGCCAAGGCCGCGAAGGACAGCGGCACGCTGCTGATCGTTCCCAACGCAGGCGCCGACGGGGTCACTGGTCCGATGTGCGCGCAGAATATCTTCCGCAGTTCGTTCTCGAACTGGCAGCCGGCCTACGCGATGGGCGAGGTCGCCGCGAAGAAAGGCATGAAGAAGGCGGTCACGATCACGTGGAAATACGCGGCCGGCGATGAATCGACGGCCGGCTTCAAGGAGGCGTTCGAGAAAGGCGGCGGCCAGGTCGTCAAGGCGTTGAACCTGCCCTTCCCCGGTGTCGAGTTCCAGGCGCTGCTGACCGAGATCGCGGCGACCAAGCCGGACGTCGTCTATGCGTTCTTCGCAGGCGGTGGCGCGGTCAAGTTCGTCAAGGACTATGCGGCCGCCGGACTGAATCGCTCGATTCCGCTGACGGGTCCGGGCTTCCTGACCGACGGCACGCTCGATGCGCAAGGCGATTCCGCGCAGGGCATGTTGACCACGCTGCACTATGCCGACGGCCTGAACACGCCGCGCGACAACGCCTTCCGCCTCGCCTACGCCAAGGCCTACAAGCTGCAGCCGGACGTGTATGCGATGCAGGGCTACGACGCCGCGCAGATGCTCGGCATCGGCATGTCGGCGGTCAAGGGAGACGTGAGCAAGAAGGCGGAGTTCGCAGCCGCGCTCGAGAAATCGAAGATCGACAGCCCGCGCGGACCGTTCACGCTCAGCAAGGCGCACAACCCGGTGCAGGACATCTATCTGCGCAAGGTGGTGGGCAAGGAGAACAAGGTCGACGGCGTGGCGATCAAGTCGCTCGCTGACCCGGGTCGCGGTTGTCGTCTGTGATCGCAACGGCCTAGCTTCGTTGATGGATGAGATCGGTCGTACCTGATGGATTTCGCGACTTTTCTCATTCAGTGCCTGAATGCGGTCCAGTACGGACTGCTGCTGTTCCTCGTCGCATCGGGTCTCACGCTCATCTTCGGCATCATGGGCGTGATCAACCTCGCGCACGGCAGCTTCTACATGCTGGGTGCGTATCTCGCGTTCGTGCTCGCGCCTCTGGTCGAGCACTACCTGGGTGGCGGATTCTTCGCAACGCTCGTCATCGGCGTCGCGCTCGCGGTCGCCTTCGGCTACCTGCTCGAGTGGGTGTTCTTCAGTTACCTCTACACGCGCGAACATCTGCAGCAGGTGCTGATGACCTACGGGCTCATCCTCGTCTTCGAGGAAATGCGCAGCATCCTGGTCGGCGACGACGTGCATGGCGTGCCGATCCCCGCGTGGCTCGCGGGCAGCATGCCGCTGTCGGACGTGATGACTTATCCGGTCTATCGTCTGTTCATCTCGCTGGTCTGCGCGATCGTCGCGATCGCGATGTGGCTGGTGATGACGAAGACGCGTCTCGGGATGCGCATCCGCGCGGGCGCGACCAATCGCGAGATGGTGCAGGCGCTGGGCATCCCGATCCGCTTTCTCTATCGCATCGTGTTCGCGATCGGCGTCGGCCTCGCGGCGCTTGCGGGACTGGTCAACGCGCCGGTGTCGTCGGTCTATCCGGGCATGGGCAATCAGGTGCTGATCATTTGCTTCGTGGTGGTCGTGATCGGCGGGATCGGATCGATACGCGGCGCGTTCATCGCGGCGTTGCTGGTCGGCTTCGTCGATACCTTCGGCAAGGTGCTCTTCCCGTCGCTGGCCGGCATGCTGGTCTATCTGCTGATGGCCGTGATGCTGTTGTGGAAGCCCGAAGGGCTCTTCAAGGCCGGATGAGATGACGACCGCATCGGACGCGCGCCGCAGCTTCGCTCCCGAGAGCGCCCACACGGTCGCCAAGCTCGTGCCGGTGCTCGTCGCGTTTGCGGTGCTGGCGGTCTTTCCCCTTTTCGGTCAGGCGTTCTACGTCGAGCTCGCCGCGAAGATCATGATCTTCGCGATCTTCGCGATGAGCCTCGAAGTGCTGGTCGGCCAGACCGGCCTGATCTCCTTCGGCCACGCGGCCTTCTTCGGCATCGCGGCGTACACGGTCGCGATCTTCACGATCAGGACCGAGGCCGCGAGCCTGTGGCTGGTGCTGCCCACCGCGTTGATCGCCGCAGGTCTCTACGCACTGGTGGTCGGCGCGCTCTCGCTACGCACCAAGGGCGTCTACTTCATCATGATCACGCTGGCGTTCGCACAGATGGCGTACTTCGTGTTCCACGACACGCCGTTCGGCGGCGGCAGCGACGGCACCTACCTGCTCTACAAGCCGGCGCTCGCGATTGGCGGCATGGTGCTGCTCGATTTCGATCGGCCTCATGTCATCTACTACACCACGCTGGGTTGCCTGATCGGGACCTTCGCATTTCTCGCGATCATGCTGCGCAGCCGCTACGGGCGCGCGCTGGCGGGCATCAAGGCCAACGAGCAGCGCATGCGCGCCGCGGGCTTTCCCACCTACCCGTACAAGCTCGGCGCCTTCGTGCTGGCCGCCATGTTCGCGGGCCTCTCGGGCGTGTTGTTCGCATTGAAGGACGGCGTCGTCAATCCCGAACTGCTGGTGTGGAATCAGAGCGGCATCGTGCTGCTGATGATCATTCTCGGCGGCCTCGGGCACTTGCGCGGCGCGATGCTGGGCGCGCTGGTGTTCGTATTGCTGCAGGAAGTCTTTCAATCCGAGGCGCTGTTCGGTGCCTTCTCGAAGCACTGGCAGTTGATGCTGGGCCTGACGATCATCGTGTTCGTGGCCGCATTGCCGCGTGGCCTGATCGGCCTGTTCGCGCGACGCGCGAAGCGCGGCGGGGTGAAGCTCGATACGAAGCTCGACACAAAACCCGATACGCAGCCCGACGCGGCGGCCGCGGCGGACGCGAGGACACCATGACCAACGAAGTGCTGCTCGTCGCGCGCGACGTGTCACGACACTTCGGCGGATTGAAGGCCGTCGATGGCGTCTCGATTGCGCTCGAGCGCGGCCAACTGCATGCAGTGATCGGCACCAACGGCGCGGGCAAGTCCACGCTCGTCAACGTGCTCTCGGGCGAGATTCCAGTGTCGTCTGGAACCGTCGAATTGCTCGGGCATGATGCGACGCGCTGGACGCAGCCGCGTCGCGCACGCGCCGGGCTCGGTCGCAGCTATCAACGCAACACTGTCTTTCCGCAGTTCACCGTCTTCGAGAATTGCCGGCTCACCGCCCAATCGCGCTGGCCGCGCGCGTGGGATTGGTGGACGCCGACCTCGCGATGCACCGACAGCAACCAGGCCGCATCGCGATCGATCGCACGCGCGGGACTCTCTTCGGTCGCCGATCGCATCGCCGGCACGCTGTCGCACGGCCAGAAGCGCCAGCTCGAAATCGCGATGTGCCTGGCTACCGATCCGCAGATCCTGCTGCTCGACGAGCCGCTCGCGGGCATGGGCGCCGAAGAGACCGAGCGCATGCTCGCGTTGCTCGCCGAATTGAAAGGCGGTCACGCGGTGCTGCTGGTCGAGCACGATATGGACGCGGTGTTCCGCGTCGCCGATCGCATCACGGTGATGGTCAACGGTCGCGTGATCGCGAGCGATATGCCCGCGGCCGTGCGCGCCAATGCCGATGTGCAACTCGCCTATCTGGGCGAAGAACTGGCGGCATGAACACCAGCGCCGACGAACCTGTCCCATCCGGTATCCCATCGGGCAGCGCGTCCGGCCTCGCGACGCGCGATGCCCTGATCGTCGCCGATGGCGTGCATGCGCATTACGGGCAGAGCCACATCCTGCACGGCATCGCGATCGCGATCGGTCGTGGTGAAGCGGTCGGACTGCTCGGGCGCAACGGCATGGGCAAGACCACGCTGATCCGCACGCTGCTGGGCCTGCATCGCGCTAGCGGCGGCACGATCCACGTGAGCGGCCGCGATGTCACGCGCGCGCGGACCGATCGCATCGCGCGCCTGGGCATCGGCTACGTCCCGGAAGGCCGCGGCATCTTTCCGAACCTGTCGGTGCGCGAGAACCTCGTGATGGCCGCGCGCAAGGGCCCCGATGGTCGCAACGACTGGACGCTCGAGCGCGTGCTCGAGATCTTTCCGCGTCTGGCCGAACGCATCGGCAACGGCGGCAACGCGCTTTCGGGTGGCGAGCAGCAGATGCTCTCGATCGGTCGCGCGCTGATGCTCAACCCCGACGTGATCGTGCTCGACGAAGCGACCGAGGGCCTCGCGCCGCTGGTGGTCGCCGAGATCTGGCGCATCATCGGCGTGATCCGCGCGAGCGGCATCGCGTCGTTGATCGTCGATCGCAACTATCGCGCCGTGCTCGCCCACACCGATCGCTGCGTGGTGCTGCTGAAAGGCCGCGTGGTGCTCGAAGGATCGACGCACAGTCTTCACCGCAGCGAGACGCTGGCCGGCTTTCTGGGCGTTTGACGGCGCGGCCACGACGCTCGCGCGCGAGCGGTTCCGCGGCCCCACGAGTCCAAGCAAACCGAGGTCTTTGCCCGCTGATGTTCCCGTCCTGGTCGCCGGTGGCGGCCCGGTGGGGCTGACGGTCGCCGTGTTGCTCGCGCGCTATGGCATTCGATCGCTCGTGATCGAAGCAGACTAATGCTACTGCACCGGCAGCCGCGCCATCCGCATTTCGCGGCGTTCGCTCGAAATTCTCGGCTGGGTCGGCTTCGGCAGATACGCGGAGTTCCACACGTCTAGTCCGACGCGTCGTGCCCGACGGGAACCCCGAGCCGCAAAGCTTCCCACTTCCATTTGGGAATCCAATGGAAAGGGATGGTCGGCACAGCAGGGTCGGGGATCGGATGACCGCCACTCATGATGTGAGTGATCGTGCGCGCCGCGTCGGCGTTCGACTTGCACCGCCAGTCACGCCCATCCCGAATCGCACACTCGCCATACCGACCCGAAGGTTCCTTTTCTCCGGCCGTCCAGAACAGCACCTCGGCGTGTGCCTTGAGTGCACGGAAGCGATACCGCTTGGACGCGACCAGGGTACCGTCGCAGGTAATTCGATGCCAGTTTCCACCCATGCATGCAGCCGTATATATCGTCCATTCACCCTGCATCGTTATGAAATCCGTTATCCACGCGGTCAAGGCAACCCCGATGAAAAACGTGGTCAAGAGAAGATAAGTACGGCGATGCAATTTGGACCCTTTCATGGATTCAAGCGGATAGATATTGCATGACCCGAACCAGAAAGTCTTGTGCATGTCGCTGAGCCTTGCGCTCTTGACCAAGACCCCATGCGCTCAAGGCTCGCAGTCTTCAAGGTCGCGATCCGCTGGCACCCATGTGCGCTCGATGATCGCATCGCCTGCGGGCTGCGTGACGGGAGCCGCGGTCGGAGGCGTAGCGGGACATGTTGCCGGTCATCCTGGCCTGATCGGCGCTGCGGCAGGTTGCGCGATTGGCTCGCACCGCTCCAAGGTAAAAGATGAAAAGGCGGCGGCCCAGCAGCAGAAGTCTGTCGAGCAGACAACACCGGTCGCTCCCGCGTCCACCGGACCAGCAAAACCCTGACGATTCTCGATGCCGCCTGTGGCTGAGGCGGCAACTCGCCGTTCATCAGCGCCCGCGCGCATGCGGACGCAACGGGCGATCTCCTCGAGTGCGCGACGCACCGACTTGCGATACATCAAGGCAGTGCGTCCCTCAGCCCGATAGATTCGATGGTGCCGCCATCCTCTCGGAGAGCCATCATGGGACGTTCTCGCCCGAAGTCCGCGTTGCCGACGCCTGTCCTCCCCATTGAACCGCTGTTCGAAGGGTGGATGCCGATGACACAAAGCCTGATGCACGCGCAGCGCGTCCAACTGGAAACGCTGCTCGCCTGGCAGCGATCGGTCTCGGCGCTACAGCAGGACATGTGGGACGGATGGGTTTGCCGCTGGGGCGGTGGCGCGCCGATCGATGCGTAGATGGATGCCGCAGTCGCAACGGAGATCCTGTTCCGCGCCCGCGGGCTCAGCAAGGTCTACCGCACCGGCGAAGTCGAGGTGCATGCTCTGCGCGATGTCGACCTGGAAATCGCGCAGAGCGAATTCATCGTATTGCTCGGACCTTCGGGAAGCGGCAAGTCGACGTTGCTGAACATCCTGGGCGGCCTCGACGTGCCGAGCGCGGGCCAGGTGATGTTCGGCGACGAGGATCTGAGCGCGGCGAGCGAATCGCAGCTCACCGCCTATCGGCGTCGCAACGTCGGCTTCGTGTTCCAGTTCTACAACCTGATTCCGAGCCTGACCGTACGCGAGAACGTGGCCCTCGTCACCGACATTGCGGACCAGCCGATGCCGATCGACGAAGCGATCGACCGTGTCGGGCTGACGCGGCGCCGCGACCACTTTCCCGCGCAACTTTCCGGCGGAGAACAACAGCGGGTCGCGATCGCGCGTGCGATCGTCAAGCGTCCCGCGGTGCTTCTGTGCGACGAACCGACGGGCGCGCTGGACTACCAGACCGGCAAGCTGGTGCTCGAGGTGATCGCCCGAATCAATGCGGAGATCGGCACCACGGCGATCGTCATCACCCATAACGCGGCGATCGCGGGGATGGCCGATCGCGTCGTTTATCTCGGCGACGGTCGCATCCTGCGCATTGAAGTCAATCACCACAAGCTCGATCCGTCGGAGTTGAGCTGGTGAAGGCCCTGGACCGCAAGCTGTTGCGCGACCTGCGTCTGATGTGGAGCCAGGCGTTGACGATCGCGCTGGTCGTCGCAAGCGGGGTCGGCGGCTTCATCACCAGCCTGTCTGCGGTGGACTCGCTGGCACTGGCGCGCGACCGCTTCTACGCCGACGGGCGCTTTGCCGATGTCTTCGCCAGCGTCAAGCGCGCTCCCAATTCCTTAACCGATGTGTTGCGTGACGGCCCCGGTGTGGCCGACGTGCAGACCACACTCGAAGAAATCGTGCGCGTGGAAATCCCCGGCCTGCCCGACCCGATCATCGGTCAACTGATCGGGATGGACACACGCCACGCCCAGCGCATGAACCGCGTGACGGTCGCAAGCGGCCGCGGCCTCGACCACGCGGCCGGTACGAGGTCGGACGGCGCGCTCGAGGCGCTCGTGTCGGAAGGCTTCGCACAGGCGCAGCGGCTTCGGCCCGGAGCACGGCTCAATGCGCTGATCAACGGCAAGCAGCGCACGCTGATCATTGTCGGCACGGCCCTGTCGCCCGAGTTCATCTTCGCCGGCCTCTGGGGGATGCCCGACACGCGCGGCTTCGGCGTCTTCTGGCTCGACCGCGATGCGCTCGCGGCCGCGTACGACATGCAAGGTGCGTTCAATCGCGTCGCGCTGAAGCTCGCTTCGGGCGCGTCGGAACAAGCGGCGATCGAAGTCTTGTCGCGGCAGCTGTCCCGCTACGGTGGCCGCGAGGCGCACGGCCGCACCGAGCAGTCGTCGCACGCCATGCTCGACAACGAGATCAAGGAGCAGCACGTGCTGGGCACCGTGCTGCCGGCAATATCGCTCGGCGTCGCGGCGTTCCTGCTCAACGTGGTCGTCTCGCGTCTCGTATCGACGCAGCGCGAGCAGATCGCAACGCTCAAGGCGCTGGGCTACACCAATCGTGCGATTGGCATGCACTACCTGAAGCTCGTGCTGGCGATCGTGCTGCTCGGACTGATGCTCGGGGTGATCATCGGCGACCGGCTCGGCACGATGCTCACCGGCCTGTACGCCGACTTCTTCCACTTCCCCATCTTCGAGCATCGCATCGCGCCGTGGCTGCTGGTCACGACCATCGGCGTCGCCGTGGTGACGGCGATCGTGGGCACCCTGAATGCGATCTACGCGACGGTACGCTTGCCTCCCGCCGAAGCGATGCGGCCACCGGCCCCCGGCCGCTACCGGCGCACACTGCTCGAGCGACTGGGGATACACCGCATGGGTCCTGCGTTGCGGATGATCGTTCGAAACATGGAGCGGCGGCCTCTGCGCACCGGCATGTCGATCGCGGGCATCGCCGCCGCAGTCGCAATCGTGGTCATGGGCAACTTCTTTCGCGACGCGATCGATGTGGTCGTCGATGGGCAGCTCACGCTCGGCCTGCGCGGCGAGGTCACGGTGTGGACGGCCGAGGCGATCGACGACGGCGCCCGCCACGACCTCGCGCGTCTGCCCGGCGTGACGATGGTGGAAGCCACGCGCTTCGTGCCAGTCACATTCGTCAACGGCCACCATCGCGAGCGCAGCTTGATCCGTGGGTATCCGCCCCGCTCCGAGCTGTACCGCGTGATCGACGTCGACCGTCGTGAAACGCTGCTCGACGGCCGCGGGCTGGTGATGACCGATCGCTTGGCCGACAAGTTGCGACTGCACGTGGGAGACACCGTGAACGTCGAAGTGCTGGAGGGGCGCGAGCGCACGCTCGAGATGAAGGTCGGCGCCACCGTTCGCGAAATGATGGGGCTCAACGCCTACATGGACCGGAGCGCGCTGAACCGGGCGCTGGGCGACGGCGATGTCTCGACCGGCTACGTGCTCGCCGTCGAGCGCGGCAGCGATGCCGGCGTGCTGGACGCGAGCAAGAAACTGCCTCGCGTTGCCGGCGCATGGAGCAAGGCGACGATGTTGCGCAACATGGACGAGATCAGCAATCGCAACGTGCGCATCATGAGCACGATACTGACCGTGCTGGCGAGCGTGATCGCGGTCGGCGTGGTCTACAACAACGCGCGCATCGCGCTCGCCGAGCGTGCCTGGGAACTGGCGAGCCTGCGCGTGCTGGGCTTCACGCGCGCCGAGGTATCGTCGCTTCTATTGGGTGAACTGGCTATCGCGATCGCAATCGCATTGCCCCTGGGGATGGCGCTCGGCTTCGGCCTCGTGCACTTGCTCACCGAGTTGCTGAAGTCCGACCAGTTCTATTTTCCCGTGGTGATCCGCGCACGCACCTATGCCTGGGCGGCGGTGTGCGTAGTGGCGGCAGGCGCGGCAAGCGCGCTGATCGTGCGTCGGCGCATCGATCGGCTCGACATGGTCGCGGCGCTGAAGACGCGGGAATGAGATGAAGACGAGAACGTGGATCTACGTGGCCTGCGGCACCGCCGCCGTTGCGGCGCTGCTGACATGGGCTTTCGCGCCACGACCCGTCGAGGTCGAAGTCGCGACCGTGACACGCGGCCACTTCGAGACGACCATCGACGAAGACGGCAAGACGCGTTTGCGTGAACGCTACGTCGTGTCTGCGCCGCTTGCCGGATTGCTGACACGCATCACCCTGCGCGAAGGCGATGAAGTCGAGGCAAACACGGTCGTTGCGACCTTGACCCCGGTGCTGTCCCCGATGCTCGATGAGCGAACCCTGCGCGAGCAGCAGGTCCGCGTGGAGATCACCGAGGCGCAGGTTCTGCGCGTGAATGCGCGCATCGAACGCGCCCGGATCACGCTGCTGCAAGCGAAGAACGACGTACAGCGCAGCGAGCAACTCGCCCGCCAGGGCTTCGTGTCGCCGTCCAGGCTCGAAACCGATCGTCTGGCTTCGTCGGCGGCGCAGAAGGAACTCGATGCCGCCACCGAGGAGCGCCACGTTGCCACCCATGAAGTCGAGCAGGCCCGCGCCGCTCTGATCGCCGTGCGCAGTCCGGACCGCGCGGGTTCGCGCAGCTTCGTGCTGCGTGCGCCCACTGCCGGCCGCGTGCTGCGGGTCGCGCAGACCAGCGAAACCGCGGTGCCACTGGGCACGCCGCTGCTCGAACTGGGCGATACCCGCGGCCTCGAGATCGTCGCCGAATTGCTGACGACCGACGCCCTGCAGGCCAAGCCAGGCAGCCGCGTATCGATCGAACGCTGGGGCGGCATCGGCTTGTTGCAAGGTCGCGTGCGTCTCGTGGAACCGGGAGCGTTCACCAAGGTGTCGGCGCTCGGCGTGGAAGAGCAGCGCGTCAAGGTCCTCATCGACATCACCAGCCCGCCCGAGCAATGGCGAGCGCTCGGCGACGGCTTTCGCGTAGGCGTGCGCATCGTCACGGTCGCCGTGGACGACGCGATCAAGGTACCGGTGAGCGCGGTGTTTCCGCTGCCTCGGAGCGCAGGCCAGAGCAACGATGACGCGCGCGGTGGCATGGCCGTGTTCGTGCTCAGGGACGGTCGCGCCCGACTCACACCGGTCCAGACGGGCGCGCGCAACGGCGAGGAAACCTGGGTGCAGCGGGGCCTGGCCCCGGGCGACAACGTGATCGTCTACCCGCCGCTGCTGGTCAAGGATGGCGTGCGGGCAAAGGTCCGTCATGTGTGACGCCGACCCGGACGCGCATCGATCGAGCCTGCGGCGCGAGCGACCATGCCATTGCTGTCACTTCGAAGGAGAACAATCATGTATGGATTCAACACCACTATCGACGGGCCCTTTGACGAAGCGGTGCAGAAGGTCGTAGCCGCATTGAAGAACGAGGGCTTCGGCGTTCTGAGCGACATCGACGTGCAATCGACACTCAAGCAAAAGCTCGGCGCCGACATCGCTCCATATCGCATTCTCGGCGCGTGCAATGCCCCTGCAGGCGCTGCGTCGGCGAGCGCATCGAGCGGCACCGGCGATCGCGCGCTATCGTGTTCACCACCCTGTGCGCCATCTGGTTCGACGTGGCTGCACAGGCTCGAGCCACCAGGGCTGCAGCGGCCCTGCCGCTTGCGCCTCGGGGCCGCCGGTCTCGCCGCGGCCGGCCCGGGACGGCATGGCCGACGGATTCGTCATCGCAGCTCGATGCGCATGGCCATAGTCTTGTGATCCGGTAGCTCACGCACATCGAAACCGACGCTGCGCGCGAGCGCCGTCATCGCGGCATTTTCCGGAAGGCACTCGCCGACCGCCTCGCGCGTGCCGCGGCTGCGCAAATGGCGCAGCAGCTTGTCGAGCAGAAGGTGGCCGAGGCCCTTGCCCTGCCAGCCCGAGCGGACCTGGATCGCGAACTCGGCGCTAACGTTGTCGGGGTCGCAGACCGCGCGCGCTTCCCCGAGCAGGCCGCCGTCGTCTGTTTCTTCAGCGCCCTCCACGACAGCGATGAAGGTCATCTCGCGGTCGTAGTCGATCTGGCTGTAGCGCGCCAGCTCCGAGTGCAACACCTCGCGTCGGACGAAGAAAAAGCGCAGACGCATGTCGGACGGCGAGGCATCGGCGTAGAACGATCTCAGACGCGGCTCGTCCTCGGGACGGATCGGTCGGATCAGGATCGGGCCGACAGCGGACTGCAGATGCTCTTCCAACTGGCTCGGATAGGGACAGATGGCCAGCCGCGCGCTGCCCTGCTCGGTGGTGCGCCGAATCTTCACACGCGCGTCGAGTGCGATCACGCCCTGCTCATCGGCCAGCAAAGGGTTGATATCCAGCTCGACGACTTGCGGCAGGTCGCACACCAACTGAGAGACCTTGAGCAGCGACGCGCACAACGCGCCTTGATCGACAGCCGCACGATCGCGGTAGCCCGCGAGCAGGCCCGCCACGCGCGTGCGTGCGATCAGGTCCCGGGCCAGGTTGATGTTCAGCGGCGGTAGCGCGACCGCGCGGTCCTTGAGCACCTCGACCGCCGTGCCGCCCTGGCCGAACAGGATCACCGGGCCGAACAGCGGATCGTTCGCAACGCCGACAATCAACTCGTGGGCATGTGGCCGCGTCACCATCTGCTGCACCGTGAAGCCGGCCAGCACAGCGTCGGACCGCAGTTCACCGACGCGTCGCTGCATGCTGCGTGCGGCGGTGAGCACTTCTTCGGCCGACTTCAGATTTAGGGCCACGCCGCCCACGTCGGACTTGTGCGAGATCTGCGGCGACAGGATCTTCAACACCACCGGAAAGCCGATCGCAGCGGCCGCATCTGCCGCCTCGTCCGCGTCGGCGGCAGTGCGCGTCTCGACCACCGGAATATCGTACGCCGCGAGCAGCGCCTTGGCCTCGGCTTCGTTCAGCCATTCGCGCTGCGTGGAAAGCGCCGCGGCCAGCACATCGTGCGCAGACGCGAGGTTTGGCGTGAATGTTTGCGCCGCAGGCGGCGTCTGCAACAAGACCTCCTGATTGCGCCGGTAGTCGGCCAGGTGCAGGAATGCAGCCACAGCACGCTCGGGCGTGTCATAGGTCGGGATGCCCGCCTCGTCACAGTCAACGCGTGCCGCGGCGACGACCGCGCCGCCCAACCAACAGGTGAGCACCGGTTTCGTGGAGGCGTGCATCAGCGGACGACAGGCTGCGGCAATCTCCTGACTGGGAACGAGAGCCGTGGGCGCTTGCATGAAAACGACGGCGTCCACCTCGGGCGCGTCCAGCAGTATCCCCAGGGCACTCGTATAGCGGATCGCAGGCGCGTCGCCGATCAGATCCACCGGATTGCCGTGAGACCAGTTGCTGGGCAGACAAGCGTCGAGACGAGCCAACGTGTCGTCGCTCAATGCTGCCAACAGCCCACCGCCGAGTGACAGCGCGTCGGCGGCAAGCACGCCCGCGCCGCCGCCATTGCTCATCAGTGCCAGCCGCTCTCCGTGGAGCGGCCTGGCTCGCGCCAGCGTTTCGGCGGCATCGAAAAGGTCGGTCAGCGTGTCGACTCGCAGCATGCCGGCGCGCCGTATCGCAGCGTCGAAAACGGCATCGGAGCCGGCCAGCGCGCCGGTATGGGAGGCGGCCGCCTTGGCGCCTTCGGGCGCGCGACCGGCCTTGACGACGATCACCGGTTTGTTGCGCGCGGCCGCGCGCGCGGCCGACATGAACTTGCGCGTCGAGCCAACGGATTCCATGTACATCAGGATGGCTCGCGTGTCGGGGTCGCTGGCCAGGTAGTCCAGCACATCACCGAAATCGACGTCGGCACCGTCGCCCAGCGAGATGAAGTGCGAGAAGCCGATCGAGCGCGAGTTGGCCCAGTCGAGCAGCGCGGTCGCCAAGGCCCCGGACTGCGAGACGAAGGCCACATGGCCGGGCTGCGCCGATGCGGGCGCGAAGCTCGCGTTCAGGCGCACGCCCGGCACCAGCAGGCCGATGCAGTTGGGTCCCAGGATGCGCAGCAGATGCGGCCGTGCCGCATCGAGCATGGCCTGCCCGATGCTCGGTCCGCTCGTGGACCCGGGTCGCATGGGTGCGTTCATTCCGGCACTGAGCACGATGGCCGCGCGGGTGCCCTTGCGTCCCAGCGCTGCGATCAGCCCGGGTACCGAAGGAGCGGGCGTGCAGATCACGGCCACATCGGGAGCCTCCGGCAACGAGGCGATGTCGGGCCATGCCTGCGCACCGCACACGGTCGTATGCTTGAGATTCACCGGCCACACCGGCCCGGCAAAGCCGGCTTGGCGCAGGTTGCGCATGACCACCGAACCGACGCTGCGCTCGCGGTCGGACGCGCCGATCACCGCGACCGACCGCGGTCGAAACAGGTGCTCCAGATTGCGTATGCTCATGACGGCTCCGGTCGCTCGAATGGGCATCTGCCGCACTGCGCGAAGCGTAGGGGGCGCACGCACGCCATCAATTGCGCTGCGTCAAGGGACATCAATGAAGCCCGATCGAGATCGCGTGACGGCAGCGACCGGTCGCATTTGAGCGACGTTGCCGGCCAGGACAAACAAGCTTTCGTTCGACATACGCGCGGACTCGGTAGCGGATTGCGAGCGCCCGCTCGCGCAAGCCATGAAGAACGGTTTCATCGACCAAGGGCTCGACCGCCTTGCGCGGCTTCTTCGCGAAATCAGAGCGGGCGTCGCTCCGGCCCTTGCGCAGCGAGCGTCTCGCCAAGCAGATACGCATTCGCGCCGATCAGTCGGATGCCGCGAGCGCTCGAAGGCTACGGCAGCGCGAGCAGCCAAACAGCGATACGCTGGCCGGGTATCTGGGCGTATGGCGCCCATCTGGACGCTCGCGAGAGCGGTTCTACGCACGCTTCAAGGAATCCCATGCGAAGTTTTCGGCTCGAACAATTCGGTTTGCCGCTCGTCGAGCAGCGGGGCGAGACGCCCGTCCCGCAAGGCCGCGAGGTCGTCTTGCGGATCGGCAGCTGTGGCGTCTGTCACAGCGACGTGCACCTGGCCGATGGCTACTTCGATCTCGGCGGCGGCAACCGGATCGACCTGACGCGCAGCGTCGCGCCACCACGCACCTTGGGTCACGAAATCGCGGGCACCGTGATTGCCGTCGGGCCCGAAGCCGATGGGGCTGCGATCGGCGATGCGCGCGTGGTGTATCCGTGGATCGGTTGCGGTGTCTGCGCGATCTGCCTCGCGGGCACAGAGCAACTCTGCAACGCGCCGCGGGCGCTGGGCGTCACGCGCGATGGCGGCTTCGCGGACCACGTGCTGGTCCCCGACGCGAAGTACCTGTTCGAGTACGCGCCGCTGTCCGAAGAGCAGGCGTGCACCTATGCGTGCTCGGGCCTCACCGCGTTCGGCGCGCTGAAAAAAGTGGCGGCGACGATCAACCTCGTCGGCGCGAACGAACAGTTGCTCATCGTCGGTGCGGGCGGCGTCGGGCTCTCGGGCATACGGATGGCGAAGGCGCTCGGCTTCGCCCCGCCGATCGTCGCCGAGGTCGATCGCGGCAAATGGGACATCGCGCGCGAAGCCGGCGCGGGAGAGATGATCGACCCGAACGCCGACGGCGCGGGCCGCGCGCTGATCAAGGCCACCGGCGGCGGCGTTGCGGCGGCGATCGACTTCGTGGGCGCGGGCGAGACGTTCTCGTTCGGCTTCAATGCGCTGAAAAAAGGCGGCACGCTGGTATCGGTCGGCCTGTTTGGCGGCGCGACTTCGGTGTCGCCCGCATTGGTCGCGATGAAGGCGGTGCACATCGTCGGTTCGTACGTGGGCTCGCCCGCGGAGATGCGAGAGTTGATGGCGCTTGCGCGTGAACACGCATTGCCGCCGCTGCCGCTCACCAGCTTTCCGCTCAGCGCCGCAAGCGACACGTTGAGTGCGCTCAAGGAAGGCCGCGTGCGCGGCCGCGCCGTGCTCAAGCCCTGAAGCAGCGAGCACGTTTGCGCCTTCCGCGCAAGAGGGCTGCCTCCTCATCGAAGGCACACCCAGCACCGCTTCCCGTGTGGATCGCGTATGCGCTGCGGCTGGCTGAGTCAGGGACGCCGGTGGCCGACGTGTGTCGCCAGATCGGCGTACCGGAGGCGACGTATTACACGTGGAAGAAGAAGTACGCGAGTCGAGGGGTAACCGCGCTGCGGCGCTTGAAAATGCTCGAGGACGAGGACGCGCGGCTGAAGCGGATCGTCGCCGATCTGTCGCTGGATCGGCAGATCTCGCACAATGGAAACCAAGCTACGCCCGCGGCTTTGCCATGCCACAGCGATGGACCGTTTGGTTGGTAGCCGGTGTCGCAAGGTCACCGGGTTGGTCTGACTCACACTCCGATCGACCGTCAGACGTGTCTTTCCATGTACCCGTCGACCGTCCGGGGACTCTTTGCGGCGAGGCTTGGCCTGCGGCATGACTCACACCAACGAGCCTCCGAGATTCCCGGGGCGGTTTCGATCCCGCGCGGCGTTGCGCTGGATCAATGCCTCCGCCGCGTAGCGGTCTTAGCCTCGGGCATGGTCCCCGAATTCGTCGGCGTCCATGTGCGCGGCGACGCGATGCGCGAGGATCGCGTCGCGCCCGCATCGAAGGAAACCGGATCGGCTCCCTCTTCCCCGTCGAAGGTCGCGCGCCGCCCTCGACATTATCCGCGAAGAGCATGCCGCGCTCTCTGTCAGGTGTCGCATGAGCGAACGAAAGCACTGGAGCCTGGGAACCAAGCTGTTCCTGATCGCGACGCCGTTCGGGTTGCTAACGCTCGCCGCGATCGTACTCACGCTGTGGGTCTCGTGGCAGCTCGAAGGTGGCGCGGCTGCGGTCAACGAGGCAGGACGCCTGCGGATGCAGACCTATCGCCTCGCATTGTCGCTGGCGTCCGGCGATGCGGCGTCTCTGCCCGAAAAGGTCGATGCCTTCGAGCGCGACCTCGCGCTGATGCGCAACGGCGATCCGGCGCGTCCGCTTTTCATGCCGTGGGACGACACCGTGCGCGCGCGCTTCGCAGCGGTCGAACGCGACTGGACGCTCTTCAAGGGATTGTGGAAGAGTGCCGCGCCGATGGACGCGAGTCGCTTGCGCGAGCAGACTGCGGGGTTCGCCGCCCACATCGAGAACCTGGTCGAGAGCATCGAGGGGCACATGGCGCGCTGGACGGGCTATCTCCAGCTGTTGCAGACGACCGTGCTCGGACTGGCGGTGGTCGGCATGGCCACACTGATCCTCACCGGCTATCGCTTCGTGCTCGAACCGGTCGCGCAGCTCAAGGAGGCAATGCGGCGCGTGCAGGCCGGCGATTTCGGAACCCGCGTGCACAGCAGCAGCCGTGACGAATTCGGGATGCTCGCCGCAGGCTTCGACGATCTCGCGACGCATCTGGAATCGATGTATCACAATCTCGAGGCCAAGGTCCTCGAGAAGACGTCCGAGCTGCATGAGAAGCGCGAGCGCCTGCAGGCGCTCTACGACATCACGGCGTTGCGCGAGCGCTCGACGACGCTCGAGGAACTCGCGACCGGCTTCACGCAGAGAGTCATGCAGATCGCGCATGCCGACGCGATCGCCCTGCGCTGGTCCGACGAAGGGAACCAGCGCTACTTTCTGCTAGCGAGCCAGGGGCTGCCGCAGGAGATGGTCGAGGCAGAGCAATGCATCGTCAGGGGCGATTGCGCCTGCGGCGACGCGAGCGCGCCAACGGCGGCGCGCGTCATTCCGATCCGCACACTCG
This sequence comes from Burkholderiales bacterium, assembly GCA_038318315.1. Taxonomy (GTDB): domain Bacteria; phylum Pseudomonadota; class Gammaproteobacteria; order Burkholderiales; family Burkholderiaceae_D; genus CAHJXF01. The sequence continues at coordinate 14,917 of JBBQCA010000004.1, read as the reverse complement.
TGCCCGAGCCCCCGCGGCATTGCGCGAACTTCCGCACGCTCGTCACGATCCCGGTCCGGTTTCACGACCGCACAATGGGCGAGGTTGATCTGTTCTATGACGCCGAGATCGAGCCGACGCCGTCGGAACGTTCGCTTCTCGAGGCGCTGACGGCGACGCTGGCCACAGCGATGGAGAATCTGCGGCTCGACTGCCTCGCCAAAGAAGCGGCGGTATCACATGAGCGCAACCTGCTCGCGCGCGAACTGCACGATTCGATCGCACAATCGCTCGCCTTCCTGAAGTTCCAGGTGCAGATGATGCACGACGCGCTATCGAGCAACAATCCGCAGCGAATCGAGTCGGTGCTCGGCGAGATCGACGCGGGAGTGCGCGAATGCTACGGCGACGTGCGCGAGCTGCTGGTGCATTTCCGCACGCGCACCAATGAAGAAGACATCGAGACGGCGTTGCAGACGACACTGCGAAAATTCCAGCATCAGAGCGGCGTCAAGGCGAGCCTGCAGATGAAGGGCCATGGCATACCGATACGGCCCGACATCCAGGTCCAGGTCCTGCACATCGTCCAGGAGGCCTTGTCGAACGTGCGCAAGCACGCGTGCGCCACCCAAGTCTGGCTCGACGTCCAGCAGCATCCGCATTGGCGCTTCGAGGTGCGCGACGACGGCGGGGGTTTCGCGCCCGAACGCGGGCTGGACAGCGAGACCCACGTCGGGATGCGCATCATGGCCGAGCGCGCCGAGCGCATCGGTGCGAGCGTCGCGGTGACGCCGACCATCGGTCGCGGGACGTCGGTGGTGCTCGATCTGCACGCAGGGGCGTACGTCGAGCCTGCCGTGGAAGGCCTCGCCCGGTGAGCACGATCGCACACGTCGGCGCTGCGGCGCAGGATCCGATCCGGATCCTGATCGTCGACGACCACACGCTCTTTCGCCGCGGGCTGACTGCGCTCCTGATGCGCGATCCGTCATTGGTGGTGGTGGCCGATGCCGCGGACGCGGGCGAGGCGCAGCGCCGCGCACACGAGTTCCAGCCCGACCTGATCCTGCTCGACAACCACCTGCCTGGCGTGACCGGCATCCACGCGATCCCGTCGATGCGACAGGCGGCGCCGCGCGCGAGGATCCTGATGCTAACCGTCAGCGAGGACGAGGCCGACCTGGCCGCCGCGTTGCGCGCCGGCGTGAGCGGTTATCTGCTCAAGACGATGGAAGGCGACGCGCTGGTCGCCGCGTTGCGCAGGGTCATGCGCGGCGAGAGCGTGGTATCGGACGAGCTCACGAGCAAATTGATCAAAGCCTTTCGCGATTCACCGTCGCAGCCGGGCGACAGGGCGCGGACGTTGCCGGCTTCGCCCCTGGAAGCGCTTTCGCCGCGCGAGCTCGACATCCTGCGCGGCATCGCCCACGGCGCGAGCAACAAGGAGATCGCCCGCGAGCACGGTATCGCCGAGACGACCGTGAAGATCCATGTACAGCATGTGCTGCGCAAGCTCGGCCTGAACTCGCGCGTGCAGGCTGCCGTGCTCGCAACCACCTGCGGCCTCGCTTGATCTCGCGCAAGCGCGTGGCATTTCCCTGACCGATTAGTTCTTCGGAACGAGGCGCACTGTCTCGCGATAGTCCTTCCGCAGTCGCGCTGCATTCCGACGGAGGATGTTGCCGCGCGTCGACCCATCCTAATGTGAGCGCTCTGAACTTGGGGGGCGAGGCGATGGGGAGGAAGAGGCAGGCGCTGTCGGTGCTGATCGTCAGCACGCTGGCCTTCACCGTGTGCTTCATGGTGTGGATGATGTTCGGCGTGATCGGCATTCCGATCCGGAAGGCGCTGAACCTCAACGCGACCGAATTCGGATTGCTGACCGCGATGCCGGTCTTGACGGGTTCGCTGATCCGCGTCCCGCTGGGCATCTGGACCGACCGCTACGGCGGACGCATCGTGATGGTCCTTCTGATGATCGCGACCGTGCCCGCGATTTGGCTGATGTCGTACGCAACCGCGTACTGGCACTTCCTCACGATCGGCCTCTTCGTCGGCCTCGCAGGCGGCTCGTTCTCGGTCGGCACGCCTTATGTCGCGCGCTGGTTTCCGAAGAACCGCCAGGGGTTCGCGATGGGCGTCTATGGCGCCGGCAATTCGGGCGCGGCGGTCAACAAGTTCATCGCGCCCGCGCTCGTGGTCGCGTTCGGCTGGACCGTCGTTCCGCAGGTCTATGCGGCGATCATGCTCGGAACCGCGGCGCTGTTCTGGACCTTCAGCGCGAGCGATCCCGCGCACCTCGTGCCGAGCAGCGTACGCTTCTCCGACCAGCTCAGGACGCTGAAGGATCCGCGGGTCATCAAGTACTGCCAGTACTACAGCATCGTCTTCGGCGGCTACGTCGCGCTGTCGCTCTGGATGGTGCAGTACTACGTCGGCGAGTTCGGTCTGGACATCCGCGCCGCGGCACTGCTGGCGGCCTGCTTCTCGCTGCCGGGCGGCGTGCTCCGCGCGGTCGGAGGCTGGCTGTCGGACAAGTACGGCGCCCACGGCGTCACTTGGTGGGTGATGTGGGTCAGCTGGGTCTGCCTGTTCCTCCTGAGCTATCCGCAGACCGACTTCACGGTCGTCACGATCCAGGGGCCGAAGACCTTCCACGTCGGCCTGAACGTCTATGCGTTTACCGCGCTGATGTTCCTCCTCGGGATCGCTTTCGCCTTCGGCAAGGCCAGCGTCTTCAAGTACATCAGCGACGACTACCCGCAGAACATCGGGACCATCAGCGGCATGGTCGGCCTGGCCGGCGGCATGGGCGGCTTCGTCCTGCCTATCCTCTTCGGCGTGCTGATGGATCTCACCGGAATCCGTTCGAGCGCCTTCATGCTGATGTACGGGGTCGTGTGGGTCTCGCTGATCTGGATGTACTGGACCGAGGTGCGCCGCACTTCGGTGATGGGCCCCGCCGCGCTCGCCGCCCCGCTGTCGCCACCTCTCGCGCGATGAATGCGCGCACGCCTGATATTCGGAGTCCTTCGATGAATCGCACCGCCACCGTCGCTGTCGCCAAGCAAGGCTCCAGCGGAGCCGACATCGCCATCTGGCGCCCCGAGGAAGAGAGCTTCTGGGAGACGACCGGGAGGAAGATCGCCTACCGCAATCTCTGGATCTCGGTGCCCGCGCTCCTGTGCGGCTTCGCGGTCTGGGGCATGTGGGGAATCATCACCGTGCAGATGCTCAACCTCGGCTTCCCGTTCACCCAGGCCGAGCTCTTCACGCTGACCGCGATCGCCGGCATCGCGGGCGCGACGATGCGCATCCCCGCATCGTTCCTGATCCGCCTCGCGGGCGGGCGCAACACCATCTTCCTGACGACCGCGATGCTGCTCGCACCGGCGATCGGCACCGGCATCGTCCTGCAGCACAAGGACTGGCCCTTGTGGGCGTTCCAGCTGATGGCGCTGTGGTCGGGCGTCGGCGGCGGCAACTTCGCCAGCTCGATGTCCAACATCAGCACCTTCTTCCCGAAGCGGCTGCAAGGGACCGCGCTCGGGCTGAACGCGGGCCTGGGTAACTTCGGCGTGACGACGATGCAGATCGTGATCCCGTTGGTGATGACGCTGTCGGTCTTCGGCAGCATCGGCGGCGAGCCGATGACGCTGCTCAAGGACAGCGGTTGGATCTTCGGAAAGATCAAGGCCGGCACGCCGACTTGGATCCAGAACGCCGGCTTCGCCTGGGTCCTGTCGCTGGTGCCGCTGGCCATCCTCTGCTGGTTCGGGATGAACAACCTGAAGACGGTATCGGGCGAGACCGGCAGCCCGATCGTCGCGTTCGCCAAGATCACCTGGCTTTACACGCTCGCCTTCATCCCCTCGCTCCTGGGGCTGTACCTGTACCTGCCCAAGCCCACCGGAGGGGGGCGGATCAGTATGTGGGTGGCGATCCCGCTCGACGTGGTCAGCGCGCTGCTCATCATGAAGCTGGCGGCCTTCGGCCCGATGAAGGAGAACATCACCAAGCAGTTCGCGATCTTCAGGGACAAGCACACCTGGTCGCTGACGCTGCTCTACATCGTCACCTTCGGCTCGTTCATCGGCTTCTCAATGGCGCTGCCGCTCTCGATGAAGGTGATCTTCGGCGTCAGCCACGTGCCCGACGCAGCCGGCGTGATGCAGCACACCTTGAACAACCCGAACGCGCCGACCATCCTCGCCTTCGCGTGGATCGGTCCGTTCGTCGGCGCGGCCGTGCGGCCGATCGGTGGCTGGATCTCCGACAAGGTCGGCGGCTCGATCGTCACGCAGATCATCTCCGCCGTGATGGTGCTGGCCTCGGTCGCCGTGGGTTACGTGATGAAGCAGGCCTATGGCTCGGCCACGCCCGAGCAGTATTTTCCCGCCTTCCTCGGCCTGTTCATCGTGCTGTTCTTCGCCAGCGGCATCGGCAACGGCTCGACCTTCCGCACCATCGGCGTGATCTTCGATCGGCAGCAGGCCGGTCCTGTGCTCGGCTGGACCTCGGCAATCGCCGCCTACGGTGCTTTCGTCGCACCGATCGTGATCGGCGACCAGATCAAGGCCGGCACGCCGCAATACGCGATGTACGGATTCGCCGTCTTCTACGCGCTATGCCTGGTGCTCAACTGGTGGTTCTACCTGCGCGCCGACGCTTACGTGAAGAACCCCTGAGCGCTTCCATCCGAACCGTGAACGAGAGAACCGCATGAGCCACTTCCTCGACCGATTGACGCATTTCGCCCAGCCCCGCGAATCGTTCGCCGACAACCACGGCGTGACGACCGGCGAGGACCGCACCTGGGAGGACGCGTACCGCAACCGCTGGGCCCACGACAAGATCGTGCGAAGCACCCACGGTGTGAACTGCACCGGATCGTGCTCGTGGAAGATCTATGTGAAGGGCGGCATCGTCACCTGGGAGACCCAGCAGACTGACTATCCGCGCACGCGCTGGGACATGCCCAATCATGAACCGCGTGGCTGTGCGCGGGGCGCTAGCTACAGCTGGTATCTGTACAGCGCCAACCGCGTCAAACATCCAATGGTGCGCGGCGCCCTGTTGAAGCACTGGCGCGCGGCTCGCCTGTCGCACGACCCCGTCGGGGCCTGGGCCTCGATCGTCGACGATGACGCGAAGCGGCGCGAGTACCAGCAGCAGCGCGGGCTCGGCGGCTTCGTGCGCGCAACGTGGGACGAGGTCAACGAGATCGTCGCGTCCGCAAACGTCCACACCGCCAAGCGATACGGTCCGGACCGCGTCGTCGGCTTCTCGCCGATTCCGGCGATGAGCATGGTCAGCTACGCGGCGGGGTCGCGCTACCTGAGCCTGATCGGCGGCGTCTGCATGAGCTTCTACGACTGGTACTGCGATCTGCCGCCGTCGAGCCCGCAGGTGTGGGGCGAGCAGACCGACGTGCCCGAATCCGCCGACTGGTACAACAGCACCTACATCATCGCGTGGGGCAGCAACGTTCCGCAGACCCGCACACCCGATGCGCACTTCTTCACCGAGGTGCGCTACAAGGGAGCCAAGACGGTGGCGGTGACGCCCGACTATTCCGAAGTCGCAAAGCTCGCCGATATCTGGATGCATCCCAAGCAGGTGACCGACGCCGCGCTGGCGATGGCGATGGGTCACGTCGTGCTGCGCGAGTTCTTCTTCGGCGAGGGTGCACAGGGACGTTCGGCGTACTTCGACGACTACGTGCGCCGCTACACCGACCTGCCGATGCTGGTAGTGCTGCGGGAACACCCGTTGCCTGACGGCAGCACCACGCTCGTCCCCGACCGCTATCTGCGGGCCAGCGACTTCAGCGGCAAGCTCGGCCAGGCCAACAACGCCGACTGGAAGACGCTGGCGTTCGATGCGTCGGGCAAGGTCGTCCTGCCGCAGGGCTCGATCGGGTTTCGCTGGGGTCCAGATGGACGCGCCGACCAAGGGCAGTGGAATCTCGAGGACAAGGAGGCCCTTCACGGCACGCAGGTCAAGCTGAAGCTCTCGGTGCTCGAGGACGACTCGCCGGACGGTCAGGTGGTCGAGGTCGCCTTTCCCTACTTCGGCGGTATCGCGACGCCCCACTTCACCCAGAGCCGCGAGCGCGGCGACCTCAATCGCGCGCGCGTGCCGGCCGTCAGGCTCGCGCTCGGCAAGCCGGGCGAAGAGCGCCAGGTGCTGGTCGCGACGGTGTTCGACCTGCAGGCCGCGCAATACGGGATCGACCGGGGCCTCGGATCGGGTGCAAAGGACTATGACGACGATGCGCCGTACACGCCCGCCTGGCAGGAAGCCATCACCGGCGTCCCGCGCGCGCAGGTAATCGCGGTGGCGCGCCAGTTCGCCGAGAATGCGCACAAGACCCACGGCAAGTCGATGGTGATCATCGGCGCGGCGATGAACCACTGGTTTCACAGCGACATGAATTACCGCGGCGTCATCAACCTCCTGATGATGTGCGGCTGCATCGGCAAGAGCGGCGGCGGCTGGGCGCACTACGTCGGCCAGGAGAAGCTGCGGCCACAGACGGGCTGGACCGCGCTCGCTTTCGCGCTGGACTGGATCCGTCCGCCGCGTCAGATGAACAGCACCAGCTTTTTCTACGCGCATACCGATCAATGGCGCTATGAGAAGCTCGGCATCGACGAGATCCTGTCGCCGCTGGCCGACAAGAAACTGTATGCCGGCAGCATGATCGACTACAACGTGCGCGCCGAGCGGATGGGATGGCTGCCGTCGGCGCCGCAGCTCCAGACCAATCCGTTCCAGGTCGCCCGCGACGCGCAGGCGTCGGGCCTGGACGCGAAGGACTACGTGGTCAAGTCGCTGAAGGACGGCACCCTCGCAATGAGTTGCGCCGATCCGGACCACCCCGACAACTGGCCGCGCAACATGTTCGTGTGGCGCTCCAACCTCCTCGGCTCGTCGGGGAAGGGCCACGAATACTTCCTCAAGCACCTGCTCGGTACCAGCAACGGCGTGCAGGGCAAGGATCTGGGCCAGGAAGAAGCCAAGCCGACCGAGGTGGTCTGGCACGAGCACGGCCCCGAAGGCAAGCTCGACCTGCTGGTCACGCTCGACTTCCGGATGAGCACGACCTGTCTCTATTCCGACATCGTGCTGCCGACTGCGACCTGGTACGAGAAGAACGATCTGAACACCAGCGACATGCACCCGTTCATCCATCCGCTGTCGACCGCGGTCGATCCGGCTTGGCAGAGCCGCAGCGACTGGGAGATCTACAAGGGCTTCGCGAAGAAGTACAGCGAGGTCTGCGTCGGCCACCTCGGCGTCGAGAAGGAGGTCGTGCTCACGCCGCTGATGCACGACACCGCGAGCGAGCTCGGACAGCCGTTCGACGTGCTCGACTGGAAGCGCGGCCAGTGCGACCTCGTCCCGGGAAAGACCGCGCCGCAGATCGCGGTGGTCGAGCGCGACTACCCCAACGTCTACAAGCGCTTCACAGCCCTCGGGCCGCTGATGAACAAGGTCGGCAACGGCGGCAAGGGGATCGCGTGGAACACCCAGACCGAGGTCAGGCAGCTCGGCGAACTGAGCGGCTCCGTGCGCGACGAGGGCGTCACGCGCGGGATGCCGAAGATCGATACCGACATCGACGCCTGCGAGGTGGTGATGATGCTCGCGCCCGAGACCAACGGACACGTCGCCGTGAAGGCCTGGCAGGCGCTCTCGAAGATCACCGGGCGCGACCACACCCATCTCGCGGTCCATCGCGAGGACGAGAAGATCCGCTTTCGCGACATCCAGGCACAGCCGAGGAAGATCATCAGCTCACCGACCTGGAGCGGCATCGAGAGCGAGACGGTCAGCTACAACGCCGGCCACACCAACGTCTTCGAGCTCATCCCATGGCGCACGCTGACCGGCCGCCAGCAGTTTTACCAGGACCATCCTTGGATGATCGCGTTCGGTGAAGGGCTGTCGAGCTACCGGCCGCCGGTCGACCTGAAGACCACCGGGGCCATCCACAACCTGCGACCCAACGGCAACGCCGAGATCCTGCTGAACTTCATCACGCCGCATCAGAAGTGGGGGATCCACAGCACCTACACCGACAACCTGATGATGCTCACGTTGAGTCGCGGCGGCCCGATCATCTGGCTCTCCGAAGACGACGCGAAAGAGGCCGGCATCGTCGACAACGACTGGGTCGAGCTGTTCAACGTCAACGGCGCGATCGCGGCACGCGCGGTCGTCAGCCAGCGCGTCAATCCCGGCATGGTGATGATGTATCACGCGCAGGAGAAGATCATCAACACGCCGGGTGCCGAGATGACCGGTGTGCGCGGTTGCATCCACAACTCGGTCACGCGCATCGTGTTGAAGCCCACGCACATGATCGGCGGCTATGCCCAGCTCTCGTACGGCTTCAACTACTACGGGACGGTCGGCACGAATCGCGACGAGTTCGTGGTCGTGCGCAAGATGAACAAGATCGACTGGCTCGACACGCCGGTCGCATCCGAGCGCATCGGGATCGTCCAGGCGCAGGGAGAAAACGCATGAAGATCCGCGCACAGATCGCGATGGTCCTCAACCTGGACAAGTGCATCGGCTGCCACACCTGCAGCGTGACCTGCAAGAACGTGTGGACCAGCCGGCCGGGGATGGAATATGCCTGGTTCAACAACGTCGAGACCAAGCCCGGTATCGGCTACCCCAAGGAATGGGAGAACCAGGACAAGTGGAACGGCGGCTGGATCCGCAAGGCCGACGGCTCGATCGAGCCGCGTCAGGGCGGGAAGTGGAAGCTCCTGATGAAGATCTTCGCGAACCCCAACCTGCCCGAGATCGACGACTACTACGAGCCGTTCACGTTCGACTACGACCATCTGCAGAGCGCGCCGCAAATGAAGGCCAGCCCGACCGCGCGGCCGCGCAGCCTGATCACCGGCAAGCAGATGGACAAGATCGTGTGGGGCCCGAACTGGGAGGAGCTGCTCGGCGGCGAATTCTCCAAGCGCAGCGTCGACAAGAACTTCGACGGCTTCGAGGCGGCCCAGCGCGCGATGGTCGGCGAGTTCGAGAACACCTTCATGATGTACCTGCCACGCCTGTGCGAGCACTGCCTGAACCCGGCATGCGTGGCGAGCTGCCCGTCGGGTTCGATCTACAAGCGCGAGGAGGATGGGATCGTCCTGATCGACCAGGACAAGTGCCGCGGCTGGCGGATGTGCGTGTCCGGATGTCCGTACAAGAAGATCTACTACAACTGGAAGAGCGGTAAGGCAGAGAAGTGCATCTTCTGCTACCCGCGCATCGAGGCCGGCCAGCCGACAGTCTGCAGCGAGACCTGCGTGGGCCGGATCCGCTACCTCGGCGTACTGCTGTACGACGCGGACCGCATCCAGGAGGCCGCGAGCGTCGAGCGCGACCGCGACCTGTACCAAGCGCAGATCGACATCTTCATGGACCCGCACGATCCGAAGGTGATCGAGCAGGCCCGCGTCGATGGCATCCCCGACAAGTGGATGGACGCCGCGCGCATCAGTCCGGTCTACAAGATGGCGGTGGACTGGAAGGTCGCGCTGCCGCTGCATCCCGAGTACCGGACGCTGCCGATGGTGTGGTATGTCCCGCCGCTTTCCCCGATCAGCGCGGCCGCGAATGCCGGGCAGGTCGGCATCAACGGTCAGATCCCCGACGTGAGGCAATTGCGGATCCCGATCAACTATCTCGCGAACCTGCTGACGGCCGGCGACACGGCGCCGGTCGAGCGCGCGCTCGAACGCATGCTCGCGATGCGCGCCTACCAGCGCGACAAGCATGTCGACGGTCGCACCAATCTCGAGGTCCTCGAGCAGGTCGGACTGAGCAAGGAGCAGGTCGAGGACATGTATCACGTGATGGCGATCGCCAACTACGAGGACCGCTTCGTGATCCCGACGACGCATCGCGAATACGCGGAGAACACCTTCAACGTGCGGGGCGGCTGCGGCTTCTCGTTCGGCAACGGATGCTCCGAAGGCAATAGCGAGACCAGCCTCTTCGGCAGCGAGAAGAAACGCACCATCCCGATCAAGGCGGAGGTCTGACGATGTTCGCGACCCGGCACCCGACGATGGCGGTGACCCTGCGCGTCCTGGCGCGCCTGTTGAGCTATCCCGACGCGGCGCAACGCGAGCATCTGGTTTCGATGCGCGAGGCGCTGCACGCAGAACGCGCGCTCGGCCCCGAGCGCCTCGCCGACCTCGACGCGCTGATCGCGGCAATAGCGGCGAGCGACGCGATCGATGCGGAAGCCGACTACGTGCAGCTCTTCGACAGCGGGCGCAGGACGTCGCTCCATCTGTTCGAGCACGTGCACGGCGACTCGCGCGACCGCGGTCCCGCGATGATCGACCTCGCGCAGACCTACGAAAAGGCGGGGCTCTATCTCGCCGAAGGCGAGATGCCCGACCATCTGCCGGTGGTGCTTGAGTACGCGTCCACGCAGCCGGCGCGCGAGGCACAGGCCTTCCTCGGTGAGATGGGGCACATCCTCCACGCAATCTTCGGCGCGCTGGACCAGCGCGAGAGCCGTTATGCGGGTGCGGTCGCGGCGCTGCTCGAACTGGCCGGCGAGACCGCGCGGCCGCGTGCGGTTCCCGAAGATCCGCCGATCGACGAGATCTGGGCCGAGCCGCCCGCGTTCGATGGCTGCGCGTCGAGCGGCCAATCGAAACCGGGCACGCCGCAGCCCGTTCACATCATCCGCAAAGACCGCCCGGTCGAAGGAGCGCGATCATGACCACGTTGCACGGCTTCGTCTTCGGCGTCTATCCCTACATCTGCCTGACGGTGTTCCTGCTCGGCAGTCTGATCCGCTTCGACCGCGACCAGTACACGTGGAAGAGCGACTCGTCGCAGATGCTGCGCAGCGGCCTCCTGCGCTGGGGCAGCAACCTCTTCCACGTCGGCATCCTGTTCCTGTTCGGCGGACACCTACTCGGGCTCCTGACGCCGCACGCCTTCTATGGCCACTTCCTCGACGTGCCGGTCAAGCAGATGATCGCGATCTATTCGGGCGGCGCGTTCGGCCTCCTCTGCTTCGTCGGGCTGTCGATGCTGATCTACCGGCGCGTCTTCGATCCCCGCATCCGCCTAACCAGCCACCGCACCGACATCGCGATCCTGCTGATCCTGTGGGTGCAGCTGGTGGTGGGGCTGGTCACGTTGCCGTTCTCGTGGGCGCACTCCGATGGCGGGGTGATGCTGGCCCTGGCCGAGTGGGCGCAGCGCATCCTGACCCTGCGCGCCGTCGATGCCGAAGTGATCGCCGTGCTGCCGTGGCCCTACCAGTTCCACCTCGTGCTCGGCATGACGATCTTCCTGCTGTTCCCGTTCAGCCGGCTCGTACACGTGTGGAGCGGCTTCGGCTCGATCGCCTATCTGCTGCGTCCCTACCAAGTGGTGCGCTCGCGGCGCCTGAACGTCCCGCGCGGCCACAACACGCCGACCCCGCGGACCTGAGGCCGACGATCATGGATGCATCGACACGAGTCCGCGTGCCCAGCGTCAACGGCGTCGCGCTGTGCGGCGTCGACGAGTCGCTCGACACCGACACCCTGCGGCAGCGCGCCTGTACCGAGCTGCTGCGCCAGGCCGCGCAGCGCGCCCGACTGCTGGCTGAGGACGACCCACCACCGACCGATGGCGCGGCGACCGAAGCCGCGTCGCACGCGATCGAGACCCTGCTCGACCGATCGATCGTGTTGCCGGAGCCGTCCGACGAAGCCTGCCGCCGGCACTTCGCCGCGCACGCGGCCGACTACCGGCACGGTGACCGCGCGCAGGTCAGGCACATCCTGTTCGCCGTCACGCCGGGGGTCGATGTGCGCGCACTTCGCCAGCGCACCGAGAAGGCGCTGCTCGAGATGCGCTGCCATCGCGACGGCGAATCCGATCGATTCGGCGCCGCCGCCTCGACGCTGTCGAACTGCCCGTCGGGCGCCCAGGGGGGCGAGTTGGGCTGGCTCACGCGCGAGGACTGCGCGCCCGAGTTCGCGCGCGAGATCTTCGCCGGGCCCGAGATCGGGGTGCTCCCGCGACTGGTGCACAGCCGTTTCGGCCTGCACGTCGTCGACGTGGTCGCGCGCGAAGTCGGATCCGCGCCGCAGTTCGAGACCGTTCGCGGCGCGGTCTCGATGACGCTGCGCCAGCAGAGCTTCGTGACCGCGTTGCGCCAGTACCTGCAGTTGCTCGCGGGCCAGGCCGACGTCGAGGGTGTCGCGCTCGACAGCACCGACACGCCGCTGGTGCAGTGACGTCGGACAGTGACGTCGGACCTTAGGGAAACGCCATGGAGATCACGAGTTTCGAAAGCCTGCTCGCCGTCGCGCACAGTCAGTCCGAACCGCAACGCCTGCTCTTCGTGTTCGCGGGATCGGGGCTTCCGGATCACGCCACCGCCGAACAGCGCGGGCAGTTCGAAGCCGGCGAGGGCGGCGAGCTGACCCCGCTGATGTGCGTCGACAAGTCCGTCGACGAACTGCACGGCTTCGACGCGCTGGTTGCCGAGGCCGCGCTCGCCGGCCCGTCGTGGGCGATCGTCTTCACGGCGGCGTTATCCGGGCGAGACGGACACCCGCCCGGCAGTGACGACGCGCGCGCACCGCTGCAGCACATGGTCGATTCGATCAAGGCAGGGCGACTCGAGGGCATGCTGCCCTTCGATCGCAGGGGCGATCCCGTGTCTTTCGTCTAGCAACTCCGACGCACAGGCGTCAGGGTCGTGCGGCGTCGCGATCACGGTGCGGCGACTTGCCGCCCAACCCGTCAGCCGCACTGCCCGACGTCCCCGCACGCCGTGCAGAACTCGCAGCCGTCCTTGTGGATGACGGTCGCATTGCCGCATTCGAGGCAGACCTTCCCGGCCAGTACCGCGGAACGCTCCGTCGCGTCGTTGGACGATTCGAGCACGCCCATGTCGCGCAACGGGAAGCCGTCCTCGTCGAGCACCCCCAGCATCGCATAGCGGTGGATGATCAGGCGGGCCATGTAGGCGACCGTCGAAGGCCAGGTCTGCTGGCGTCGTTCGCCGTGCGGCAGCCCGGGAACGAAGGCCATGAAGTGGCCGAGCGGCTCGGCATAGTTGAGCAGCTTGCGCAGCTTCATGCCGATCCATGCCGGATCGATCACCCGCATGTCGAGCGACAGCAGGCGCGCGAGGCCGTCGAGCGCACGCGGATAGTTGCCGGCGAACCCGACCGCGCACGGTCGCGTCACCGGGATCCGGTCGGGTCCGGGCAGAGTGACCTCCTTGAGCGTCACGGTGAAGTGCTCGCCGGTCGCCGGGTTGTCGATGTCGACGGCCCAGGCGAGCGTGCCCGACGGGCCGGTGTGCGGTTCGGCGACGCTGAACATCGCATCCATCACAGGCGTGGGCGGACTCTTCTCCGGTCGTGCGATCGCCTTCAGCTGGTCGCAGCGCCAGCGCACCACCGCCGCGGTGGCCGCGACCACGCCCGGAAAGAGTCGCCGCTCGCCGTGAGGTGGAAACGGCATTTCGAAGGGTCGTTCCTCGGCGACCGTGGCGAGGGCATCGAGCTTGAGCTGCAGCCAGGCCGGGTCGTTCGCGCGCAGGTCCATCGACAGGGTCTTGGCGAGCGCACCCAGCCCCCGGGGCTGCTCGGTCCCGTTCACCCAGACCTCGAACGGTTGTGCCGGGCCGCCGTCAGCGGCGGGTATCTCGCCGACGAACAGCGCGAAGTCACCGAACGGGTGGTGAACCATGAAGGTCCATGCCGTGTTGCCCGACGGCAGCTCGGGTCGGCCGGGCCAGCGCAGCGACGACAGCACGGGCGCCGGCAGGCGATCGAGTGCCAGGCGCCGGTTGGGATCGGCGATCTGGAGCGGTTCGGTCGGCGCTGCGGCAGCCGTTGCGCTGAGGACCGACCCCAGGATCGCGTTGGGGCGATAGGTCGCGAGGCCCTTGAGCCCCGACTGCCAAGCGTCGAAGTAGAGATTCCGGAAATCGGCGTAGGGATAGTCGGCCGGGACGTTCACCGTCTTCGAGATGGCCGTGTCGACGTACGGCGCGACCGCCGCGACCATCGCTTCGTGAGCCTGTGCACTCAGTTCGAGGGCGGTCACGAAGGCGGGCGTCAATGCGGCCCCCTCACCCCTGCTATGGCGGAACAGCCGCCAGGCGTGGTCCTCGACGGCGTATTCCTTGAAGCTGCCGTCGGGCATGCGCTTCTTTCGCGTATAGCTCCAGCTGAAGGCGGGTTCGATCCCGTTGCTCGCGTTGTCGGCGAAGGCGAGGCTGATCGTGCCGGTCGGCGCGATCGAGAGCAGATGCGAGTTGCGCAGCCCGTGGGCACGAATGCGCTCGCGGATCGGTTGCGGCAGGCGTGACGCGAAGGTCGTGCCGCTCAGGAACAGGTCGGCATTGAAGAGCGGGAAGGCGCCGCGTTCGCGGGCGAGCGCGACCGACGCCTCGTAGGCCGCGTTGCGCATCACTTCGGCGATGCGCCGCGCAGCGCCGCGCGCCGCATCGCTGTCGTAGTGCAGGTTCAACAGGATCAGCGCGTCGCCGAGCCCGGTGAACCCCAGGCCGATGCGGCGCTTGTTGCGGGCCTCGACCTGCTGCTGCGGCACCGGCCACACGCTCGCGTCGAGCACGTTGTCGAGCATGCGCACGGCCGTCGCGACCTGCTCGGCGAACGCGGATTCGTCGAACCGCGCCTCCTCGTCGAACGGGTCGCGGACGAAACGCGTCAGGTCGATCGAACCGAGACAGCAGCAGCCATAGGGGGCGGATTCAACTGGTCGATGCAACACCCTGACCACTGCGTGTGCAGAAGGAGTGTTGCAGATGAAGTACCGGACGCGAACCTACTACACGAACAGCCAGAAGGCCTTGATGTGGGAGCGATGGAAGCAAGGCTGGACGCTTCACCAGATTGCTCAGCTGTTCAATCGA
>JBBQCA010000003.1:0-37288 GCA_038318315.1 Burkholderiales bacterium | reverse complement strand
TCACCCGCGACATCGCGAACGAGAAGGGCCCAATCGAGGGAAAGAGAGAATGACGACATGATCGTGCTCCGGTCAGAATCGGGCGTGATTGCCCGGAACCGGCGGAACACGGCGCAGCGCAGCGGTCAGGGGTCGCAGACGGCCGCGAGGACGCCAGCGTGCAGTGCACGCGCAGCCCTTGACGGCGAGAACGGCGTGGTACGGTGAAGGGAACAGCAAGGCCGCCCTCCTCCACACTCCACCGTTCGAAAGGCAAGCGCAGCACGCAGGCAGCACGCTGCCGGAGGCGTCAGCGATGGAAGCCCAACGGGCGAGACGCCGCAGGCGGCTCGATGCGCAGCACGACAGCGCGACCCGGCGAGAGCTGGGGACGCACGCACCAGTTAAGTCCTCGCTTCAGACCTACGTCAGTCCGTAGAAGCCTTGGCACACTTGATCGATATTCGGAGAACCTGGCCGATCTGCTGCACGGGAAAATGCTGTTTGTAGGGACCGCTCTTAACATGGCCTACACGCCTCATCGCTGAACTCACATTGCGTTAGCGAGTCGCTGACCCGACTGGCTTTCCTTCACGGACCAATCTTGACCTGTGCCGCAGAGACGTATAAACTTTTGTACATTGAGGTTTCATGGACGATGAAAAAGAGATCCGCTGGGTGGTGTCGTCCTTTGACGATCTGCTGGCGTCCGTAGCAGGCACGTCGGGAGGCGGGCTTCCAACTGGGCAAAGTGCAGCCGGACTCGAGCCGACGGACTGGAAGCCGTTCGACGATGTGGGTACGGGTACAAAAAAGATTCGCATCAAGGACGCGAATGGCATCTATCGTGTGATGTACATCGCCAAGTTCGAGGAAGCGATCTACGTCCTGCATTGCTTTCAGAAGAAGGCGCAAGCGACCAACAAACAGGACAAGGTTATTGCCGAGACGCGCTATCGCGCCGTGGTCAATGCACGAAAGGAAAAGAAATGACGATCGATACCAAAATCCGACATGTGACGAAGCCGGGAGCGAATCTTTTCCTGGAACTCGGCTTTGCACCTGCCGAGGCCAAGCGTCTGCAGGCGGCTTCTCGTAAGCAGATCAACGACACGCGACTGCTGAAGCAGCAACTGATGGATGAGTTGTCCACCTGGATTGCCGAGCATCATTTGAAGCAAGTCGAGGCCGCCGAGATTCTGATGGTCTCGCGTCCGCGCGTATCCGATGTGGTCAACAAGAAAACGAGCAAGTTCACCATCGACACACTGGTGGAAATGCTCAGCCGCGTCGGCAAGCCGGTCAAGCTCGCGATCGGTTGATCGCCTTCACTCCATCGGAAACCTGTGTACAGCCCAAAAGGGCCAAAGAAGACGACTGTGGAGTCGATGGGACTCACACCTCAATAAGCCCGGCACTGGCCTTAGCGATTAGTGTGCCGGACCGAATTCATTGGAAATTTTTTTCCGAGCGATCGAAGTGGCGGACCCGCCGATCAGCACTTAAGCGCATGCGACTCGCGATGGTAACTGCAATGCCACGCTCGCCTATAGAGGCGTCATGCGGACCAACTGCAAAACGCGGCTGTCGATGCGCGCTTTGAGATCAGCGTCCTTTTGCGCTGCCTGGATGAATCTTCCGACGGCTCGCCCGAAGTCATGCACGAGAACCGCAACGCTGATGAGCACGAGATTCCCGCCCTGCGCTCGATGTGGGCCATTGTCAACATAGCCGAACATCTTCGGCGGATTCGGATGGGCGTGTAGGTCGGCACTGCTTCCGAAGCGATGTAGCAGCGCGCAGCGCGCCGCATATACATCTTCACCCGCGTACTGGTAGGGCTGGGGCGCGTCCGCCTTCAGGTAAGCGTCGACCCACTCACGGAAGTGCCGGCGCCGAACAGAGCCTTCGCCTGCCGGCAGCGACAGCCAGGCCATCGTGTCGATACCGACGAAGATCATGGCGAGCGCAGCGATGAACGCCCCTGCGTCTTGCGCTTTTCCAGCCTCCTGGTAGAGGTCAAGAATGGGCTGGTAGCCATTCGGTGCGGTCGCCAATCAAACCCCCTACGGCATGTTCTTCAAGACATCATAGGTGGCACTGAGCGGCGTGGAGTTGGCACGCGCTGAGCTGATTAACTGAAGACGGTCGCGGCCTTGGGCTTGGTCTTCTCCCACTCTTTACGGGCCCTGCCGTAGTCCGACTTGATACGGTCAAACTGGGCAAGTTCGCCGACGACAACATCGATCGTCAGCGGACCCTCATGGAAGTCCGGCGAATGCGAGTGCGCGTCGATATGGCGCGACAACATGCTCATCCTCTCATGCACCCGAGCAGCGATGCCTTCGTCGAAATAAACCTGATCGAGCGTGAACCTGATGTTCTCCCGCCAACGGCGTACGACATCATGAAACAGCTTCTTCTGGATGAAATCCTCGTAGGCTGTGCGCAGACTGCCACACGCCTTTTCCAACGCGTCACGCTGACTGTCGGCAGCCCGGTGCCGAGCCGTTTCGAGGTGCCCCTTTGCCCAATCATAGGCAGCACCTTCGTAGTGTTCATGCGGAAAGGCTAGGCGGTCGATGGCGCCGGGCGCGGTCTCGCCTCGACACACGGTTCGTCCGACGAACCCCACGCCTTTGTTGGCTGCCGCCGTCGCCAGATACGAGGTGAACAAGATATCGTGGGTGAAGATGATGACCTGTCTCCTCGTTGCCTCGTCCACTAGGCGCTGGGCAATCGACTCCTTGCGCACATAGTCCATCGAAGTGACAGGGTCGTCGAACACCACGCCTGAACAGGCGCCATTAAGTGCGATCTCGGTCAGGAAATCCGCCAACGCGGCCGCGGTCTGCTCGCCTTCGCTTAATACTTCGGAAGGATCGACGCCGCCCATGCCCGCGTCGGCGATCTCGATTTTGCGGTCCGTCGTGCCCGCATCGCCAGCGAAACGGAATTGAACGGGCAGCCCCAGCCCGAAGGCTTCGCAGTTCTTGATGAAGAGCGCAATGAACCCTTGTGCGACAAGTTCCTCGGTAAGAGCTTTCTGCTTGTTGGTCACGCCCCGTTGGGTATTCGCAAAGGCGCCGATGCACCCATTAGCTTTGGCGACCCATTGCAGTTGCCTTACGGCAGCCGCGATCTCATCGTATTGGTCAGCAAGACGGTTACGGTCGTGCAGCAACCGCTCTTCTGCCGCCAGACTTTCAATCAACGATTTCGGGTCGTTACGGTTTAAAGCTTCGTTGTCTAGCTTCAAACGGTCGATCAATGCTGAAATGCGCGCGGAACACAAATCGTATTTCAGGAGCGCCAATCCTGGATCGGACATGCTCGCCGCAGCCTGCATCACCGACTCGATGACACGCCGGTAACCCTCTACATGGTGGACGACATCTGCCTCTAGGACCATATCCAATTCATGCAGCGTGCGCCGCACGGCGCTTTGCTGAGTAAAGAAGGCAAGATCTATCTTGGCCAACTTTCCGCCACATCCTGTTAGCGTCCTTCGGGCCTTACCCAACTGGGTTTCGATGTCGCTGGTGGCAACTTGGTAGAACCGCGCCAACCTGCCCGAGCTGCTTTCGTCAAGAGTCTGATGGCACAGTACACAGCGGGCATCTCCCCGCCTTGGAGGGAACGTGTCGCCCGGATAGGCTTCCGCGTTGTACGCGATGGCCGCAGACAACAGCTCGCGCCATGCTGAGGTACCTATCGGCTGCACCGGTTCCTGGCAAAACTGCGCTGCAGACAGCGCAGCGCCCCTTTCGGTCAACAGCCCGATCTGCTCGATCGTCTCAGTGACGTCCTTCACAAGCGCTTGGGTCATGCTTGCAGCCAACGCTGCAAGGGACGCCTTCACTGCGTCCAGGTCGACAATGCGCTGCGCGTTCTTCCCGCTGATCTCCTTCGGATTAGTGGTTCTCAGCGCGACGAGTTGCTTTCCAACCTCTGCAAGCCGGGAGGCTTCGGCATCGCCAAATACCGCGAGTGCGTGCAGGCCAACCAAGTCTGTTTGCGCGGTCAGGGCTGCAAGTACTGCCGCCACTTGAGATTCGCTATCTTGGATCGCGAACTTGTCCGCTGCGGGCGCTCGCCGGCTGATTTCATCGCGCAGCTTGAGCTGCAGTTTGCCGAAGGCCTCCACCATCCGCGGAAATACATCGAACAGGTAGGGAAGAACCTGGAATGCGTTGCGCTGATCAAGATGTACACGAACGCAGGTCGAGTCAAAAACGGCGAAGCTATCGCGCAGCCGCTGGCACGGCTCCTGGTGGACAAAGGTCGTGCTCGACCCGTCGTCGAAAGTGAAGATTGCGCTCGGCTTGGGCTGCTTGTGCTTCGCGACCCTCACGTCCCCTAGTCTTACTGTGTCACTAAAATCAATATATTGTAGTCGCTTCTTCGTGCTGTTCTGGAGGAGCGATGAGTGCAAGCGAGCGGTTTGAAAGATACATGGAGCATTTGGCGGCGGGACTTGGGCATGCGGATCGGGACGCGGGGCTTACGGGCTACTGCACCGGTCTGATGCTGCCGCTGTCGCGTAAGAGCGTGGAGCCGATGGCCGCACGGGTCGATCCGCTGCATGCGAGCGCCCGGCATCAGTCGCTGCATCACTTCGTGGCCAAGGCCGATTGGTCCGATGCCGATCTGCTGCGACGGGTGAACCAGTGGGTGGTGCCGAAGATGGATTGGTCTTCGGGAGGCTTCTGGATCATCGACGACACCGGCTTTCCGAAGAAAGGCAAGCACTCGGTAGGCGTGGCGCGGCAATACTGCGGGGTGCTGGGCAAGCAGGATAACTGCCAGGTCGCCGTCAGCATCTCGCTGGCCAACCACGAGGCCAGCGTACCGGTCGCCTGGCGACTGTATCTTCCCAAGCCATGGGCGCAGGATGCCGAGCGACGCGTCAAGGCCGGGGTTCCGGACGAGATGGCGTTCGCCACCAAGACCGCGATGGCCCTGCAGCAGTTGGAAACCTTGTTGATCGAGGGCGCACCGCGCTACTGCGTGCTGGCCGACGCCGGCTACGGCGTCGATCAGTCCTTTCGGGCGCGCCTGACCGATCTGGGCCTGTCCTATGTGGTCGGGATCACGTCTGCGGTGGTGGTCTGGCCGCCGGGCATCGAGCCGCTGCCGCCTCGTCGCTATCGCGGCATGGGACGGCCGCCAGTGATGCCGCGACGCACGCACGCGCGTCAGCCCGTCTCGGCCAAGGATTTGGCGCATGCGCTGCCGCCGGATGCGTTCCAAACCATCAGTTGGCGTGAGGGCTCCAATCAAGCGCTGTCGGGCCGCTTTGCGGCCGTGCGGGTGCGCCACGCCGGAGGCAACAGCGGCAAGGCGCGCCTGCATCCCGAGCAGTGGCTGCTGATCGAATGGCCGGCCGACGATGCCGATCCGCTCAAATACTATCTCTCGACACTGCCCGAGGATATCGCGATCAACGACCTGGTGGCCCAGGCTCACATGCGCTGGCGCATCGAGCGCGATTACCAGGACCTCAAGCAGGAACTGGGGCTCGGCCATTACGAAGGGCGCGGTTGGCGCGGCTTCCATCATCATGCGACGCTGTGTATCGCGGCCTACGGATTCCTGGTCGCCGAACGACTCGCCGCCGGCCGATCGGTCGGCGCTAAAAAAAACTTCGTCGCACGCCAAGTCCCTGCGCTTCCCGAGGATTACGTCCCGCGCGGCAGCCCAGCGCGCACAGCGGCACGTGTCAGACTCGATCACCACCATCCGTTACCTACTCAGCTTCCAGTTGAGCGCCCGGCTCGAACGATGTCCGTGCTGCGGACGACAAAACCAATCAAGACGTTTGTGACACAGTAAGACTAGGGAAGGTCTGAATAACGGCATCACGGCGCGCCGCGTTCAATTGATTCACGAGAAGAGGGGTTGAGTGGCGATATGAACGAATTGCGCGCGCCGTTTGTTGTGTAAAGCGCCGATTCAATCGATTGATTCCGTCATTCCCGAATTGCAGACGCACCAAGCCCTTTGAATCATTGCCATCGATGTCGCACCATCCACAGATTCGAGAGCGCGAACAGAGTCGTCAGTTGCGCGGTGTTCTTGGCAAGTCCTCGATATCGGACCTTGGTGAAGCCGAACTGCTGCTTGATCACGCGAAACGGATGCTCGACCTTGGCGCGGATGCCCGCCTTGAGGCGCTCGATCTGGTCGATGAGCGCGTGACTTGTGCGGCTTCGGTCGAGCGCGCGACGCTTGCCCAGACGCATCGCGACATGCCATTGCACATCGCCGGCATCGGGGCGTTTCTCGGCCCCCTGGTAACCGGCGTCGCCGAAGGCATCGGTCTCATCGCCATGCAACAGCGCATTGCCCTGGGTCACGTCGTGGACGTTGGCGGCCGTGCCGATCACTGTGTGCACCAACCCCGACTCGGCATCCGCGCCGATGTGCGCCTTCATGCCGAAGTAATACTGGTTGCCCTTCTTGGTCTGATGCATTTCGGGATCGCGC
The DNA here is from genome assembly GCA_038318315.1 of Burkholderiales bacterium. Lineage (GTDB taxonomy): Bacteria > Pseudomonadota > Gammaproteobacteria > Burkholderiales > Burkholderiaceae_D > CAHJXF01. Next base: position 30,820 of record JBBQCA010000003.1, on the reverse strand, counting down.
TCGCCACTGGCGTTCTTGGTCGAACTCGGCGCCGCGATCAACGTCGCATCGACCACCGTCCCGGTGCGCAGCATCAAACCCTTGCTGCGCAGAATCTCGTTGACCGTCGCCAGCATCGGGCCGGCCAACTTATACCTCTCCAGCAGATGCCGAAAGCGCAGGATGGTGGTCTCGTCAGGCAGCCGCGTGATCCCTGCGTCGAGTCCGGCGAACTCGCGGTACATCGGCGTGTCGTGCAATCCTTCTTCCATGGCCGGGTCGGAGAACCCGAACCACTGCTGCATGAAATGAACCCGCAGCATGGTCGCAACGCCGAACGGCGGCCGACCGGTCTTGCCCTTCGGATAATGCGGCTCGATCAGCATCACCAGTTCGCTCCATGGCACCACCCGGTTCATCTCATCGAGAAACTCGCGCTTCCTCGTCCGCTTGGGCGAAAGCTCGAACGCGTTACTGGCCAGGCTGATCTGCTTCATCGTCATCACCGTTTGAACACGACTCGCGATTCAACGCATCAGAGGCCCGGTGCGCTTACTTATGCAGGACTTCCCTAGGATCCCCGTGTCCCTTGACCGCGTGAAACATGCAGACTTCAGCACTCGCGCGTACCCTGACTTGCCCGCGCCGTTGGGGCCGTAGACTACCGTGAGCTTGGGACCAAAGGTCAGCGTCTCGCCGACGGCAAGCGCATTGACGCCGGACACCGAAGCCATCGCCGTCAAGGCGCTGCTCATCGTCGGGGCGCCGCTCTGGAACGTCGGCAAGGCCATGTCCCACTCCACTCGCGGCGCCTCCGCGTCCGCCAACCCCTGATCAATCAGATATTCGACGAAGATCGCATCCAACGCCTCTTCCGACAATTCGACCGCCTCTACCAGCTTAGTCAGCAGGCAACGCTGCCAACATGGAAGCGTCTTGCCCCAAGTGGCCAGTGCATCGAAGATATTGAACGCCACTTGGGACATGTAGTTTCCTTCAACCTGGTTTCGACTTGAACGGATTGAAGAGATCGACGCCCAAGTGCGAGAAGTCGCGCACATTGCGCGTTACTACCGTGAGCTTATGCAGCTTGGCCGTCGCAGCGATCATCGCGTCCTCGTATAACGTGTTTGATCGCCGATGCATGAGCCGCGCCCACTCGCGGAAGGTTTCGGTGTCCATCGGCAAAACGTTGTAAGACACCGCAACCAGATCGGCCCACCGCTCGATTTCGTCGGCCTTCGCGGCGTCCTGATTGCGGGCGAGTTCGACGCCGGCCTGGATTTCGCCCAAGGACACGGCCGATAGGTGCAGGTCGCCGTCGGCGACCGATTCGAGCCACGCAACGACCGCGCCGTGCGGACGGGGTCGGCGTAACTCGGAAATGACGTTGGTGTCCAGCAGATACATGCCGTCTCAGCGTATTGGCTCGACGCGCCGTCTATGGACTTTGCCACGCTGCGGAATCAAGCTCTCCGTGCGCGCAGCATCCGACAAAAGCAGTTCCTTGAGCGACGGCTTGGCTGCGACATGGAGTCGGCGCCACTCCTCGGCTGGCACTAGCACAGCCGCCTCAGCACCGCGCCGCGTCACCATCTGCGGCCCGTCCGAGAGACATGCATCGAGAAACTCACTGAAACGCGCCTTCGCGTCCTGTACAGGCCAAGTTTTCATCCTGCCTCCGAATGACTAGTTCCATGACTAGTTTAGCATGAGACACCCGCTGCGCTGGTCGACATGTGTTCTCTTCTATTCACAGAGCCGTGACCGGGCCGAAATTTACTTTGCCTTAACCGGGGCTGTTTTCGACATTGGCAAATTCGACCATGGAGAGCGTCTTCAGTTTACTGAAGACGGAACGAACGGCGCGAAAGATCTACCGGACCAGAGAGCAGGCGCGTGCTGACTTGTTGATTACATCGAGCGCTTCTTACCACCCAATACGAGCCAGTCAAATCGGCTCGTTAACCCAACTAATTTCGGGCATGCACAAGAAGCTAAGATCCGCGTCTACTGAACTGGCAGCAGCCCAGCACGAGCCCCATGCAGTGCTGCGGCGCTCGAATTCACCGCGGCATTACGACAGCAGGACGCCTGAAGCTCAAAAAGGCCGATCTGCAAGAAGTGGCCAATGCGGCCGTCGAGAAACTGATCGGCAAGCCGTCGGGTCTACTCGGCTTCCTGCTGATGGTTACGGTGTAGCGCCTGCCCAACCGAACGCTCGAGGTCGGGGTGTTGCGGCGTCCGAACTCGTCCCACCCGACGACGTGGTAATCGAACCCTGATATATCGCGCGCCGCTGGGCACCGCGATCCCGGGTAGCCACCGCGTCGCCTCTCGCAGAAGCGTCCGCATTGCCGACTTGTGCGACGAGTCGCCGATCACCTACCTGCACGATGCCGGTTCGGCCTGTACTGACCCGTCCTGCGTCTTCCGATCTATTCCCTCGGCCTTCAATGGTGCTTTCCGCCGTCACGAGGGGGTGTCGTGTCCGAAAGCAAGAACTTCATTAGCGCGGCTTTCTCCTGTGGATTCTTCGTTTGAGTCACCTTCACCGCGGCTGCGAAGTTGGTTAATCCGACAGATAGCTGCAAGGAGTAATCCAGCGACGGTCGGCCAGCATCAAATGGGACGCCTGACGGGATGTTCCTAAACCATGGAGCCGGGTCCGCACCCTGTGGCGTGATCATGGTGCCGGCAGGAGATTCCGCGGTGGAATGGCAGGACATGCAAGAAGACATGGGGTTGTCTACTGGTCCGTTCAATCTGCCTTGGTAGCCAACATGCGGCATGTGAACTTTGTCGTTGAGCTTGGTCTCGCTCAGCGGGCCGCTGCCCGCATGCCCAGGGTCGTTGCCCCACATGAGTCCGACCGGGGCTACGTTGGTCCAACCAGCGTTGCCTGCGGCACCCCCCGGGCCACCGCCATAGACGAATGTCCCGAACACCCAGCCAGTGGTGCTGTCGACCCTGGAATCGCGAACAGCGATGTCAATCTGCAAGAGACGCACCTTTAGCACCGCCCGTGGACTACTTGCGGTGGGGTTCGGGTCATTCGGATTCGCGGCGACGTAGGCGCTCCACTCCGGCGACCCGGCGAGATAGGGCACCTCCTGAGCTGTGGCCGTAGTGAACAACAGCTTGGCGGCCACTGTGCCCTCCGGAAAATGCGCGGCGGCGACGTTCGGGCTCGCGTGGTTTGCCCAGACCTGCCCGATCGTGTACGCCCCAGGGGCGTTGTAAAACCCAACGGCATAGTTACTCCACGTGCGTTGTTGCGTTGCCGCGAGCTCGCACGGTCTGGAAGTGCGTTCTCTTGTGAGGCCATGGACAAACTCTCGCCCGTTCAGACCTACCGCCTGCCAGGGAGCGTTGAACCAACGGCGCACTTGATTCTTTGAAGGATCAAAACTGCTTTCCACGTTAGCCTGGAGATTCCCTTCGTAGAAGTACTGCAGCACGGCCGCCATGTACTGACCCGAGCTCGTCTTCGGGTCGAACCGCATCCAAGGCATTGCGTCCGCAACCGGCGCAGTCGGGTAATTCTGGCTTAGCCTGAATACTGGACCGATCCATCCCGGCGGTACCGCGGGCACGGCATCGCAAAATGGCTTCGCCGGCAGATCACAGGTGCCGCTGCCGCGCCACATGTTGCCAGTCGCAGCCGCGGCCGCACCTCCGGCAATCATCAAGCCGAAGATGGAACGCGCGACGATGGGTAACGCACCCGCCAAAAGAGTGTCGTTCATGAAGCCTCCCTGGAGCGGGAGCCGAGTTGCGGCATGCCCCCGCACTGTCCGGCACCGTTCTTGTATGGAGCGATTGGTAACAAGCCGGCAGGACGCTGTCAACAGGCACGAATGGCGATGTCTGGTCACCGTGAGCGTCTTGATGCAGCCCGCGCGGCTCGGAAGTATCCACACCATGTGATAACGAACGAAATTGCACAGTTGAGGAATGCAAAGATCATCAGCCGTGAATGGGGCCAGCTACTCGATTGGTACGGTAAGTGACCAAGCACCACCAAAATCGTCGCAACGCCAAATACGAAATTGTTTCCTACCCAGCAGAGTTCTTGGCCGAGCCCTTCACCTTTCCTGGCGGTATTAAGGCATTAGATTTCCGAGTCACGCGAGCGCTGATAAATACGTTTGCCACCGAAGGTTTCTTGGCATTCGATATCAACATCGATGAAAAGCCATTCTCTATTTCTGACGATCTCAGGACATTTTTGGGTGGCTATTCCGTCGACTTCAAACTCATCCCACATACTCATGCTGCCGAGTTGGGCCGCGACCTAGACGAAATGCGAAGGCGAGCCATTGCCATAGGACAAGGCACAAAATTTCTTATTGATATTAGCAAATTTGAATATATAGAAGAGAAAACTATCGCCGACGTCGACGGCTTCCAGATTTATGTGTATTCACCGGAAATGATCGTCTGCGAAAAACTACGGGCACTGTGTCAACAAATGCCAGAGTATGGCGACGTGGTAAACCGCAGTCGCCCCGGCGGAGCAAGGGCCCGCGATTTCTACGATATTTTTTGTCTCGTTGACTTCCTGAAATTAAACTTTGAAGCCGATACTAATCGGTTGATACTTGTCGAAATGTTTAAGGTCAAACGAGTTCCTCTAGAGTTACTTTCCAAGATTGAAGCTTTCCGCGAGTTTCATCGAACTGATTTCCAACGCGTGGTTGCCACCGTAAGACCTGGAGTAGAGATCAAGGATTTCGACTTTTACTTCAACTTTGTCACTGACCTGGTAAAATCTCTACAAACTCGTTGGGACATATAGCCTCCACTTCTCGACGTACCTTGTTTCCTTCATTTGATTTGATAAATAAAAGTCGTACTCCATCGGGATTTTTCTGAGCAAATCCAACAAATCTTCTCGAAATCCGGCCCTCTCTAAGTAAAATCCTATCGCTTGATGGTAAGGATAGACGAATCGCATTTTTTGCAAGAATGCAGCAAGTGTGTTAACTGATGCCGTTCCCTTTGCGAGCTCGAAAGCTTTAGCGACTTCATGTACACCGCCGCTATAAATTGGACGCACCGATATGTCGATCAGAGTTCTTTCAATATTAGTGATTCGTACGTCAATCTGACGATCGTTGTCATAATCAACAACTTGGTTGATAACCCCTAACTGGGCAGTGTGCATTCCGTTGATCAAGCATATCCGTACATCATCAAAGTCAATCGCATTTTGCGAAATCCGCGGTTTTCGGTTAAATGCAGCGTCGATACGTCCTTGCGCTAATTGACCGCTTTGCGGTTGGGGGCGTTGTTCGTGATTCAAGTAGATAGTCTTGGGCGCTTGTTCCGTAAGTCCATGCATCTTCAGCGCGGTGTAATGGCTAAAATAGATTTCTGGCTTTAGCGTCATCAACACCTTGAGTAACGAAACGTCGCCCCATGCGTAGCGAGTTTCCTTTCGATACGGAAAAGGAAAATCCAGACGCTTAAGCTTTGCGTGCTCGCTTAGGAAACGGGCAAAATCTTGAGCGGTGGTGTTTTGGGCAAGCCTCCAAAAGTCCCTCTGGCTCGTAAGAATCGTCGCAAGATCGGATAGTCGAAAGGCGCGCGCGCTGCTTCCTTCGAAGTAGGCAACGATGTCGGCCTTCGCAATCTGGATCCGCGATTGATTCATTGAGGGTTCCCCTAGGCTACGGAGTATATATACTCCGTAGCCCATCGGCTTTTTTGCACTTTAAGTGCACGGCGCATTTTTCTGATGGATTCCATGATGTATATATACATCATGGAATTAAAGGTGGCCGGCAAGGTTGATGTAGTGGGTCAGATATCGTTGAGATCGGCGCATGCGCCGATAGCGTGAGAGGGCTGAGCAGCAAAATTCGACATGCCGGTCGAATCGGAGGTGACACGGTGAAGTATATATACTTCACCGTGCCTCATGAAAATGTTCAGTTGGAAAGATCAACAGTACACGCGGTCGAGGATAGCTGACGAGTTTGGCTACAGGCCCGTCCCAGACGTCCTTGTGCAAAGAACCGCGGTGGCGCTTCCTATTTCCCTAATACCACTGAGTGTCTTTCTGATTCCCGGATGACCTTCGTCGTCGCGCCTCGGCGACGCGAAGCAAGGCGCTCTTCATGCGTCCACCGTGATGCCGGCCGGATCAGCACGCCGCGCTGGTCGGACGACGATCTCGATGTGTTGGTCGAGCGATACGAGCGCCTGCATCATGCGTTCGAGCGAGATGTTCTGGAGCTTGTACCGGCGCACTTGCGACACCTTGGGCTGCGTCATGCCGGTAATCGCGGCAGCCTCCATCTGGCTGAGTCCGCGCTTTTCAACCAGTTCGTTGAACTTGACGGCGAGACTGGCTTTCGCGGTCAACTCTTCCGCATCCTCGAAATCGAGGTCGATCAGTACGTTTTCGATGCCTTTGTGGCTGCCTTTGCGTTCCATCATCCTCTCCCACCAAACCCGTAACGAGCGAGCACCGTCTTCAATCGTTTCTCGATCAAATCCACATCCGGCTGTGGTGTGGCGATGCCGGTCTTGGACTTTTTCTGAAACGCATGCAACACATGCACCGCATCGGCTACACGCACGACGTAGACCGCGCGGAAGGTATCGCCTCGATGATCCTCGACCAATTCGTACACACCGGGACCCTGCCCCTTCCACGGCTTCGCAGAACTCGCCGTTCGCCCAAGTTGTGCAATGAAGAGCGCCACACCCAAGTCCTTCTGTATCGGAATGGGAAACGCCTTGAAATCCTTCTTCGAGGAACCCTCCCAAAATAGCGGCCGACGCTTTTCAGTCATCAATTATACCCGTCCGGATATAGCTCAGCAAGCTTAACCTAACCGCTCGGGACAGCGCTGCCGCCGCACAGCCTCGAGGCGTGCAGCGCGCTGCAGGACGACGTCAGGCCGCAACAACTGCGGATGGAGTCACTGCCCGTCTCCTGCGCGGGGACACGGCACTGTGAGCTGAGGTCACTCTGTTTGCCTCGCGCTCGATAAAGTCAGCGACGGTCTGCCATCCGGCGCGAAGCTGCGCCTCGCTCTTGCCTACATAGTGGCCGAGCGTCACGTCGTCGGCGACCGTGTGGTTCATCATCCGCTTCAGGACGCCGCCAGACACCAACTCTTCGGCAACGCTGGCAAATGTCGCACGTAGCCCATGCCCCTGCACCGTGGTTTCGGCCTGCTCATTGATCCACGTCAGGGTCTTGCGCGCATCGACGATCGGGAACAGGGACTCCTCGAATCCTCGTCCCTTCAGGTTGCGTTTGACGATCTCCAGAGCCTGTCTTGAGAGCAGCAGCTTGTGATCGCTGCGGTTTTTCGTATCTCGCAGAATGATCCAGGCGCTCTGCCGGTCGAAGTCACCGACCTTGATCGGCGGATAGCCATGACGCTTATTGCCGTGGATCTCTTCACCACGGCAACCGGTCAGTAACTGAAAACGGTAGTAGTCGGCCGCGACCTTAGAAGGGGCGACGCCCGCCGCACGCCACCAAGCGCCGAGTCGGTGCGGTGGGATCGGCAACGGATCACCCTTTGGCAGTGCAAGCACGATGCGATCACGGCCCGCCGTTTCGCGACCTAGCGGGTTATTAGACACTGTGACCCCATGCCACCGCAGCACCGCACGCACGAGCTGCATCGCATAGATCGCCCGCCGCTCGGAACGCTTCAGCAACTGCGCGTAGACGCTGCGGATGTCTTCTGCCGTGAGCTTCGACAGCAGTTTGAACGTCAGTGAGTACAGCTCACCATCGGCGAACTGCTTGCCCTTCGATGATGTCTTGCCCGGCTCGATCATCGCCAGGTAGTCGGCCTTAGTGCGTGCCTTCAGCGGCAAGCCATCCTTGGCACGGCGCTTCTTTTCCACGTACTCGCGCACTGCGACCGCAAGCGTCAGGCCATCCTGGCGTTCGGCCAACTCACGCGCCACCGCTTTAGCCCGTAAGCGAGCCACCTCTTCAGCGGGCCAGTCCACGCCCTCGCGGGCAAGCGCTCGAATACGAGCCGCTTTCGCGCGAGCAGCAGCCAGCATGATCTGGCCGGGTCCCTCCCCGTACTCCTGTGGTAGGCGGTACTGCCGCTCAGCGGTCGAACCCTTCACGGTGTAACGGACCAGCAGCGTGCGCGCGCCATCCGGCGCGATGCGTAGTTGCAAGCCTCGGTCCAAGGTGAGCTTGTAAGGCTCGGCCTTCGGCTTGCGCGCTTCGACGGCTCTAAAAGTAAGCAAGGGCATTGGGCAGTCTTCGTGTCCGATTTGTCGGCGCCATCTGCATCGAAAAGCTTCTGCTCAGCAGGAGGAATTGTCAGTTTCCGTGTCCGACCCGTGTCCGAAAAATCCTGAGCTTGGATGCTATCGGACGAGACTGTCTGAAGCAAGATATCTTGGTATTTCGTTTACTACCAAAGAGTTAGGTCATCTCAAGAAATCCGAAGAAATCTCAAAAAGCTCATATAATCGGACTGTTAATCCGTGTGTCCCTGGTTCGAGTCCAGGTCGGGGAGCCAGATAGATCAGAAGCTTGCTGCGATGCAGGCTTTTTTTTCGACCTCGGCCCACGATAGCCAACATCGACTTGGATAATCCAGTCGCCGCTGTCCCACAGCTTGCGCGGCCGTACGGTAACGCACGGCAACTCAAAACTCGAGTGGTGGCCCCTGCCACACGACGTCTCGCGGTTGCGCACGTGAGAGCGCCTCTTCAGCCGCACACCAACCCTCGCACGCATTGCGACCGGGACGGCGACGCCACCAGTTCAGCAGCCCCTTGCAACTCGCATAGAAGCGGAAGAAACGCAATATCCGTTGCTGCTTGCTTGCGCTGACGGGGTCGTCGCTGCAGATCAGTTTGTCGTCGACCATGCCTCGGTCCATGAGTATCACCGCTCCCCACGCCCGAACGTTGAGCCGCGTACCGACCCGCAGCCGCGGTCCGAGCACAACCGCATCCAGCAAGTCTCCTTCCTGTCCCAAGTAGCGCGGCACGGAGCCGTAGTTGAACGGACAAGGCAATGGCGAGACGAAATCAATGTGGCCGGTCGATCCACGTTTGAGAAAGCTGCCTCGCGGAATCTCGATCACGACCTCGATTTCAGGCGGTGTCGGAAAGGCCCCACGGTCGATGTGCGGAGCGCCGATTGCAGAACTCATCCGGAAGCCTGGCGCGCCAGTTCCTTGCGCTTCATCACCAGATATTCGTCACGATCCATTTCGTGCAGCTGACGCGGATAGCGCTCGACATTGTCGATCCACTCCCGGATGCGCTTTTCGGGCTGCTCCGCGCGCGGTAGCGCATAGGCACTCAGATAGGCGTCGATCGCCAGGTAGTAGCGCATCGCGTTGCGCTCGATCACACCGCGAAAGTCGCCCACGTAAACGGGCGCGCCATCGCTCTTGTGCTCGACGATGCTGAAGCCGACCTTGTCTCGACCGAGGGTTGCGAGGTACCCCTGCATCGCGATCCGCGCGGCCAACCCGTAGCCGTATGAATAAGACATGTGAATGAAACTGGAATTGGTGTCGATCGGGATTGCTTCCAGAACGATGCGATAGTTCTTCGTGTCGAGAGGCCCGACATCGGCATTCAGCAGCACCTGAAGATAGGTCGCCGTGCTCGTCGCAAGCCGGTAGCTGAAGTCGACCTTGCGCGTGTCCTCCAGCGGCTGGTCGAACTTGCGCCCGACAGCAAGGCTCAGCGTGCTGGTGGTACCCGTGCCTCGAGAGGCGCAGCCCTTGACGTTCAGGTGAAGTATCAGGATGTCGCACCAATGGTCCGTGCCTTGCAACGCGGGGCCGACCACGCTGAACGGCTGCCTCACGATTGCGTAGACATCGCCCTTCAGATTGCCGGACGCTTCGGTGGACACGAGGACCAATGGTCGGCCGAACTGATTGTTGGCCAGTTGCTCGCCCAGTGCCGCCTGCCGCGCCCGCAACGCATCGGCATCCTGCGCTGCCGCCGGCTCGACATGGCAGAGCACGAGAATGGAGAGCAATGACGCGCCCAGTAGCGTCCTGGACAAGGTAGAACGTGATGAATGCTCAGGACACTGGCTCATTGCTCTTGCTCCTCACCGCATTCGGCGACCAGACCCGTTAACAAACGCCGATTCGAGTGCAGCAGCGTACGCCGAACGTTAGGCAGGCGAATTTGTGTCGATGTGAGAAGTGTTTGGATATCGAAGCGTACTCTCCAGCATGGCCAAAATGAATCGCACCCGTGACGCCGCCGACAAGAACCGCCCTCTCGTCGACGACATCCGCTTCCTCGGCCGCATCCTCGGCGACGTGATCCGCGAGCAGGAGGGCACCAAAGCATTCGACTTGATCGAGCGCGTACGCCAGCTCTCGGTCGATTACCGCCTCAAGAGCGACACGCAAGCCGGCCGCGCCCTCGACCGCCTGCTCAAGAACCTCACCGACGACCAGACCGTCAGCGTGATCCGCGCCTTCAGCTATTTCTCTCACCTCGCCAACATCGCCGAAGACCGCCATCACGTGCGTCGCCGCGACCATCACGAGCGCGAAGGCCACGTGCATGAAGGCTCGCTCGCCATGTCGCTCGCTCGCCTCGCCGACGCAGGTATCCACGCCGACCAGGTCGCGCACACGCTGGCGCACGCCTATATCGCCCCCGTGCTCACGGCGCATCCCACCGAAGTACAACGCAAGAGCATCCTCGACGCTGAGCGCGCGATCGCGGAACTGCTCGAGCGCCGCGAATCGCTCGCGAGCGAGCGCGACCTCAACGAGAACGAAGCGCTGATCCAGGCGCGCGTCACGCAGCTCTGGCAGACGCGCATGCTGCGTTCGGCCAAGCTCAGCGTGAACGACGAAATCGAGAACGCGCTCTCGTACTATCACGCGACCTTCCTTCGCCAGATCCCGCGCCTGTATCGCGACATCGAGGCGGCGCTGCCGGGCCACGACATCGCGACCTTCTTTCGCATGGGCAACTGGATCGGTGGCGATCGCGACGGCAACCCGTTCGTGAACGCCGACACGCTGCGCATGGCGCTCGCGCGCCAGAGCGAAACCGTGCTGCGCTTCTACCTCACCGAGGTCCACGAGCTCGGTGCCGAGCTGTCGATCTCGATGACGCTCGCGCCGGTCTCGGACTCGATGCGCACACTGGCCGAAGCCTCGCCCGACCGCAACGCGCACCGCGAGGACGAGCCCTATCGGCGCGCATTGATCGGCGTCTATGCGCGCCTGGCCGCGACCTTGCACGCGCTCACCGGCACCGAGGCCTTGCGTCACGCGGTCACGCCGCAGAACCCTTACCGCACCGCGGCCGATTTCCTGGCCGATCTGCAGGTCATCGAAGCGTCGCTGAATGCGCATCACGCGCAGGCTCTGATCGGACCGCGCCTGCGTCCGCTGATGCGCGCCGTGCAGGTGTTCGGCTTGCATCTGGCCACCGTCGATCTGCGGCAGAGCTCCGACGTGCATGAGGCCGTCATCGCCGAACTGCTCGCGGTCGCGAAGATCGAGTCCGACTACAGCGCACTGTCCGAACCCGCGCGCGTCGAGTTGCTGATGCGCCTGCTCGACGACGCGCGACCCTTGCGCGTGCGCGCCGCCGCGTACAGCGAACATGCGCAAAGCGAGCTTGCGATCTTCGAAACCGCAGCGACCATGCTCGAGCTCTACGGTCGCGACGCGCTGCGCCACTACATCATTTCGCACACCGAGGCAGTGAGCGACCTGCTCGAAGCGATGCTGCTGATGAAGGAGACCGGCCTCTTGCGCGGCACGCTCGCCGATGGCGCCCAGTCCGATCTGATCGTGGTGCCGCTGTTCGAAACCATCGCGGACCTGCGCAATGCGGTGACCATCATGCGCGCCGCGTATGCGTTGCCGGGGTTGGGCGCGATGGTGAAGCGTTCGGGCGGCGAGCAGGAAATCATGCTCGGCTACAGCGACAGCAACAAGGACGGCGGCAGCTTCACCCGCAACTGGGAGCTATCTCTGGCCGAGATCGCGCTGGTCGACCTGTTCGCCAACGTGGGCCGCGATCACGGCATCAAGCTGCGCCTCTTCCACGGCCGGGGCGGCACCGTGGGACGCGGCGGCGGGCCGAGCTATCAGGCCATCCTCGCGCAGCCGCCGGGCACGGTGAATGGTCAGATCCGTCTTACCGAACAAGGCGAGGTGATCGCGTCGAAATACGCGCATCCCCAGATCGGGCGGCGCAACCTCGAGACGCTGGTCGCGGCCACGCTCGAAGCGACGCTGCTGAATCCGCCCAAGAGCGCGCCGAAACCTTTTCTCGACGCGGCGCGCGTGATCAGCGACGCGAGCTACGAGGCCTATCGCGAGCTCGTCTATCGAACCCCCGGCTTCACCGAATACTTCTTTGCCGCCACCCCGATCCGAGAGATCGCCGACCTCAATCTCGGCTCGCGCCCCGCGTCACGCAAGGCCACGCGCGCGATCGAGGACCTGCGCGCGATTCCATGGGGCTTCAGCTGGGGCCAGTGCCGCGTCTCGCTGCCCGGCTGGTACGGCTTCGGCTCTGCGATAGCGAGTTATCTCGAGGGCGACGCCACGCAGCGCAAGCAACGCCTCGCGCTGCTGCAGCGGATGAACCGGCAGTGGCCGTTCTTTCGCGCCCTGCTCTCGAACCTCGACATGGTGATCGCCAAGAGCGACCTCGCGATCGCGGCGCGCTATGTCGATCTGGTCGAGGACAGGAAGCTCGGGAAAAAGATCTTCGCGCTGATCCGCGCCGAATGGGATCGCACCAACGATGCGCTATTGCTGATCACCGGCGAGAAGCAGCGACTCGGATCGAATCCGTCACTCGCCCGTTCGATTGAGCATCGCTTTCCTTATCTCGAACCCCTCAATCACCTGCAGGTCGAGCTGATGCGACGTCATCGTCAGAAACGCAGCGACGCCGGCAGCGAGCGCGTGAGGAACGGCATCCACATCTCGATCAACGGACTCGCCGCGGGGCTGCGCAATACCGGTTGAATCCGTGGAAGACTGTCGCGGTTTGCAAGGCAATGAGTTTTCTCGCCATCACGCGCCCGCCGCACCGCTACGCGCCGATGGCGACGGCAAAGTCTCACTCGAAGAGCACCGCGTGGCTTCCCGCTCGCACGACGCATTCACCTCGCGCCCGGCATCCCGCGTCGCTCCACCGCAAAGGTCGCGAGCCCTTCCAGTGCGTCCCGGACGGGGCCTTTCGGGATCGTGCCGAGTGCGAGTCGTGCTTCTCTTGCGAACGCTTCCGCGCGCGCGAGCGTACCGGCGACCGCGCCCGACTCGTCGAGAAAGCGGATCACCCAGGCAGCATGCTCGGGCACCCCCTCCCCATCCATGTCGATGGGGTTTGGAGCATCCACGCGCTGATTGGTGAGCCATGCACGCAGCGTCTTTGCACGAGCATCGCCAGTACCGAGCGCGATCAGCAACGGCAGGCCATAGAGCCCGTGATGCGTGGCAGGCCCGATGACATGGGTCAGCTTTCCATGCCGGCCCTGCGCAAGCATCGCCTCGTCGGTCAGCGCATGCGCAAGGCCGAGGCAGCGGCCGTATCGGGCGAGCGCGGCGATGTCGCTGGGCGACATTTCGCCCAGCGCGGCACCAAGCCGACAGGGGAGTTCGAAGAACGCTGCCGTCTTGCGCGCGACCATCTCGACGTGCTGCGCTTCGGTCCGGCGGAGATCCTCCGCCCCGCGGATTTCGGAAACGCGTCCCTCGCAGGCAATTGCGAGCGCCTCGGCGATCATGCCGCTCGCGCTGGGGCCTGCGGCGGACGCACGCTCATGCGATTTCGCAAGCAGGAAATCGCCGACCAACAATGCCGCCATGTTGCCCCAGTTGGCCGGACGAGTACCCGGGTCAGCGGTCGCGCTCGCTGACGGTTCCTCGTCTTCGACGCTCAGGTGGGCGAGCGCGGCGAGGCAGCCGAGCTCGATCGCCGCGGCGCCGAGGAACGTCGCGGGCCGCGTCGCGTCACCGCGGGCGCCTGTGCCCAGATAAGTTGCGAGAAGCAGGAGGAGTGCGGGCCGAAACGGGATGCCCGGGTCCGCCTGCCCGACGGTCAGTGCGCGGGCGAGAAACGGCCAGTCGAGGCGCACGCTATCGACGAGGAGCTCGCCCACGGCGACCAGGTCGAACCTAAGTGCTTGCGTGATCGACCCGACCACGTGGGCCACGTCGTCGAATGCGGCATCGGTGAAGGATTCGCCAAGCCCTTCGGGGAAGAGCGCCATCTGCCGACAAAGAACGAAGAGCGGCCGCTCGTTCTGGAACGTGCTTTCGAGTACGTGCCACACCAGCCGATAGCGCCGTGCCGACTGGCGCCCCGTCTCGAAATATCCGGTGTAGCGCGCCCCCAGGCGTGAACCGTATTCGCCAAGATCGGGGGCATCCTGCGAGTCCGGGGACAGCCTTCGGTCGATGGTTTCTGCTGCGAGCTTTCCGGATTCGAGCGCGTAGCCGATGCCCTCGCCGGTGAACGGGCTGATGAGTCCTGCGGCATCGCCCACCAACGCGAGCCCGGGCACCGCGCACCGCTCCGGCGCGAAGTCGAACCGGAGCGGAGCACCCTTCCATGACGAGCAGGCCCGTGCGCGCGAGAACCGGACGTCCTCGCGCTGCAGCGTGTCGAGGAAACGCTGCAGCAGCTCGCGCACGTTGGCGCCACGCTCGCGCTCGAAGAGTCCGACACCGATGTTCGCGCTCGACGGTCCCGTGGGAAACACCCATCCGTAAGACGGCAACAGATAGCGGTCGGTCATGTCGTACAGCGGTGTGTAGATCTCGAGCAGCGGCGAGAGGCCTTCGATGTCGGTGTAGTAGCCACGCACGGCGATGCCCAGATGCTCTGGCGATGTGCCTAGAATTCCCGCGGTGCGCGCGAGCTGCGAAGCGGCGCCGTCCGCAGCGACGACCACCCGTGCGCGCAGCACCTTGCGCTCGCCCGCATGCTCGACTTCAACGCCGGTGACGATTCCCCGTTCGTGCAACAGACGGGTGACGAGCGTCTCCTCGTGCAGGATGGCGCCCGCGGCAACAGCCTGGCGGCAGATGAGCGCGTCGAGCTCGAAGCGCGGCACGACGAGCCCTGCGTCGGGCTGCGCGGGGCCCGCGTCGGGCTGCGCGGAGCCTGCCGGATAGTGAAACGTACGGCTTCCGCGGCCGCGCATCACGACGCGCACGCCCCCCGCAGCCTGTGCGTCGCCATGCTCGAAAACGACTCCCATCTCCGCCAGAAGCCGGACCGCGAACCGCGTGAGGCCGTCACCGCAACTCTTGTCGCGAGGAAAGCGATGCCGCTCGAGCAGAAGCACGCGCCGCCCGCGACGCGCGAGGTGATAAGCCGCGGACGACCCCGCGGGTCCCGCGCCCACTACGATCGCGTCCGCGTCCAGCACGGAGGAAGGGGCGGGTGCCACGCCTGCGGGTTCTCGAAGGTGCGAAATCAGCTCGAGCGCGCGACGGCATGATGCGCGAGCCGCTCGAGCGAAATGCGCGCTGCGCTCTGCGGGAGCATCTTGATCGCTGCAAGGGCGCGCGCCGCGTGCTCGCGAGCCGTGGCGAGCGCGTGGTCAATGGCACCGCAGTCGCGCACGAGCGCGAGCACGTCCTGCACGTCCTGCGCAGTAAGCGCGGCCTTTGCGAGGATCTCGTGAGTCCGCTCGCCGTGACGCTCGTGGCCCAGGGTACGCAGTACTGCCAGGCCATACACACCCTCGCGCAGGTCTGTCCCGGCAGCCTTGCCCATCGTGTCCGCCTGTCCGATGACATCGAGCGCGTCGTCGGCCAGCTGGAACGCGACGCCCAGCGATTGGCCATAGCGGGCGAGGGAGTCTGCCGTCGCCGGGTCGGCCGCACCCAATTGCGCCCCGAGCTTGCACGGTAGCGCGAACAGCGCTCCGGTCTTGCGAGCGAGAATGTCGAGGTGCTCCGCCTCGGAGAGCTCGACGTTGTACGCGTTCTCCGTTTCCTGAAGTTGACCGGAGCAGAGCTCGACGAAGGCATCGCTTGCGAGTCGGTTCGCGGCCTGCGGCAGCGTTGCCAGCAGCACGCTCGCGCGTGCAAAGAGGTAGGTGCCGGCGAGGCTCGCGAGAGTGTTGCCCCAGCGCGCATTGGCGCTTGCGCCGCGACGGCGAAGCGGGGCCCGGTCCATCACGTCGTCGTGGTAGAGCGACGCGACGTGCACCATTTCAAGCGCCGCCGCGGCTCGCAGCAGAGTGGGCTCGCGTGCGCCACGCGCATGCTCGTACCCCGCGTCGTTGCGACAAACAGACGCGCAGAGAAAGAGGAGCGCGGGACGCAGGCGCTTGCCGCCACGGGTGACGAGCTCGAGCGCCATGACCTTGAGCTGCAGCTCCTGCGTATCGATCGAGGCTCGCAGAACGGGCTCGAGTTTTTCGAGCGCGGCAGCGGTCCGATCGCACGCGAGCCAACCGCCATCCGCCGTTGTCACGTCGACCGGCTCGGTCCGGGCTCCCTCGTGTGCGGCCGCGTGTGCGGGTGCTCGAGCGTGCGCACATTCGACACGATGCGCTGGACTTCATGCAGCAATTTTTCTTCGTCGAGCATCACCAGCATCTCGCGCGGCGTGCGACCGCGGGCCTGATAGAGCAGGCTGAACAGCGCTTCTGCAGCCTGTCGCTCGTCTTCGTGCATGTGGGGAAGTGCGCGCTCAAGTACTGCCCGCGCATCGTGCAGATGCTCGTCGTCGAAACGGACATCGGCGCGATCGGGTTGCAGGAGTGCGAAGCGCACCGCAGCGCCGTGCTTGTCGTAAAGATAGCGGGCGAAAGCGCGATCGCTCTCGCTCGCGCGGGCCGCGCGTACCCGGTCGACGATGCGCGACTCGTTCTGGAAATAAAGACCCACCAGATAACGGCCCACGCGCGTGTGCATCAGGTAGCGCTCCCGGAATTCCTTTTCGATTGCGGCGTCAAGCTTGAGGTCCGTCTGCAAGAGCTCCTCGCCGGTCCCCGTGCTCTCGCACATGCCGCAGTGGTCGTCGTCGCCACCGTTGCCGCCGCGAAACACCACCGAGCCCGAATCGCCGCTTTCAGAAAGCCACGCGGTGCTGAACTGCTGATCGAATTCAAAGCTGTTGCCGTTGGGATCCTGGGTCTTGATCTGTACGTCGACCTCCGCAATGGTCGAAGTCGTGTACTCGGTGGTGCGACCGACCTTCTCCACGTTCATGTCGACGTCGGGCGGCACCGTTGCTGCGCTGCCCGCCGGAAACGAAACGTTGAGTTGCGAAAGCACGCTACCGATGGGATTGATGAACGTTCGATTGCAACCTCCGGCCTTGAGCAATCCTACGGCGGGGTGCTCGCGCGTGGCCACGGGCATGATGTTGTTCTTGATCTGATCGATGACATCACCCGGCTTGGTGACCTGGGCAATCGCGCAGTCGGCCGTGTTGCCGGTCGGGTTCATCGTCACGAATCGCTTGAGCGTCGCGATCTTCTCTGCGGCGGTACCGCCATCGGCGGCGCCGGGCTGCGTGATGATGTCTCCGAGTGTGGCCATGTTGTAGTTGGCCATCACGTGATTGTTGCTGAGAATGCAGAGTGACCCGTCAGTATTGTCGGTGACGAGCGATCCGAGCGTGCCGGTATTGCCGCTCGGCCAATGACCGATGCTGATGCCGGTAGGTGCCGGGCGTTCGTTGGCGGTGAACGAAAGAAAATAGATGGGGCCCGTTTCGAGCACGTCGACCTCGATCCAGTCGCCGCCGACGTAGATGCGCCGCGGAAGCAACAGCGAAGGCGGCAGGTAACGCCGCGACACCTTGCGCGCCACGTAGACGACCACGGCTGACTCGTCGGTGCGGCGTGCGCCGACGATGCGCCGGCCAAACGACATGCCCACGATGTTGTTATTGAGGCGCAACGCGGGCCAGTGCGCGCGCTTGACGACGCGTGCCAGGTACCGTTCCTTGGCGAACCTTCCGCTGCCCTCTGCGCTGCCGAGCGTCTCTGCCATACGTCCTCCAAAATTGGTTTGCGCCCCTCGCGGGGCACAGGCGTGTCGATCCTATTCGGCCTTGGTTTCGTCTCCCGGCGTGTGCGACGAGCGCGCTGGCGGCTGCTCCAGCGAACGAACTTGCGAAAGGATGCGACGCACTTCGCGCAGCAGCGTTTCGTCTTCGAGCATCCCCAGGATCTCTCCGGGGGTGCGATCGCGCGCGCGGTAAACGAGCTTGAAGAGCTCCTCCGCCGCCCGACGCTCGTCGTCCTTCATGTGATGCATCGCCCGTCCGAGCGACTCGCGCGCATCGTGCAGATGCTCCTCGCTCAGGCGGATGTCGGTTCGGTGCGGCTGCAGCAAGGCGAGGCGGATCGCATCGCCGTGCTTGTCATACAGATAGCGCGCGAATCCACGGTCGCTTTCGCTCGCACCGGCATCGCGTACCCGGTCGACAATGCGATCCTCGTTGCGAAAGAATACGTCGAGCAGGTAACGGCCCACGCGCGTATGCCGCAGGTAGCGCTCGCGAAACTCCTTCTCGATCGCCGCATCGGTGCGCATGTCGAAGCCCATCACCGAAGACGTCGCGGTCGTGGTACCGCAATCGCAGTGATCTTCCTCACCCCCGTCGCCGCCGCGGCAGACGAGCGAACCCGAGTCGCCCTGGTCCGACATCCACATGGTGGCGATCTGGTTCACGTACCCGAGTGGCCCCATCGGTGAGTTCGGGTTGGGCGACACGTCGAGCTCCGAGATGGTCGAGCTCGTGTACTCCGTCGTGCGGCCGACTTTCTCCACGTTCATGTCGAGGTCCGCCGCGATGGTTGACGACGCGCCCGCGGGGAACGCGATGTTGAGCGCAGCGAGGACCGTATCGATGGGATTCATGAAGGTGCGGTTGCACCCTCCCGCGAACAGCAGCCCGACGGCTGGATGGTTCGCGTTGGCGACGGGCATCAGATTGTTCTTCATCTGGTCCTGCACCGTGCCGGCCTTGGTAATCTGGGCGATTGCGCAGTCGACGCGGTTGCCCGTCGGATTGAGCGGAATGAAGCGCTTGAGCGTCGCAATGTCATCGCCCGGCGACGCACCGGCATCCGCTCCGCCCGGCTGCGTGATGGCGTCACCGATGGATGCGCCGTTGAGATTCGCGATGACGTGATTGTTGCTGAGTATGCAAGCGGTGGCATCGGTGACATCGGTGACGACGCAGCCCAGCGTGCCGGTGCTGCCGCTCGGGCCGTGGCCGATGCTGATGCCGCACGGCACCGGCCTTTCTCTGGCCGTGAACGACAACAGGTGAATCGGTCCGGTTTCCACGACGTCGACCTCGATCGCATCGCCGCCCACATACATTCTTCGCGGCAAAAGCGAAGACGGCGGTATGAACTGTTTGGGCACCTTGCGCATCACGTACACGACGATCGCCGGTTCGTGAAGTCTCTCGTCCTGCACGGTTCGCTTTCCGAATCCGGCACCGACAACGTTCGGATTCGCCGCGAAACCGGCAAGCAGCCTTTGCTTCGCCGTGCGGGCGAGCTCGCGTGCCTTTACGAATTGCGCATCCATGGTCACCTCACCTTAGAGTAAGTGGATGGTGCCGGTCACCTCGAACTTGAGGGGCACATCCTCGATGAACTGCGGGCCCGAGGGTCGATCCTTCTCCGATTGCAGATAGACGACCACGACCAGCGTCGGATCCCGGGACGAGCGCCTGCCGATGCCCGTACCGAGCGCGCGGTAACGCGCTTTGATCGCTTCGCGATGGCGATCGAGCACTACGCGAACATGATCCATTTCGGCGCTCGGCATCAGAGGTGTTCGGTTTCGGAATGGCCGGCCGCTGCAGCGTCGCCATCGCCAAGCTGCAGGCGTCCCGCGCAGATCTCGATCAGCGTCGCTTCGAAGCCCTTGGTCGTGATCTGCACGCGGGAGGTGTTTCTCGCGGCTACGAACAAGTCCTGCACCTGGGCGCCTGCCGGGGTGGTCGTGGTCTGACCGAGCACCTTGCCGTCGCCGTCGACCGCGACGAGCTCCACTGCGACCTGGCCCATCGGCGCGACACGCGCGCGCACCCAATCGGCTGCGAAAGGGAGGTCAACCAGAACACCGCGGCCGAGTTGCAGCTTCGCAATGCCCGGCGGCGGTCCGTACGTGACGATCCGCCCCGGTTTGTGGTCGAGCATGGTGAAGCGAAACTGCTTGATCTTGTATTCGGGCGGTATCTCCGTTTGCGGTCGCAGCTCGCTGAAGTCGACGCAGATCTCTTCACGCTTGGGCGGCGCCGCTTGGCTGTCGGGACAGAAGGGCTGGATAGGAACGAGTGCCACGTCGTCGAAGCACACGTCGGCTGCGCGATTCGCTGAGGCCGCAGCGCCCGCGCCCGCGATGGTCGGCAAACCCATCGCTGGCGGGCCCTCTCCGGTCTCGAGGAAGATCGTGATCGCTCCTTTTTGCGCAATCGCGCGTACCGCGAGTTCGGCCCAGTCACGAAGCTCGCTACCGGCCATCCACACGACGCCGATGGCGTCAGGATCGGTTCCGCCCGCGGGATCCAGGCCGAGCCTCGCCGAGCCTCCGGTCTTCTCGTCGATCGCATACCACGCGCTGATCTGGTATTCCCAGCCGAGATTCGCGCCGACCTGCTGCCAGATTCCAGCGCGCAGCGATCCCGCGACCTGAATGCGCTGCGACCGCTGTCCGCCGTGCACGACGCATTCCTCGCAAGCAAATCCCGCTTTGCTGCGATCG
The DNA here is from genome assembly GCA_038318315.1 of Burkholderiales bacterium. Lineage (GTDB taxonomy): Bacteria > Pseudomonadota > Gammaproteobacteria > Burkholderiales > Burkholderiaceae_D > CAHJXF01. The sequence continues at coordinate 10,121 of JBBQCA010000003.1, read as the reverse complement.
GTTGCCGTCGTGAGGGCATACGGCTCCCAAGCGTTGGCGACCATGCCGAGATCGCGCCGCCGATACCCACCTTCGAAGTCGCGGTTCTCGACATCGACGACCTTCACCACCGTCGCGTCCCGACCGATGCCGCCGTCGTCGTCGACCACCGTGCACACGACGTGATACGTGCCGCAGCACTCGTAGCAGTGCGACGAAATGACCACGCCCTCGCCCGCGGGCGGCTCGTGCTTTTCGCGGATCGTCGCCGTCTGTGCAGGCGTGCAATCGCCGAAGTCCCACGTCCCGGTATGCGTATCGCACCAGCCCGGGTCGGTGAACCTGCCGGTGAGCGTGAGCACCGAGCACGGATAGGCGAACATGTCCGGTCCCGCATCGACGACGGGCGGAACGTTGCGCACCGTCACGCGCCGCGTGTCGGTCGCCATGCCGCCGTTCTGATCGCGCACGCGCAGCGTGACCAGGTATTCGCCGTTGTCGCACCATGCGTGCTGCACGGTGGACGTGCCGACCGCTTGCGGCGGGGTATTGGTCTCGGCAATCACACCGGGCTGTGGAGCCTGGTCGTCGCCGAAGTTCCACGAAGACTCGTGCGTGTCGGGGTACTCGACATCGGTGAAATGGCCGACCAGCGTGACCACCTCGCCTTCGTTCACCGTGAGGTCGGGACCAGCGTCCACCACGGGCACCACGTTCTTCACGTTGACGAGTGCGAAATGCCGGCTCGTGGCACCCCCCGGCTGCGTGATCGAGAGGCTGTGCTTGGCAATGTAGATGCCGCTCGCTGCATACACGTGCAGCAGATTCTGCACGACGGCTTCCGGCGTGCCGTCGCCGGGAAGCCAGCGGTACGCAGCGACCGGGCTCGTGTTGAGCGCCGCGAGACTCATCGGCGATGCCGCGGGCCCGGCATAGGCGCCGGCGCTGCGCGCGGCAAGCACCTGCACGCTTTCGCACGAACTCAATACATCGAGGGTGCCGGCGATGCCGAGCCCGCTCGTCTCGATCACGACCGGATCGTGGAACACCGCACGCACGCGCCCGATGCGCGAGAGGTTCGGCGGCCACGCCGTGATCCCCTTGAGCGCGCCCGTCACGCCGTCGACCAGCTTGTCGCCGCCGATGCTGTCGACGATCGCCTGCACGATCAGCGTGACGACGGCGATGATCACGACGCCCAGGACGCTGCCGGCGCCGAGCGTGATGACCGCGAGGATCGCCGAGATCACCCACAGCAGAACCGACTCTTCGGGATCGACGTCCTTGTCGAGGATCGTCTCCTCCATGTTCTGCACGTGTTCCAGAGAAAGGGTCGCATTGGGCACCCAGTGCAGGCCGATATCGACGCGGAAATCGGCGTCGACGTCGAAGGTGCCGAGGATTGCGTCGATGGCGGTGACCTTGCCCGTCATGCGGATGGCGCCGTCCACGACGAACACATGCAGTTCGCGCAGGTCGACGTCGTCGTCACCGGACTTCATGCGCTTGGGCAGATCGGAATCCGCGAAGCCGTTGTGCTCGCGCGTGTCATCGATCACGTGCTGCAGGCGCTGACCGGCAATCGCGACGCCGAACTCGCGATCGGCAGGGACGAAGTTGGTGAGTGCATTGGCATCGCCGATGCCGCCGGCGTTGATCGCGATGGCGAGCACATCGGCGAGCACCTTCGGCGTGACGTCCGCAACCGTGAGCACGGCTCCCGCATGCTCGGGTGTCCAGATCGAGATGAAATCGCGCTTCTCGAGGTCCTGGTGGAAGAAGTCCCCGATCACGGCCTCGATCTGCGCCACCGTCGGCACCTGCATGGTGAAGACAGCGCCGAAACTGGCGACCATCTGTTGGCCGCGGGTCTTGATCTCCGATTTGAGCAAATCGTCCAGGCTGACGAGGGGGATCTTGGCTTTGTTGTTCGTGTAGTTCGTGCCTTCGACGCCGGGCGCGGCAGCGATCGGCCCTGTGTCGGTTGTGGCGGTATCGAAATGGATCGTGTACGAGCCCGGTGGCGAGTCGAACGGCGCCCTGATCAGGAGCTGCGTCTCGATCGCCATCGGCGAAACGAGTCCCAGCGAGGCCGCCACTCCAGTCGCGCGGATGTTGTAGATCCGCATGTAGAGCGGCAGGCTGATTTCGAGCGTCTGGCTGGGCGGTGCGCCCGAGCGCGCCACGGTGATGTGACGCGCCGGGTCGGAGAGGTCGTCGTAGATCTCCGTATAGACGTCCACCTTGATGCCGCCCAGCGCGCCGAAGCTCCACGTGACGTTGAGCTGCGTGCGCGTATGCGGGATGGTGGGAAAGGCAGGATTGGGCACGGCGCCCGGCGCGCCGTTCTCGTATGCCCCGTGCGCAAACTCGGCGAGGAGCGTGTCGAGCTTGGCTGCGAGCGGATCGCCGCTCGTGAGGACGACGCTCACATTGGCGCGCGGCAAGCCGTCGAGCATGAGCACGACGTTCTTGGTGCCGGGCTGCAGGCCGCACGGCACGCGCGCGCGAACGTCCGCGGTCATGTCGAACAGCCCTGCCGACGGAACGGGCGGTGCCTTCATGTCCAGCAGCATGTGCAACTGGATGTGCAGCCCGAGCTTGAGCTCCGCGCCGTTCACGTCGGGCGCCATCTTTGCGTCGAGCTCCTCCTGCGGGAGGTGGGCATGCCCGTCCGCCACGGTCCACGCTCCGATGGCGGTGCCCGCCGGGATCACGACGTTCTCGGGAATACGCCCCTGCTCGCCCGGCTCCACCGGACACTCGGCCGATTTCCAGGCGCCTTTGAGCGCCTTCTGAAGGACTGCTTCCCGGGCCTCGAGGACGACTTCGAATCCGTGCGTGTCGGGCATGGGCGTACGCCGTTGTCGGTTGACTGTTGACGGTTTCGACTATGCGCAAGCGGCGGGCCGACTACGAGGCCAGCCGCTTGCCCGCGTCGTCAGGGTGGCTGGGTCTTGAGACGAAAGTGCAGATTGACGACGCCGAATTGCCTCTCCCCGCGTCGCACTTCGTCGTACAGCGAGCGCGGGGCAAGCCGCGGAGCATTCGCATCGAGCCGCCGATATTCGAGCAAGGGCGGGACGATCGGATGTGCGTCGCGCAGCGGTTCCAGCGGGTCCTCGGCAGGCGCATCGCCTCGCCCGGTTCGAACTGGACGGCTGAGCGTCAAGGCAGGCGGTCGCTTCGCGCCCTCGCCCTCGCCCTCGCCCTCGACGTTCTGAATGCTTTCAGATGCAGGAAGTGCCAGGCCCAATCGGTCGAAGAGGATGCACTCGACCTCCCGCGGCGAGTCGATGTCGAACGAGTGCCCCGCGTGGCGGAAAATTTCCTCGCGCAGATGCTGCATGCGCGCGTTCACGCGCGGTTTGAACCTGACGCGCTGCTCGATCGCCGGGCGCACGGCGGGATCGATGTCGAGGCCGAGCTCTTCGAGTGCGTACAGCGGATTGACCGCTGCGGCGAGCGCTAGCGACGGATTCGCGTTAAGGCGCTCCACGATGAACTGGATGCGTTCCTGGATCTGCGCCCAAGAGGTGATACGAATGCGGTCAGCAGTTGAAACCATGGCTGAATGGCTGGGCGTAGCACCAGCACACCTCCGCAACTGGGTTTGGCGGGCGCCGGACCGCCAACTGGATCGCGACCGTTCCGACGACGCATCAGAGTTTTCTTATGCTGTAGTGCAATCGCGGCGTCAACCCGCGCTGGGCTCGCCGCGGGAACTGCGCGATGGCGGATGAGATCGCGGCGCCTCTGCGGTTCACGAAGAAGAAACCGCTATACCGGCACGCTGCGCGCCACATAGCCCGGCGCACGCCGATGCTTCGTGCCCTGCTCGAACGCATGGCCCAAGGCCAGCAGTCGCCATTCACTGAAGGGTCTGCCGACGAACGACAATCCGGTCGGCAACCCGCGCACGAAGCCCGCAGGCACCGTGAGGTGCGGATAACCGGCAACCGCGGCCGGGGCCGCGAAGCTGCCACTGGAGTGGTCGCCCGCAACCGGATCGATCAGCCAGGCCACGCCGCCGGTGGGCGCGATCACGGCGTCGAGATTGTGGCGATCGAACGCGCGATCCAGTCCTTCTTCACGCGCACCCTTGAGGCACGCGGCCCGCGCCTCGAGATACGCGGGACTGTCGAGTCCACCCAGCGCCTGCGCGCGCTCGAACAATTCCTGGCCGAACCATGGCATCTCTCGATTCGCATGCGCGAGGTTGAACGCGATCACGTCCGCCAACGACTGCACGGGCGCATGGGGCGCGAATTTTCGTAGCCACAGCGGCAGGTCGTGCTTGAGTTCGTACAGCAGCACGCTCAGCTCGGCGGCACGATAGCCGGGCTGCGGCAATTCCACGTCGTCCACGACCTCGGCGCCCAGCGCGCGCAGATCGGCGACCGCGCGATCGAACAATGCGTTGACCTCGTCGAAGCCGGTCAGGTAGTTCCTCGCGATCCCGAGCCGGGCTCCGCGCAACGCGTCTGCCGGCAAGGTCATCTCGCTCGCGTCGGTCGTCGGCGCCGTCGTAGTGATGGGATCGGCGGCGTCGGGTCCGGCCATCGCCGCATACAGCAGGGCTGCGTCCGCAACGCTGCGCGTCATCGGGCCGGCCGTGTCCTGGCTGTGGGCGATCGGAACCACGCCGTCGCGGCTGATGCGGCCGACCGTGGGCTTGAGTCCCACCAGGCCGTTGAGCGACGCGGGCGAGACGATCGAGCCATCGGTTTCCGTGCCCACGCCCAACGGGGCGAGGCTGGCCGCGATGGCCGCGGCGGTACCCGAACTCGAACCGCTGGTGCTGCGATCGAGCGCATAGGGATTGCGCGTGAGACCGCCGCGGCCGCTCCAGCCGCTGGTCGAGCGCGTCGAGCGGATGTTGGCCCATTCGCTCAGGTTGGTCTTGCCGAGGATGACCGCGCCGGCCTCGCGCAATCGTGCAACCAGATGGGCGTCGCTTGCCGCGCGCACGCCCGCCAGCGCGAGCGAGCCGGCACTGGTGCTCATCAGGTCGGCGGTGGCGATGTTGTCCTTGAGGAGCACCGGCAGGCCATGCAAGGGTCCGCGCACCGATCCGCCGCGACGCTCGGCATCGAGCGTGCGGGCCATCTCCACCGCATCCGGGTTGAGTTCGATGATGCTGTTCAGACGTGGGCCGCGACGATCGATGGCGGCGATGCGGGCGAGGCACAGATGCGTCAGGCGCTCGGCCGTCAGGCGTCCCGCTTCCATCGCCTTCATCAAGTCGAGCGCGCTGGTCTCCTCGATCGCGGCGGTGCGCGCGTGAGGCCGGTTGGATCGAGCGGCCATCGCGGGGCTCCCCAGGGTCAACAGCGATGCGGAGGAAGCGAGCAGATCGCGACGTCGCATGATCGAGCGCGCTAGCGTGCGATGGCCGACAGCGGAATGTCCCTGCCGATCGCCGCCCGGATCAAAGCCACGATGTCGAGGTCCGTCTTGCCCAATCTGCGCAGTTGATCGATCTCGTCGCCTAGCATGCCGATCAAGGCCTGCGTCGACATGGTCTCCGGACCAAGCTCCATGGCCTCGCGCAGCGCCTGGTGTACGAGCATGGCTTCGGCGGTGGTGAATGTTTCGCTCGCGCCCGCCACCGCGCGCTGCGCTCGCGGCGCTCGCGGCTGGTTGAAGAGATTTCTGATCTCGTCGACGAGGACGTCGGTGTCGGCGGCCTTGGTCAGGAAAATATCGTAGTCCGCGAATCGTTCACGGACCCAATGCTCGTCCAGACCGGTATGGATGGCGATGAGGATGTCGCTCGTCCTGGCCTCCGCTCGCAGCGCCTTGGCAACTTCGATTCCGCTCATGCCGGGCATCGAGATATCCATCAGCACCAGGTCGAACGGCTTGGACGCTGCTGCGGCGATTCCCTTTCGGCCATCCTTCGCGGTCACCACCACGTGCCCGTCGTCCTCGAGCATGAGCTTGAGCACTTCGAGCACGGCCCAGTCGTCCTCGATGATGAGGATGCGATGTCGCTCCTGGCGGAGTTTGAATGGCATCTCGATCCTGTCGGTCAGGCCCGTGGCAGACGGACGCGAAAGGTGGTGCGGTCGTCCTGCGCACCGGATGTGACCTCGACCTGCCCTCCATGCGCCCGTGCGATCTGCTCGACGATATAGAGTCCGAGCCCGAGCCCCTCGCCCTGCGCGCGATAGGCTTCGCGACTCCGGAACGGATCGAAGAGGTGCGGAATCAGCGGCGGCGGAATGCTCCCCGCATTGCTGACCGACAACGTGATCTCGTCCCGGCCCGTGCCGTCCACCGTGCACTCGACTGCAAACGCCGCGTCGCCATGCTCGATCGCGTTGCCGACGAGGTTCGCGGCGAGCTGCGCGCAACGATCCGGATCCCACTCGCCTTCGAGATCGCCTTCGCAATGAAACTCGATCGGACGGTCCGGAGCAGCCGGACGCTGCTCGTCGATGGCTTGCTCGACGACGGCACGCATGTCCACGCGCTGGCGCCGGATCGGGATGCCCCCTCCAAGCCGCGCGCGCGCGAGATCGAGCATCTCGACGATCATGCGGCTCATGCGCTTGGCGCTCGCCAGTGTACGTGCCGCCGACCTGCGGGTCGTCTCGTCGGTCGCTTTTTTCTCGAGAAGAATCGCGCCCATCACGATCGCGCTCAACGGTCCGCGCAAGTCATGTCCCAGCATCGCGGTGAACATCTCGTTCAGGCGCAGCGTCTCGGTCTTCTCCTTCAGTTCGCGCGCGAGCGCGAGCTTCTGCTGCTCGAGTTCGATGAACACACCGACCTTGCTGCGCAGGATGTGCGGGTCGATCGGCTTGTAGAGGAAATCGACCGCGCCGGTCTCATATCCCTTGAAGACGCGGCGCTCGTCGCTTGCGCCCGCCGTCACGAAGATGATCGGCACGTGGCGGGTGCGCTCGCTGCCTCGCATCAGCTCGGCCAGCTCGAACCCGTCCATCCCGGGCATCTGGACGTCGACCAGGGCGAGCGCCACCGGATGAACCAGCAGGAGCTCGAGTGCCTCGGCCCCGGTGCGCGCGAGCAACAGCTCGACCCCGTCGCGGCGAAGCAGCGCCGCCAGTGAAAGCAGGTTGTTATCGAGGTCGTCGACGAGGAGCAGCTTGACAGTGGCTCGCGCGATCGCAGTCATCCAACAGTCCTTTCATTGCCTTGCCCGAGTGTGCGCAGAAGGTCCGCAATACCCGCCAGCGGCAGGACGAAATCGGCTCCTGTTCGCTGCAACGCGGCCGCCGGCATGGCCGCGGAGAGCGCAGTGTCGGGATCCTGCACGATCGTCACGCCTCCCGCAGCGTGCACGGCAGCAAGTCCCGCGGCACCATCCTCGTTGGCGCCGGTGAGTATCATGCCGGCGAGCCGCGCGCCATAGAGGTCGGCGGCCGACTCGAACAGAACGTCGATGGATGGCCGCGAGTAGTTGACGGGGTCATCGATCGACAGCGCCAGCGCCGGCCCTTCGTCGAGCAACAGGTGGTAGTCGGGCGGCGCGAAGTACACCGTGCCGGCCACGACCGGTTCCTTGTCTTCGGCCTCTCGAATCGGAACGGTACAACGCGGACCGAACAGCGAGACGAGCAGGCTCGGCCGTTCGCGCGGCAGGTGCAGAACGATGAACACCGGCAACGAGAGCGTCGCGGGCAACGCCGGCAGCAGCAGCGACAGCGCTTCGATCCCACCCGCCGAAGCCCCGATGACGAGGGCTTCGATACGCCGCAAGAGGAGCGGACTCGAACTCACGCATCGCCCCGCTTCTGGTAGATACGCTCGGCGGGACGGATTTCCTCGAACGCGTCGGCGTGCGCCGAAAAGCGCAGCGATTCCTTCGAGCCGATACCGAGGAAGCCTTTGCGGCACAGGGAATCGCGGAACAATCCGATCGAACGGTCCTGCAATTCACGCGTGAAATAGATCAGCACGTTGCGGCACGAGACCAGCTGGACCTCGGCGAACACGCTGTCGGTTGCCAGGCTGTGGTCCGAAAACACGATCTGCGCGCGCAAGGATTTGTCGAATACTGCGCGCTTGTAGGCGGCGGTGTAATAGTCGGAGAGCGATGTCGTGGCACCGGATCGATGGTGGTTCTCGGTGAATCCGGCAATGCGATCGACGTTATAGACGCCCGCCTCGGCCTGTTCGAGCGCGTGCGGATTGATGTCGGTCGCGTAGATCAGCGTTCGCTCCAGCAAGCCCTCCTCGCGCAGCAGGATCGCGATCGAGTACGCCTCCTCGCCGGTGCTGCACCCGGCCACCCAGATCTTGAGCGAGGGATAGGTGCGCAGCATCGGCACCACGTGCTCGCGCAATGCGCGAAAGTAGGCAGGGTCGCGAAACATCTCGCTGACCTGCACGGTCAGGTAGCTGAGCAACACCGGAAACACGGTCGGATCGTGCAGCACGCGATCCTGCAACTGCGAGAGCGTCGCGCATTCGAACCGATGCAAGGCGCTGGTCAATCGGCGCTTAAGCGAAGCGCCCGCGTACGCGCGGAAGTCGTAATGGAACTTCAGGAAGATCGCGTCGACCAGCAGCTGCATTTCGATGTCGAGATGTCGGTCAGCCACGTCGGCGCCGCGCGTCACTTGGGCATCCACACGCGTACCAGCGACAGCAGCTTCTCGACGTCGAGCGGCTTGGCGATGTAATCGCTGGCGCCCGCTTCGATGCACTTTTCCTGATCGTCTCGCATGGCTTTCGCGGTGAGCGCGATGATCGGCAGTTTCTTCCAGGCCGGATTCTTCCGGATCTCGCGCATCGCGGTATAGCCATCCATCTCCGGCATCATGATGTCCATCAACACCAGGTCGATGGACCGGTCCGGCTCGCTAGCGCTGCGTGCGAGGGCGTCGAGCGCTTCGTTGCCGTTACGCGCGATCTCGATCTTCGCGCCCTTCGGCTCGAGCACGCTGGTAAGGGCGAACACATTGCGTACGTCGTCCTCGACGATCAGGATGCGCCGGCCCTCGAGCGCGGCTTCGCGGCTGCGCGCTTCGCGCAGCATGCGCTGTCGTTCGGGCGGCAACTCCGACTCGACCTGGTGAAGAAAGAGCGTGACCTCGTCGAGCAGGCGTTCGGGCGAGCGTGCGTCCTTGATGATGATCGACTTCGAGTGCCGGGAGAGGCGCTGCTCCTCGTCGCGCGTGAGGGTGCGCCCGGTGTACACGATCACCGGCGGGAACGAGACGTCGTCCTGCGACGACATCTCCTGCAGCAACTCGTAGCCCGAGAGGTCGGGCAGGTTGAGGTCCATCACCATGCAATCGAAGGTGGACGAGCGCAAGCTGGCCAGCGCCTCCCCGGCCCGCGCAACACCGACGATCTCCACACCGTCGTTGGCGAGCAGTTGACGCAATCCCTCGAGCTGGCGCGGATCGTCCTCGACGATCAGGACGCGTCGCATCTTCTGGGTGAAACGCGCGCGCAAGCCTTCGAGCGCCTCGATGATCCGCTCGCGATTGACCGGCTTGAGGTCGTAGCCGACGGCACCCAGCTCGCGCGCCTCCTTGCTGTAATCGGCGACCGATGCGACATGCACGGGAATATGGCGCGTGCGCGAATTGCGCTTCAACTGGTCGAGCACCCCCAGGCCGGAATGATCCGGCAAGTTCATGTCCAGCAGGATGGCGCTCGGCAGATAGGTCTTTGCCGCATCGAGGCCCTCGCCGGCGCTATGGGTGACGAGGCACTGGAAGCCCATCTCGTGAACCATGTCCTGCAGGATGGCGGCAAAGCGCAGGTCGTCTTCGATCACGAGGATGACGCGCGTGTTCGCCGACAGGTGATGGCGATCGTCATTCGAATCATCAGGCGCCGCGGCATCGGAACCGACGCCGTGATCGGAGGAGCGCCGTGCAGGCGGTGCGACTGGGTGGCTCGGCAGGAGGATCTTTTCCGCGCGCGACGCAGGCGGCGGGGCCGCCGGCTTGTCGGACGAACCCGGCTGCGGGGCGAACACCGTCGGCACGGTCAGGGTGAATACGCTGCCCTCACCGGACGCACTTTCGACCGAGATGTCCCCACCCAGCACGCGCGCCAGGTTGCGCGAGATCGACAGCCCCAGTCCGGTCCCGCCGAAGCGCCGGTGCGTGCTGCCATCGGCCTGCCTGAACGCCTCGAAGATCACCTCCTGCTCG
>JBBQCA010000002.1:0-37942 GCA_038318315.1 Burkholderiales bacterium | reverse complement strand
ATCCCCGTCGTCACGCCCGACGATGCGAACGACCCCACGCTCTTGGCCGCGGTCGAGCGCGCGCGGCCGGACTTCATCTTCTCGTTCTACTATCGCCACATGCTGCCCACGCCCTTGCTCGCCCTCGCCGCGCGCGGTGCCTACAACATGCATGGCTCGCTGTTGCCGAAGTATCGCGGCCGCGTGCCGATCAACTGGGCGATCATCCACGGCGAGACCGAGACCGGCGCGACCTTGCACGAGATGGCCGCCAAGCCTGATGCGGGCGCGATCGTCGCGCAGACTTCGGTGCCCATACTTCCCGACGACACGGCGCACGAGGTCTTCATCAAGGTCACCGTCGCGGCCGAGCAAACCTTGTGGCGCGTGCTGCCCGACCTGATCACCGGTCGCGCGCCGCGCTTGGTCAACGATCTCGCGAAGGGTTCGTACTTCGGCGGCCGCAAGCCCGAAGACGGGCGCATAGCCTGGCGCGCGAACGCGGTGACGATCCACGATCTCGTGCGCGCCGTTGCGCCACCGTACCCGGGAGCGACCACCACAATTGCCGGACACGCCGCAGTCATCGAGCGAACGCGTCGCATCGAATACTTATTCCATCGAGCGGCCAAGCCGGGCACCTTGATCGTCGCCGATGGCCGCTGCATCGCAATCTGTGGCGATGGCCTAGCGCTCGAAATCACGCGCGCGCGCATCGGCGGCCGAGCCTGCGATGGCGCTCAACTCGCGGCCTTTCTGAGTGCGGGTGAGCATGCACTCGGGGACCAGCAATGAGCGGGCACGAGACCGTGCCGCCTGCACCCGCTGCGATCGGCTGGAGCAAGCACCGCGTCGAAGCGCTGACCGACGGCATCTTCGCGGTCGCGATGACGCTGCTGGTGATCGATCTGAAGCTGCCCGATCACGCGACGATCCACACCCATGCCGAACTGCTGCAGGCGTTGGCGCACCTGCTGCCGAAAGCCGTATCGTGGTTGATCAGCTTCTTCGTGCTGGCGATCTTCTGGATCAGCCATCACCGCATGCTGCACTACGTGCGCAGCGTCGATCAGGGGCTGCTCTGGCGCAACATCGTCCAGTTGGCGCTCGTGAGCCTGATGCCGTTCTCGTCTTCGGTGGTCGGCGAATACGCAAACGAATTCGCGTCGCAGGTGCTCTACAACGGCAACATGATGGGACTCGCTCTGGTCGGTCTCTGGAAGGCGCGCTACATTCGCCGGCATCCGGAACTGTGCAACACCCCGATGCCCGATGGCACGTATCATGCGGCGCGCCTGCGCATCGGTGGCCTGGTCGTGGTCGGAATCGTCGCACTCGCGTTGGCCTGGTGGACGAGCGCGAGCTTCGCGACCTTTGCCTATGTGCTGATGATTCCCATCGGTCGCTACAGCAGGCGGCTCGAAGCGGAGCGCTCCGTGGCGCGACCGCAGGCCACTCCGCCCGACGTACCTTCACGCCCTGTTCTCCCCTCATGAAAAAAATCCTCATCCTCGGCGTCAACGGCTTCATCGGCCACCACCTCTCCAATCGCATTCTCGAGACCACCGATTGGGAAGTGTTCGGCATGGACATGCAGTCCGAGCGCGTGACCGACCTGCTCGATCACGAGCGCTTCCATTTCTTCGAAGGCGACATCACGATCAACAAAGAGTGGATCGAGTACAACGTCAAGAAGTGCGACGTGCTGCTGCCGCTGGTCGCGATCGCTACACCGGCCACCTATGTGCGCCAGCCGCTGCGCGTGTTCGAGCTCGACTTCGAAGCGAACCTGCCGATCGTTCGCCAGGCGGTCAAGTACGGCAAGCGCGTGATCTTCCCGTCGACCTCGGAGGTCTACGGGATGTGCGCGGACGCGGAGTTCGATCCCTATGCGTCGCCATTGGTCTATGGACCGATCGACAAGCCGCGCTGGATCTACGCGTGCTCGAAGCAGTTGATGGATCGCGTGATCGCGGCCTATGGCCAGGAGCAGGGGCTCGACTACACGCTGTTTCGCCCGTTCAACTGGATAGGCTCGGGCCTCGATTCGATCCACACCGCGAAGGAAGGATCGAGCCGCGTGATCACGCAGTTCTTCGGCCACATCGTGCGCGGCGAACCGATCAGCCTGGTCGATGGCGGCGCGCAGAAACGCGCGTTCACCTACATCGACGACGGCATATCCGCGCTGATGAAGATCATCGCCAACGAGGACGGCGTGGCGAGCGGCAAGATCTACAACATCGGCAATCCCGCGAACAATTATTCGGTGCGTGAACTGGCCACGATGATGCTGGCGCTCGCGGCCGAGTATCCGGAATACGCGGAGTCCGCCGCCAAGGTGAAGCTGATCGAGACGACGTCGGGCGCCTACTACGGCGCCGGATATCAGGACGTGCAGAACCGCGTACCCAAGATCGAGAACACCATGCATGAACTCGGCTGGGCGCCGAAGGTCGCGATGAGCGACGCCCTCTCCCACATCTTCGACGCCTATCGCGGCCAGGTCGCCGAGGCGCGCAGCCTCGTCGATTGATCGTCGCCGCGCATGGCGTCCTTTCACATCCGCAAGGCCGAACGCGCCGATCTGCCGGCCTTGCATCGCCTTGTGATCGGGCTCGCGCGCTACGAGCGTCTCGAAGACCTGGTCGTCTCGACGCCCGAGGATTTCGAGCGCGCCCTGTTTGCCGATGGAGCCACGGTTGAAGCGGTGCTGCTCTGGCCAACCGATAAAGAGCTTGGCGAGCCGGTTGCGTTCGCGCTTTTCTTCCACAACTTCTCGACCTTCCTCGGCAAGCGCGGCCTCTATCTCGAGGATCTGTTCGTCGAGCCCGAGCACCGTGGCCGCGGTTACGGCAAGGCCTTGCTGATCCATCTGGCCCGCATCGCGGTAGCGCGCGGCTGCGGGCGCTTCGAGTGGTCGGTGCTCGACTGGAATGTCGACGCGCAGGCTTTCTATCAAGGCCTGGGTGCGGCCGTGATGCCGGACTGGCGCATCACGCGCGTGACCGGCGATGCGCTGCATGCGCTTGCGAATGGGCTTGTAAATCGGCTTGTGAATCGCGATGGCGCGTCGCGACCCGCAGATGAGTGAGCGGCATCTCACGCTCAAGGTCGATGTCGATACGCTGCGCGGCACGCTCGAAGGCGTGCCGCGCCTGCTCGACCTCTTCGATCGCCACCACATCACCGCCACGTTTTTATTCAGCCTCGGCCCCGATCACACCGGCCGCGCGATCAAGCGGGCGCTGCGCCCCGGCTTTTTCTCGAAGGTCAAGCGCACCTCGGTGGTCGAGCACTACGGCATCAAGACGCTGCTTTACGGAACGCTGCTGCGCGGACCCGACATCGGGTTGCGCGGCACGGCGGTACTGCGCGAAACCAGGAAGCGCGGACACGAGGTCGGCATCCACACCTGGGATCACACCCTCTGGCAGGACCATGTGCGGGATAGCTCGGCGCGCTGGACCTGGCAGCAGATGGGACGCGCGTACCGGCGCTTCGTCGATCTCTTCGGCGAGCCGCCCAGCACCCACGGCGCGGCCGGTTGGCAGATGAATGACGATGCCTTGCGGCAACTCGACACCTGGGGTATGCGCTATGCATCCGACGGGCGCGTCGCCGACGATGAAGTCGAACGCGGTGCGTTCAGGCCCTATGTGGGCGGACGCGTGCTCGACTGCATCCAGATCCCCTCGACTCTGGCGACGCTCGACGAACTGATCGGCATCGAAGACCGCGACGCGATCGGCGCTGCCGATGTGCTGCTCGCCGCTACCGCCGCTTCCCGCTTCGACGAAGTCTTCACGCTGCATGCCGAACTCGAAGGCATGAAGCTCATCGACGCTTTCGAGCGATTGATCGTGTGCTGGAAGGACCAGGGCTTTGCGCTCGGCACGCTGGCCGAGGCTTACGCACGCCTGGACCCGGACAGCGTGCCGCTGCGCACGTGGCGTTGGGGTGCGGTTGGCGGTCGCAGCGGCGAACTGATGCTCACCGGCGATCGCGTCGCCCGATAAGGAATCGGCGGCCCGCAGGCCGCCGAAGGAACTTCCCATCAGCGCATGCTGCGGACGATCAACGATGCCTGTCGTCGCGATCGCCGCGTCCGTCGCGATCGCGCCAACCATCATGACCTTCCCAGCGCCGACCATAGTTCCGATCCCCGCCGTCACGCCAGCCGTCACGCCAGCCGACGCGCGCACCGTACGCACCGTATCCGCCGCCGTAATACGTGGGCGCCGGGCTGTAGACCACCGGCGGCGCGTAATAGCGCGGACGCGGCGCATAGATCACCGGAGGCTCGTACACCACCGGCGGGGGACCGTACACCACCGGCGGGGGACCGTAGTAGGCGGGTGCCGGGTCGTAATATGCGGGCTGCGGCGCATAGCCGACGACAGGCACACCCAAACCGATCGACAACGACACGTGACCGCCTGCGTGAGCCGGTGCGGTCGCGACCATCAGGCCACCGGCGGCGACCAGTGCAACAGCGATCTTCTTCATCATGATGCAACTCCCAAGTCTGAGCGTACGGTCTGTACGTGCCTGTAAGAACGTACGATGACGCAATCGGCTCACCGCAATTCGGCATCTGAAGGTATCTTCTGTAACAAGAACCTTCGATAGTGGCCGCAGCGAATCGCCTCACTTGCCAAGAAGGAGCAGCAATGTCGGGAAATACCGTAGCCCTCGGGTCCGAGGTCCCATCGTTCCAGGCCGAATCGACCGGAGGCCCCGTACACCTCGACGCCTATCGCGGCAAGATCGTCATCCTGTATTTCTATCCCAAGGACAGCACGCCCGGATGCACCACGGAGACACAGGAGTTCGGCGACGCCTCGAAGGAATTTGCGAACGCCAATACCGTCGTGTTCGGCGTCTCGCGCGACGACATGACGTCGCACCACAAATTCAAGGATGCGCTCGGCATTCCCTTCGATCTCATCTCCGACCCGGACGAAGCGCTGTGCGCGCTGTTCGACGTCATGAAGATGAAGAACATGTACGGCAAGAAAGTGCGCGGGATCGAACGCAGCACCTTCGTGATCGATCCGCACGGCGTACTGGTCAAGGAGTGGCGCGGCGTCAAAGTGCCGGGCCACGTTGCCGAAGTGCTCGATCATGTGAAGGCGATGTGACACGGCATGCGCAGTTGTCCTTGCGTTGCGCTCGCGTTGAAACGAGGTGCGGGGTCTTGCGTTTTGCGCACGCTCGCTTCACCATCGGTCCGTAGCACACTGCGCCGCAGACCGCGCGTCACAGACCGCGCCTCACAGACCGATTAACCCGTTACGAGCAATTCCTCCGATCGCGATTCACGCTGAGTATCAAACGCCTTTGAACCGTCGTCACCGCAAGGCCGATTGTCCGCGTCCGGATCATTCCGCGACCCGGCTGTCGGCCTTTCTGTTTTGCGCGCCGCGCACCGCCTGACGTCGATCGTCTCGCGCTCATCTCCGCGTTCATCCCTGCGTTCATCCCTGCGTTCATCCTCTCAATCATCCGCAAAGACCGATGCCACTTCCGAAACCGCCTGTTCGCCCCGCCCTCTTCCTGACCCCGAGCGCCATCGAAGAAACCAACAAGACGGGCCGACGCATGAAACCGCATGCGTCGATGAGCGACGTGAACCGTTCGAATGCGGCCAACCATGCGGGCCAGAACGCTGCCGCCCAACGGCGCCATGCGAACCAGCCGGCAGCGACCGCGAACGTGGATGCGGCGCACACAGCAGCGCGTGCATTCGGCGCGTCCGGCAACAACGCGGATGCGGCGTCGGCCGCGTCTTCGACATCGCGCGCAGCCTCGAGCCTCGCCGCAAGGCCTGCGGCCGCAGCGTCGTCCACAGCGGCATCCGTCATCACGATGTTCGAGCCTCGTCCCAAGAAAAAAGCGCTTGGCGACGCGGTCAAGCTGTTCGTGCTCGACACCAACGTGTTGATGCACGACCCGTCGGCGTTGTTCCGCTTCGAGGAGCACGACGTCTAGCTGCCGATGATGACGCTGGAAGAACTCGACGATCACAAGACGGGCATGTCCGAAGTCGCGCGCAACGCGCGGCAGGTCAGCCGCTCTCTCGACTCGCTGGTCGGCAGCCTGGGCGATGGACAGATCGACGACGGCATCGCCCTCGCCGCACTGGGCAACAAGGACGCGGGCGGCAAGCTGTTCTTCCAGACGCACTCGGTGCCGCAGGCGCTTCCCAGCGTTCTGCCCACGGGCAAGGCCGACAACCAGATACTCGGCGTGGTGCGCGCGATGCAGGAAGCGCATCCGTCGCGCTCGGTGGTGCTGGTGTCCAAAGACATCAACATGCGCATCAAGGCGCGCGCGCTGGGCTTGCTGGCCGAAGACTATTTCAACGACCAGGTCCTCGAAGACACGGATCTTCTCTATTCGGGCGTGCGGCAACTGCCCGCCGACTTCTGGGACAAGCACAGCAAGGGCATCGAGAGCTGGCAGCAGAACGGCGCGACCTGGTATCGCCTCTCGGGTCCGATGGTATCGAGCCTGCTGGTCAACGAATTCGTCTATTACGAAGGCGATGGCGCGGCGCTCTATGCGCAGGTCAAGGAGATTGCCGGCAAGACCGCGGTGCTCAAGACCTTGCGCGAATACACCCATGCGAAGAACAGCGTGTGGGGCATCGTCGCGCGCAACCGCGAACAGAACTTCGCGCTCAACCTGCTGATGAATCCGGATTGCGACTTCGTCACGCTGCTCGGGCAGGCAGGCACCGGCAAGACCCTGCTCGCGCTCGCGGCCGGCCTCGCGCAGGTGCTCGAGACCAAGACCTATACCGAGATCATCGTCACGCGCGTGACCGTGCCGGTCGGCGAAGACATCGGCTTCCTGCCCGGCACCGAGGAAGAGAAGATGAATCCGTGGATGGGCGCGCTCGAGGACAATCTCGACGTGCTCAACAAGACCGATGACGCGGCCGGCGACTGGGGACGCGCCGCGACCCAGGACCTGATCCGCAGCCGCATCAAGATCAAGTCGCTGAACTTCATGCGCGGGCGCACCTTCATCAACAAGTTCCTGATCATCGACGAGGCGCAGAACCTTACGCCCAAGCAGATGAAGACGCTGATCACGCGCGCCGGTCCGGGCACCAAGGTGATCTGCCTGGGCAACATCGCGCAGATCGACACGCCCTACCTGACCGAAGGCTCGAGCGGCCTGACCTATGTGGTCGACCGCTTCAAGGGCTGGGCGCACAGCGGCCACGTGACCTTGCAACGAGGCGAACGTTCACGCCTCGCCGATCACGCGGCCGAGGTGCTGTGACCCCGGTCGCCTGACTGTCCGCTGCGGACTTTCGACTTCGCCGCAATGGGCTCGACACTGGCCGTCGAGCGCATCACGGGCCTCGTGCTCGCCGGCGGCCGCGCGAGCCGCATGGGCGAGATCGACAAGGGCCTGCAGCCGTTCCACGGCTATCCGCTGGTGCTCCACGTGCTCACGCGGCTGGCGCCGCAGGTGGGAGCGGTGCTGATCAACGCGAATCGAAATCGCGAGGTCTATGAGTCGCTCGGCAATCGCGTGATCGGCGATGTCGTCGAAGGCTACGCAGGACCGCTGGCGGGCTTGCACGCCGGGCTCGCGGCATGCGAGACCGACTATCTGGTCGCTGCGCCGTGCGATGCGCCGTTCCTGCCGCGCGATCTGGTTGCGCGCTTGAGCGTCGCGCTGAGCGACGATGCCGGTGAAGTCGCATTTGCAGCGACCGCCATCGGTCGCCATCCGGTGTTCTGCATGATGAGGCGCACGGTCGCGCCGTCGTTGCTCGCATTCATCGAAGCAGGCGGACGCAGCGTCAACGCCTGGGTCGATCGCATGAACGGCATCGCGGTATCGTTCGAGCATGAAGACGATTTTCGCAACCTCAACACGCTCGACGAATTGCGCGATGCCGAGGGCGATGCCGCTCGTGACCGATGAGAGCGTCGCATGAGCGCGTCGTCGCCGCGCGATGACGATGCGTCGATCGGCCTCTCCGACGCGAAGCGGCTGATCGACGCCGCGATAGCACCGATCGCCGATGTCGAGACGGTTGCGCTGAGCGTCGCGCTCGGTCGCGTACTCGCGCACGACCTGATCTCGCAAGTCGACGTGCCCGCGCACGACAACGCCGCGATGGACGGCCATGCGCTGCGCAGCGGCGACTACGCGCGGCGGCGGCGCGTGGTCGGACAGGCGCTCGCGGGAAAGCCCTACAACGGCTCGGTCGGGCCCGACCAATGCGTGCGCATCATGACGGGCGCCATGATGCCGACCGACTGCGATGCGGTGGTGCCCCGCGAAGAGACGACTTCGCATGGCGACGAGCTGGAGCTTTCCCGAGACGTTCGCGCCGGCCAGCACCGGCGTCGCGCAGGCGAAGACCTCGCGCGCGGCACCATCGCCATCGCGCGCGGCCGTCGCATCACGCCGTCCGACCTCGGTCTTGCCGCGTCGATCGGCGCAGCGACGATTCCCGTCGTGAGGCGAGCACGCGTCGCGGTGTTCTCGACGGGAACCGAACTGCGCGCGCTCGATCAGGCGCTCGAGCCCGGCTCCGTGCACGACAGCAACCGCTACACGTTGATGGGCATGCTCGCGCGTCTGGGCGCCGAAGTGATCGACCTCGGGATCGTTCGCGATGATCCCGAAGCCCTCGAGACCGCGCTGAAGCACGCGTGCGGCGACGCCGTCCACGCCGATGCTATCGTCACCAGCGGCGGCGTGTCCGCCGGCGACGCGGACTACATGCGCGAGGTCCTGCAGAAGACCGGTCGCGTTTCATTCTGGAAGCTCGCCATCAAGCCAGGGCGTCCGATGGCCTTCGGCCGCGTCGAAGCGGAAAGCGGACGTGCCAGCCGGCCCGCGCTGCTCTTCGGCCTCCCCGGCAATCCGGTCGCGGCGATGGTGGTCTTCCATGCGCTCGTGCGCGAGGCGCTGTCGAAGCTGATGGGCGCGCGCGTCGAACCTCTGGCCTGTCTGCAGTTGATCTGCGATACGCCGTTGCGCAAGGCCGAAGGCAGGACCGAGTTCGTGCGCGGCATCGCTTATCGCGCCGACGCCGGTTGGCACGTGCGACCCACGGGCGCGCAAGGCTCGGGCATCCTGCGCTCGATGAGCGAAGCGAACTGCCTGATCGTGCTCGATCATGACCGCGGCGACATCGCCGCGGGTGCAACCGTCGAGGCATGGCCGTTCGACGGGCTGACCTGACGAGGAATCGATGCATCAGGACACATGGAACGCAGTCGATCGCTACTTCGACGATGGGCTCACCACACGGGACGAAGCGCGCGACAAGAGTTGCGCAAAAGATGGCTAACCGCGCGCTGCTGTGGCAATGCGCCACCACTTGATGCATCCTCCACGGTTTCCAATTCGCCACGCGGCGAGAGGCAAGGGAACAAGCGATGAGCCTGCTGGTCCGCATGAATCTGGCCATGATGGTGGTGTTCGTCATCGGCGCGAGCATCGCCGGATGGATCGCGCATTCCATCCTCGAGGGCAACGCCAAGCGCGAGGTGATCGACCAGGCGCGGCTGATGATCGAAGGCGCGAAAGCGGTCCGCACCTACACCGTCGAGGAGATCGAGCCCCTGCTCAACGCGCAGTTGCAAACCGATTTCCTGCCGCAGACGATCCCGTCGTATGCCGCGACCCAGAACCTGCAGAAGCTGCGCCTGAACCACCCCGAATACATCTACAAGGAAGCAACGCTCAACCCGACCAATCTGCGCGACCGCTCGACCGATTGGGAGAGCGACGTCATCCAGAAATTTCGCAACGATCCCGGCACCACCGAGGTGATCGGCGAACGCGACACGCCGACCGGACGCGCGCTCTATATCGCGCACCCGTTATCGGTGAGCGCCGGGCGCTGCCTGATCTGCCACAGCACCGCGGCCGCGGCGCCCCAGACCATGCGCGCCAAGTACGGCGACGCCAACGGCTTCGGCTGGAAGCTGCACGAAGTGGTGGGCAGCCAGATCGTCTCGGTGCCGCTGTCGGCGGCGTTCAAGCGCGCCGATTCGACCTGGCGCATCTTCCTCATTTCGATGATCTCGCTCTTCGGCATTCTGTTCGTGGTCGCCAATGCGCTGATCTATTTCATCATCCTGATACCGATCAAGCGCATCGCGGCGGTTGCCGAGAAAGTCAGCGAAGGCGATATCTCCGCCGAATTCGCGATCCGCGGCAACGATGAGATCGCCGGGCTCGCGCGGGCGTTCGAGCGCATGCGGCGCAGCCTTGAGAAGACCATGGCGTTGCTGCATCACTGAGCCGTGGAATCGTGAGCGACAAGATCTTCATCAGCTATTCGCACCACGACGCGACCATCGCCAATGCGCTTTGCGCGGCCATCGAGCGCACCGGTGCGGCCGTGTGGATCGCGCCGCGCGACATCGAACCGAGCAGCGAATGGGCCGAGCAGATCATCGACGGCATCAACGCCGCACGCATCATGCTGGTGGTGTTCTCGTCGTGGTCCAACCGCTCGCCGCAGGTCAGGCGCGAAGTCGAGCGCGCCGTCAATCGCGACATCCCGGTGATTCCGTTTCGCATCGAGAACGTGCTGCCGGTCAAGAGCCTCGAATATTTCCTGAGCACGCAACACTGGTTCGATGCCTATGACGGCGCGCTGGACACGCATATCCCACGCCTCTGTCGGCTGGTGCAGGCATTGTCCGAACGCACCGTCGGGAAGGAGACCGACGCGACCGCTGCGTCGTTGATGTCCACCAATCTCGGCGCGGCGAGCGACTTCACTTCGTCTTCCGCGATGACGCCGCCGATGTCCGGCGAATCCGCCAGCCACGTGGCCCTCCGCGAAGAGGACCTGGCCTTCGTGACGCGCGAACTGGCGCGGCATATCGGCCCGATCGCGCGTTATCTGGTGCAACGCGCGAGCACCACCACCGCGAGTCCTTCGGCGATGATCGAAGCGCTCGCAGCCGAATTCAAGGAACAGAAGGAGCGCTCGGCTTTCACGACGGCGTGCCGTCACCGACTCGGGCTCTGAGACATGGCTGCGCCCGCGACGACGTTGCGTCGGTCACTCGCTTCCGCGGCCAGCCCTGGCACCGATGCTTCGCCGGTTCACGCCGATGCCGGCGATGCGATGCGGCCGACCCTGGTCGACGGGCGCATCGCCCTCACCGTGGGCGTCACCGGCCATCGCCACCTGCGCGAAGAAGACGTCGCGCTTTATGTCCGGCGCATCGAAGCCTTTTTCGACGACCTGCATGCGCGCTATCCGCACACGCCGCTGCGCGTGTTGTCGCCGCTGGCCGAAGGTGCCGATCGGCTGCCGGTCGAGATCGCGCTCGCGCGCGGCTACCAGGTGCTGGTGGCGCTGCCGTTTTCGGTGCGCGACTATCAACGCGACTTCGAAGATCGTGTCGGCGCGTTCAACGATCTGATGGCCCGCATCCCGGTCGAGAACATCTTCGAGCTGCCGGCCATCGCATGCGGAAGCCGCAACGACGACCTCGAGCCGCTCCATGACTCCGACCCCGCGCGCGACGCGCATTACGAGCAGGCCGGCCACTTCGTGGCCACGCATTGCCACGTTCTGCTCGCGCTCTGGGACGGCATCCCCAACGCATTGCCCGGCGGCACCGGCGAAGTCGTCGATTACAAATTGACCGGCCGAGGCCCATCCATTCCCACGGCCGTCGAGATGATCGAACTGCCGGACGGCGGTCCGGTCGCGTGGCTCAGGGTCCGGCGTCGCGACGATGGCGATGGCGATGGCGCTGGCGACGATGCGCGATCCGGTTCGTCGGCTGCGATCGGCGAGCTGCAATGGCTCTATCCCGCGGGGCGCGCGCGCGAGGAATTCGACTACATCCATCAACGCATCGACGAGTTCAACGGCGTGCCGGCGCGGCGCCGCCTGCACGTGAAGATTCCTTCGGGCGTCGCGCTCGCAGCCACGCATTCGAACGCGATGGCGCTCGACGACGAGCAACGCGTGATGGCGCGCACCTTCGAGACGGCCGACGCGTTGTCGCTCCACTATCGCAAGGTGGGCGACCGCGTGCTCAACCTGCTGGTGTTCTTCGGCGTCGTGATGACGGTCGCATACGAGGCCTACTCCCGGCTCTGGCCGATACGCGCCATGCTCGGCGTCTATCTGCTCGCGTTCGCACTGGTATGCCTGGTCTATGTCTGGCATCGCAAGATCGGCGCGCTGCAGAAGCAGCTCGACTACCGCGCGCTCGCCGAAGGCTTGCGTGTCCAGTTCTTCTGGTCGCTCGCGGGCGTTCAGAAGGACACGACCGAACTCTATCTGCGCAAGCAGAACGACGAACTGCAGTGGATACGCGAAGCGCTGCGACCGGCCTGCCCGCACCGCGGGCGCGATGGCGCGGACATCGACTTCGTCTTCAAGGCGTGGGTGATGGATCAGGTCGCCTACTTTCGCGCGAGCGCGACGCGCCTGAGCAAGACGGGACGGTGGGTCAAGCTGGCATCGCTGGGCTTCTTCGCCGCGGGTCTGGCCAAGACCGCGGTGCTGTTCGTGATGTGGGATCACTTCGACGAGATCGGCTTCCTCGGACACTGGAGCCTGGTGTCGGTGGGCTCGCTGCCGATCGTGGGCGCATTGATCGAGTCGCTATCCGACCGCATGGGCTATGCGGCGCGCGCCAAGCAGCACGCGGTACTTGCGGGCGTGTTCAGCCGCGCGACCCTGGCCTACGAGAGTCTTCGCGCGCGTGCCGGCGATCAAACGGCGGAACTGCGCGAACTGCTCTACGAGCTCGGCAAGGAAGCGCTGGTCGAGAATGCCGACTGGCTCACCCTGCGACGCGATCGCCCGCTGATCCTTCCACCCGAGGAAAGCGTCGCGGCAAGATGACGATGCCGCGACCCCGCCGGAACCCTGGGCAAGCCTAGTACTTCTTGCTGCCCGACGAAGGCCCCTGCTTGATGTCTCCGGTCTCGCCTTTGGCGCGCGCATTCAATGCGGTGACGTAGGTGTTGTAGTCGTCGATCGCACTGTTGGCCGCCGCTGCATAGGCGCGCGCCTGATCGGCGTACTCATTGGACTTCGCGCCCATCACGCGCGAGTACTCGTTGACGCAGAGCTTGTAGTCGTCCACCTGTTTCTGGAAGCGCTTGATGTGCGTCGAACTCGGGTCCAGCAGTGGCGTGTCGGCCGGCTTCTCGCATTGCATCGGCGGCACGACCACGGTACTCGCCGCGGGTGCGGGCTGTTGCGCGTGGGCCGACAGTGCGAAGAGCGTCAGCAGTGCGGCGGCGCAGGTCGACAACGCCGCGCCATGAGTCCTGGAATTCATGAAGTCTCCTTGAAGGCTGCGGACCGACGCTGTGCGTACGGCCCGGCAAGACCACAGTTTAGCGAAAGTCGCGCGCGGCCCTCGTGCGCGGCCGGCCGGCAATGCGGCTAGTCTTCGCCCGCAGGCGGCGTGACGAGCGTCAGTTGCGCGGTCGGCTTGGTCGATGCACCCAACGACGACGACGCATCGACCAACGCCTTAGCGGCGTTGTCGCGCTCGTCGTTGTCCGCCGCGTCGCGAACCAGATCGGACGGCAACTCCTTGGTGGCCTTCGCGCCCATCTCGCGCAGTTGCTCGATGCGACGGACCACGTTGCCCTTGCCCTCGGTCAACTGATTCTTCGTGGTCGCGTATGCCTTGCTCGCCTTCTCCAGATGCATGCCGATGGTCTCGAGCGACTCGACCACGCTCACGAACTTGTCATACAGAAGGCCCGACTGCTTCGCGATCTCGATCGCGTTCTTCGTCTGCTTCTCGCGCTGCCAGAGCGTGCGCACCGTCGTCAACGTCGCCAGCAAGGTGCTGGGCGTGACGATCACGACCTTGCGATCCCATGCGTCGAGAAAGAGATCGGGGTCGATCGCCGCGGCCAGACCGAGCGCGGGCTCGATGGGGACGAACATCGCCACGAAGTCCGGCGTGTCGAGACCTTCGCGCGTCTGGTAGCTCTTCTCGCCGAGCGCCTTCGCGTGTTTGCGTACCGCATCGGCGTGCTGGCCGCCCGCCTGCGTTCGCGCTTCGTCGTCGGTGGCTGCGTAGTAGCGATCGTAGGCCACCAGCGACACCTTCGAGTCGATCACGATGTGCTTGTTGTCGGGCAGGTGCACGACCACGTCGGGCCGCAGCGCGCTGCCGTGTTCGTCCTTGAGCGTGTGCTGGGTGTCGTACTCCACGCCCTTGACCAGGCCCGATCTTTCGAGCACGCGCTCGAGGATCACCTCGCCCCAGTTGCCGCGCGTCTTGGCCTCGCCCTTCAAGGCACGCGTGAGATTGATCGCGTCCTCGTTGATCTTCGCGGTGGCCAGTTGCAGGTTCAGCACTTCCTGCTTCAACGAGAAGCGCTGCTGCGCTTCCTTGTCGTAAGTCTCGTCGACCTTCTTCTCGAACGCGTTCAGCTTCTCGCCGAGCGGCTTGAGGATCAGGTCGAGCTCGCCGCGATGCTGCTCGGTCATGCGCATGCGATTGACTTCCAGCGCCTCGCCGGCAAGCGCCTTGAAATGCGCCGCGAGGTCGTCGCGCGCCTGCGTGAGCAATGCCAGCTTCTCGCCAGAGCTCTCGCGCTCCTCGCGCAATTGCGCGGAGAGGCCCGCGGCGTTCACGCGCTCGGCGCCGAACGCGTCGTTCAAGGTCCTCGCTTCGCTGGTCGCCGCATCGAGCCGTGCCTTGAGTTCACGCACGTCGATATCGCGCTCTGCCAGCCGCGCTTCGGCGGTCGCAAGCCGCACCTGCGCGTCGGCGCCCGCAGACGCCAGCGCCGCGTCGATCGCGAAACGATGCGAGCGCCGCAGGAAAACGGACACGACGGCTCCGCCGATCGAAAGGCCGATGACCAGTGCGAAGATCAACATCAGGGCGTCCACGTATCCAGTTTCCTTTTCTGCGGCGATGTTCAAGGATACCGAAACGTCGGGATGACCCGGATCCAGGTCTCCAAGAGGAATTGCCGTTCATGGCCGAATTCGTACGCTGACGGTCTTGTAGCGACTCGCGCCGCAAGGCCGCACGATCTATCCTGTCGATCTCGTTACTCGAAAAGGCCCATCATGTCTCGTCAAACCGCGCTCCTCGTGATCGATGTGCAAGAATCCTTTCGCCATCGCCCCTACTTCACCGACGAAGACTTTCCGTCTTTTTTCGACCGCTGCAAGACCATGATCGACGGCTTCACCGACGCCGGCCTGCCGGTCGTGCGCATCCTGCATGTGGAAGGCGAAGGTCCGTTTTCGAAGGTATCGGGCTTCGTCGAGCCGATGCACGAACTCGCCTTCCAACCCGCCGCGACGTTCGAGAAGAACGTGCATAGCGCGCTGGTGGGCACAGGACTTCAGGGCTGGCTCACGTCGCGCGGCATCTCGCGTCTGGCGATCGCCGGCATCCGCACCGAGCAATGCTGCGAGACCACCACCCGCAACGCCTCCGACCTGGGATTCGAAGTCGACTACGTCACAGAAGCGACGCTGACGTTTGCCATGACTACGCGCGCGGGGCGCAAGGTCTCCCCCGCCGAAATCCGCGAGCGCACCGAGCTCGTGCTGTCGGGCCGCTTCGCAACCATCGTCAGCGCCGATGAAGCGATCCAACGAGCCCGCGCAGCGCTGGTGTCCTGACGATGCCGCGTCGATGAGTCCGCGGAAGGTTTCCGACGGCGTGAGGTCGACAGCGGTCCGCGTCCACTTCATCGTCCTGCCGCAGGTCTATCTGCTCGACCTCGCGGGCGTGGCGGACGCGCTGCGCAACGCCAATCGCGTCGCGGGGCGAACCGTGTTCGAGGTCGAATACAACGGCGTCGAGTCGCGCGCGAGCACCTCGCTCGGCCTTCCCCTGTCCGACCTGAAGCCCTTGCCCGACGAGTTGAGCGAAGGTGCGCTCGTCATCGTCGTCGGGGTTGCGTCGGGCCATCCGATGCAGGGTCCCGCCGCGACCACCGCCGCGCATTGGCTTGCCAGGCATGTCACCGCACGGCATCGACTCGCGTGTATCTGCAGTGGCGCGTTTCTCGCCGCGCGCGCCGGCTTGCTCGACGGTCGGCAATGCACCACCCATCACGAAGACTGCGAAGCGCTGCAACGCGCGCATCCGAAGGCGCTGGTCCAACACAACCGCATCTTCGTGCAGGACGGCCACGTGCTGACGAGCGCGGGCGTCACCGCGGGCATCGACCTCGCGCTCCACCTGATCTCCGAATATGCCGGCGCGGCCGTCGCCGCGCGCGTCGCGCGCAAGCTGGTCGTCTATGTGCGCCGCGCGGGCGCCGACCCGCAGTTGTCGCCGTGGTTCGCGCATCGCAACCACATGCACCCCGTGGTGCATCGCGCGCAGGACGCAATCCTCGCCGACCCCACGCGTGCATGGACGCTGGCGTCGATTGCCCAGGTCGCCTGCACCAGCGTGCGCAACCTCTCGCGGCTGTTTCGCGACGAGACCGGCGTCACGGTGCTCGCCTATCTGCAGCACCTCCGACTGGCGATCGCACGAGAGAACCTGGCGACCACGGCATTGAGCGTCGATCGCGTCGCGGAGAGCGCGGGCTTCACGTCGGCGCATCAATTGCGGCGCGTCTGGAGACGGCATGGAGCGGGGTCACCCGGGGTTGCGCGGCGCGCGACTCCACTAGCATGAGCGGCGGACCGTTTCAAGACCTGCGGTTCCGGTTACGATTCACCCCATGATCCCCGCTTCCGAAGCCCTGCAACGCCTGCGCGAAGGCAATCTCCGCTTCACGTCCAACGAGCGCAATTCCGATACGTCGCTGACGCAGACCCAACGCGCCGAGATGATGAGGAAGATTCAGGACCCGATCGCGATCATCCTCGGATGCTCGGACTCGCGCGTGCCTGCCGAAATCGTGTTCGATCAGGGGCTGGGCGACCTGTTCGTGATTCGCGTGGCGGGCAACATCGTCGCGCCTTCGCAGGTGGGTAGCGTCGAATTCGCCGCCGAGCGCTACGGCACGCGGCTGGTGGTGGTGCTGGGGCACACGCAGTGCGGCGCCATTCTCGCGACGCTCGAAGAGCTGCAACGACCGACCGCGAATCAGTCCCGCAATCTGCGCACCATCGTCGATCGCGTGCGGCCTTCGGTGGAAGGATTGCTCGATACCCCGCTGCGCCACGACGTCGATGCGCTGGTCAAGCACGCGGTGCGCGGCAATATTCGCGCATCGGTCAATCATTTGCGTCATGGGTCGCAGGTGCTCGAGCAATTGATTCAGGACAACGGGCTGCTCGTGGTGGGTGCCGAATATTGCCTCGAGACCGGGAACGTGGAATTTTTCGACGGGGTGTAGCGAGGAGACCGGAATGGAAACCGTCATCGCCGATACGGACACGAAGCGCCTCGCCGGGAAGCTCGCGCCGACGCCCGACGGCTCGACCTATGTGAAGCCGCAGGACATGGCGTGGAAGCCGTCGCAGTTCGAGGGTATCGAGATCAAGGTGCTCTACGAAGACAAGGCCGCAGGCGAAATGACCTGCCTCTTGCGCTGGGCGCCTGGCACGACGCTGCCGTTTCACAAGCATCCGGAGATCGAGCAGTCGTACGTCATCGAAGGCTCGTTCTCGGATCACGACGGCATCTGCCGCGCGGGCGAGTATGTGTGGCGCCGTCCGGGATCTATGCATGAAACCCACAGCGCGGAAGGATGCACGATCCTCGCGGTGTATCGCAAGCCCAACATCTTTCGCAACAGCGCGGGCTTCGAGGCGGGCGACAAGCGCGTGAAGACCGCGCACAAGCCGACGACGTTCGATTCCTGAGTCGAGCGAACGCCGGACCGGAGACGCGCGCAACCGGGGGACCGCCATGCCCAAGCCCAGCGAATTCTTTGTCGGCGTCCTCGATTTCTTCGCCATCCTCCTTCCCGGCGCGATCGCAACGGCCATCCTCTCGCAGCGGCTCGGGTCGTACATCGTCGGGCCGCTGATTCCGGCGCCTGTCAATGAATCGGGTAGCTGGGTCGTCTTCCTGATCTGCGCCTACTTCGTCGGTCACATCATCTTTCTGGTCGGCTCGTATATCGACCCGCTCTACGACGCATTGCGCCAACGACTGAATCCCTATGGAAATACGAGCGCCTATCGATGCGCGATGCGCGCCCGCGACTCGTTGATCGACGAGGCCGAAAGAACCGCGTTGAACACGTTCCAGTGGGCGCGCTCGGTCCTGCTCGCCAAATCCCCTGCGGCGGCCGAAGACGTCCACCGGCTCGAGGCCGACTCCAAGTTCTTTCGCAGCCTGATGATCGTGTGCGCCTTGAGCTCGGCGGTGTTCTTCACCGGTGGCCGCATCGTCGAAGGTCTCGTCGCGATGGTGCTGGTGCTGCCCTGCTTTGCACGCTACTACGAGAGGCGCTTGAAGAGCACGACGCAGGCGTACATACACGTGGTCACCCTGTATCGGCTCGGCGGTCTCGGATCCGCCGCGATGGAGCGGCATCCGCGTTGAGCGTCGGCGGGCAGGAAGAGCCGATGGTCTACGTCACGTTTGTGCATGGTCTGCGGCGATTTTTCTGAATGCGCCAGTCATCGCACACGCGCAGGGTGTTTCTCCCATCGCTGCGCGCACGAAACGCCCCGACAGCAGTACCGCGACGTCGTGCGACTGCTCGACCTGTGGCTCGACGCGGAGGTGGCTTACCCACGGTCCAGGACCTTGCCAAGTTCGCGCCATGGCAGTTTCGCCTGTTGAAGAACGGCGGGCGCGAAGCGAGATTGCGCACTACACGCGACCGATGCGGCGATTGATGCTCAAGGGCATGAAGCTCGCAACGTTGCCGCAAGAAAGCGGCAGCCCCGATCTGGAAGCCAACGCGGGCAGGTACAACTTTCAGCCGTGGGCTAGCGAAAGAGTGATCGTTCCCTGGGGCGCGCACCTGGCGGTTCTGGATCTTCCGAATGAGGATCCTGCAGGCGACCTGGTGCTTCTCAAGCACGTTGCCCGCGACACGTTTCGTGCGCAGCGCGACGATGAATCACTGGCCGAGGAATGGGTTTTCGAGCGAGGCGCGGATGGTCGCGTCATTCGCATCCGGAGGAACGGGCAGATTCAGATGCGGCTGTCGCCTGGATCGATCGAGATCGACAAGCTATTCTGCGTAATACCTGCCTTGACAGCCCTGCGACCCGCGGGCAGTGTTTCGTCGCCGAGTCACGCAAATTTCGTATATCAAGATCAAGCCCGGCCGCTTTGACGACTACATGAAGTTTCTCGATACAACCTACAAGTCGCTGCGAGAAGCAGAGAAAAAAGCCGGGCTGATCACCGGCTATGCCGTCTTCAGCGCCGACGCGCGTTCTCCCCAGGAGCCCGACCTGATCTTGACGGTGACCTTTGCAAACATGGCGGCGCTCCACAAGACCGACGAATTCGATGCGGTCTCAGCCAAGCTGGTGGGGCCGACCGATATCCAGAACAAGGCCATGATCGATCGCGGTCCCATGCGCGAAGTGCTGGGCGGCCAACTGATTCGAGAACTGATCCTGAAATAGCGGGGCGGCCGCCGGTTTCAACGCAGACTATCGAACGCCTGCTCGAGATCGGCGATCAGATCGCTCGCGTCTTCCATGCCCGCGTAGAAGCGCACCAGCACGCCTTTGTGCGGCCAACTGGCGGTCGCGCGCGGTGTGCCGCCGGGAACACCGACGCGATAGGGAACAGCAAGGCTGTGTACGCCGCCCCAACTGAAGCCGATGCGAAAGAGCCTGAGCGCATCGATCATCGCGTCGGACTTTTCTTCGGCGATGTTTTCCGTCAGCACCACCGAGAACAGTCCTGCGGCACCCTTGAAATCCCGCTTCCAGAATGAGTGGCCCGGGCACTCGGGAAATGCGGGGTGCAATACGGTTGCGACCTCGGGTCTTGCGGCCAGCCATTGCGCGAGCGCGAGCCCGGTCTCGCCGCTACGCTTCAGGCGCAGCGACATCGTCGCGAGGCTGCGCAGCATCAGATAGCAATCGTCGCCGCCGATGCCGAAGCCCATACGCATGTGCGCGGTCTTGATGCGCTGGTGCAGTTGTTCGTCGATCGTCGTCACCGACCCCATCAGCACGTCGCTGCCGCCCGACGGATATTTCGTCAGCGCGTGCATGACGATGTCGACGCCGTGATCGAAGGGTCGAAACAGGAGGCCCGCGGCCCAGGTGTTGTCGATCGCGGCCAGGACGCCGTGGCGCTTCGCGACCGCAACGATGGCGGGCACGTCGGGGACTTCCATCGTGACCGAGCCGGGCGTCTCGATCCAGATCAACTTCGTGCGCTCGTCGATCGCCGCTTCGAGCGACCCGACATCCATCGGATCGTAGAAGCGCGTCTCGACGCCCAGGTCCGCGAGCAGCGTCGCGGCGAGCTCGCGGCTGGGGTTATAGACGTTGTCGGGCAACAGCAGGCCATCGCCAGCCTTCAACAATGCGAGATCGACCAGCGCGATCGCCGCGAGGCCCGAGGGCACCAGCACGCAATGCTTGCCGCCTTCGAGCGACGCGATGCGGCGCGCGAGCGTGAAGGTGGTGGGCGTGCCGTGCAGGCCATAGGTATAGCCCGCGTCGTTCTTCCAGTCGCGCGCGCGCATCGCATCGACAGTCGGGAACGTGACCGTCGATGCGTGATGCACGCCGACGTTCAGGCCGCCGAAATCTTTCGGCGGCTCGTAGTCGTGGTGGACCAGACGAGTCGCGGTCTTGTATTCCACCGTTTGATCCTTGCTTCGATCGCCCATGAGTGCGTGACGACGCGGGTCAGTCCGAAGGGATCAGCCGCATCTGCCCTTTCATATAAGGTCGCAACACGTCGGGCACCGTGACCGAACCATCGGCCTCCTGATAGTTCTCGAGTACCGCGACCAGCGTGCGACCGACCGCAAGTCCCGAGCCGTTCAGGGTGTGCACGAGTTCGGTCTTGCCGTCGGCATTGCGATAACGCGCGTGCATGCGTCGTGCCTGGAAGGACTCGCAGTTCGAGATCGACGAAATCTCGCGATAGGCATTCTGGCCGGGCAGCCAGACTTCCAGATCGTAGGTCATCGCCGCGGCGAAGCCCATGTCGCCGGTGCACAGTCGCACCACGCGATACGGCAGGCCGAGTTGCTTCAACACGTTCTCGGCGTGGCCGACCATTTCCTCGAGCGCGTCGTAGGACTTCGACGGCTCGACGATCTGCACCATCTCGACCTTGTCGAACTGATGCTGGCGAATCATGCCGCGCGTGTCGCGCCCGTAGCTGCCCGCTTCGGAGCGAAAGCACGGCGTATGCGCGGTGAGCTTCAGCGGCAGCGTGGTGAGCGGAACGATCTCGTCGCGCACCGTGTTGGTCAGCGAGACTTCGGATGTCGGGATCAGGTACAGCGACTCGGCTTCGCTATCGTCGCCGCCCTTCTTCACCGAGAACAGGCCATCGCCGAACTTCGGCAGCTGGGTCGTGCCGATCAGCGATTCGGCATTGACGATATACGGCGTGTAGTGCTCGACATAGCCGTGCTGCTCGGTATGCAGGTCGAGCATGAACTGCGCGAGCGCGCGATGCAGCCGTGCGAGCGGCCCCCTGATCACCACGAAGCGCGCGCCCGACAGCTTGGCCGCGGTTTCGAAATCGAGGCCCAGCGGGGCGCCGACATCGACGTGGTCCTCGACCTCGAAGTCGAAGATGCGCGGCGCGCCGACGCGACGCACCTCGACGTTGCCCTTTTCGTTTTCCCCGACCGGCGTATCGGGGTGGGGAAGATTCGGCACGCCGAGCAACAAGTCGTTCAGGTGCAACTGCACGACCGTCAGCTGCGCTTCGAGTCCCTTGAGCGTATCCGGCATAGCCGCCACCTCGGCCATCACCGCGCTCGCATCTGCGCCCGTGCGCTTGAGCTGACCGATCTGACTCGACAACACGTTCTTGCGCGCCTGCATCGTTTCGGTTTCGGTCTGCACGCGCTTGCGTTCGGATTCGAGCGATTCGAAAGCTGCGCGATCGAATGCATAGCCGCGCGTTTCGAGCGCGGCGGTCACGCGCGGCAGGTCTTTGCGAAGAAGTTGAATGTCGAGCATGGAGAGGCGTGGGACGGCGAGTGAAGACGGTCCGCATTTTCGCATGGCATCGACCACGCATTCGCGCTGCCTCGCGATGGCAACCGTACACCGACCTCATTCCTCGCCGGCTTCTTCGTCGAGGCGACGCAGACGCGCGAGCTTCTCGGCGATCTTCGCTTCGAGCCCGCGCGCTGTGGGCTGGTACCAGCGCGGCTCTTCCATGCCTTCGGGCAGATAGCTTTCCCCCGCCGCGTAGCCCTCGGGCTCATCGTGCGCGTAGCGATAGGCCTTGCCGTAGCCGAGCTCCTTCATCAACTTCGTCGGCGCGTTGCGGATGTGCGGCGGCACTGGGCGCGATCCGTCCTGCTTGACGAAGCTCTTCGCCGCGCCGAAGGCCGTGTAGACCGCGTTGGATTTCGCCGCGCACGCGAGATAGATCACCGCTTCGGCCAGGGCGAGCTCGCCCTCGGGACTGCCGAGGCGCTCATAGACGTCGGCCGCATCGAGCGTCACGCGCAGTGCGCGCGGGTCCGCCAGGCCGATGTCCTCGCTGGCCATGCGGATCATGCGGCGCGCGAGATAGCGCGGGTCGGCGCCGCCGTCGAGCATGCGCGTGAACCAGTAGAGCGAGGCGTCGGGATGACTGCCGCGTACCGCCTTGTGGAGCGCGCTGATCTGGTCGTAGAACGCGTCGCCGCCCTTGTCGAAGCGGCGCAGGTTTTCGGAGAGAGCGCGCGCGAGCAGGTCTTCGTCGATGACCAGCGACGAAGGCTTTGCGGCGTCGGCGCTGTTCGCGTCGGCATCGTTGGCCCCGGCGCGCGCGACGATCTCGAGATTGTTGAGCAACTTGCGCGCATCGCCGTCCGCGCTTGCGATCAACGTCTTGCGCGCTGTGTCGGTCAGCGTGATGCCGTGCAGTTCGGCCGCGGCCGCGTCATGAAACGCGCGCTCGAGCAGGCCGCCGAGATCGGCTTCGGTGAGGCTGGTCAACACATAGACCGCCGCGCGCGACAGCAAGGCGCCATTGACTTCGAACGACGGATTCTCGGTGGTCGCGCCGATGAAGACGAAGAGCCCCGACTCGACATGCGGCAGGAAGGCGTCCTGCTGGCTCTTGTTGAAGCGATGCACCTCGTCGACGAAGACCAGCGTCTGCTGCCCAGACTGCGCGCGCGTGAGTTCCGCGCGCGCGACCGCCTCGCGTATGTCCTTCACGCCCGCAAGCACCGCCGAGAGCGCGATGAAGTCCGCATCGAAGGCATCGGACATCAGGCGCGCGAGCGTGGTCTTGCCCACGCCGGGCGGGCCCCACAGGATCATCGAGTGCGGCTGGTGCGATTCGAACGCGACCCTCAACGGCTTGCCGGGACCGAGCAGTTGCGGCTGGCCGATCACGTCGTCGAGCGTTCGGGGTCGCAGGCGTTCGGCCAGCGGCGTGTTGGACGAAGCGCCGTC
The DNA here is from genome assembly GCA_038318315.1 of Burkholderiales bacterium. Lineage (GTDB taxonomy): Bacteria > Pseudomonadota > Gammaproteobacteria > Burkholderiales > Burkholderiaceae_D > CAHJXF01. The sequence continues at coordinate 14,466 of JBBQCA010000002.1, read as the reverse complement.
CGGCCCATCTTGGCGCCGGGCGCGCGCCGGCTGGGGCGTTGCCGTTCCGGCAAAGAGGTCGTCGCTCGTGCTCATCGTGAAGTGAAGGTTGAGCCGGTTGAAAACATCAACGGGGCCGCTTCGATTTCATCGCGGGGAATAACACATTGCCGCATGGCCGAATACAACTGTCTTCCCGCATTCAAAATGCGCCATGGCGTCGGCAAAAAGAGACTAATGAACGATTGAATGATTGGAATTTCCCTTTACGGAAGATATTCTCTATAGGAATTTAATTCGCAGAGAAACAGAATTACGAAGATCAGCGCACTCATTGCAATCCAAGACTCGTCTCAAACGAATTGATTGAAAAGGTCGCCATGTTCTCTCGGGTTTTCGAAAACAAAGTATCGCACCCCGCACGATTCACCCTGTTTGTGACGCTGGCGCTGGTGCAAGCGTGTACTTCGCCTGTGGTTCGGCCATTGGATGTTTCACCGACGCCGACAGTCGCACCGCATGTTTCTCCCGTGGTGGTCGCGAAGCCGGACCCAACAGCCGCTTGCGATCCGGTCCCTGAAACAGTACGTGGTGCGCGCAGACCGCAATTCAAGCTGGTCACCGGGCCCGAGCGTGAAACCGACATCGAAATCGGGCGCGATCTGGCCAGGTTCGTAGCGCCCTGCGCGGGTATTCGAATCGACGTCCTGTCATCGAAGGGTTCCACCGAGAATATGCACCGATTGCACGCCGACCCGAACGTGAAGCTTGCGATCGTCAATTCCGACGTGTATCAGTCGTTCGTTGGCATGGCCGCGTCGGGAGACAAAAAGGCGATCCGTATCTTTCGCGCGACACTGGCGCTCATGCCGCTCTATTCGGAAGAAATCTACTTTGTCGCAAGGAGTGATTCGCCCCTGCAGGTGATCCACGATATCAGGGAGATCAATATCAATCTCGGGCCGATCGGAAGCGGTAGCGTGCTTTCCGTTTCGGCGCTTTATCGGCGCATGTTCAACACCCCAATTCCCGTTGCGAACGCAAGCTTCCTCGGCGACGAGGACGCCTTGATCGCGCTTACCTTCACTCGCACCATCGACGTGATGGTCGTCATCGCGGGACAGCCTGCCAAGCTCTTCGCAGACATGAAGCCCGAAGCTCGCGATCTCATCAAGCTGCTGCGCTACGAACCCGATGCAAGCGCCATGCGTGCCCTGCCGAAGGCCTATGCACCCGCGGTGATCCGCGCGACGAGTTATCCAAGCTGGCTGAGCGAAGACGTTCCCACGCTTTCGGTCATGTCGATGCTGGTTGCGTCGAAGAACAAGGACAGGAAATCGGTCGATCGTCTGAACGCGTTTACCCGGTCGCTTTGCCAGAACATCGACATCCTGCGGGCTCACGGCCATTCCAAATGGCGCGAAGTCGAGCTGGACGAGAAGGTGAAGGTTGCCTCGTACCGCACATCAGTGAGCAAGATCGACTCGAACCGGTGCGCAAGCAGGCCGGTGCTGGCCAGGAGATAAGATCGCGACGATCTGCGCGCGTACTCCTGCCTCTCGTCCCCTCTCGATATGCCCACCTCCGACACCCTCGAACGATTCATTGCGCGTGTCGAGCAGAACGCGCATGTCGAGGCGGTGGAAGAGTTCTATACCGCGAATGCATCCATGCAGGAAAATCAATCGGCGCCACGCGTCGGACGCGAGGCCCACGTGACCAACGAGCGTCGCGTGCTTTCGCGAGCAAGGACGGTGATGTCGACGTGCGTGCGGCCCGTGCTTGTGCACGGTGACCATGTGGTGATCCGCTGGATATTCCGCTTCGAGTGGCTGGATGGAACGATCACGCGCATGGAGGAGTTGGCCTGGCAGCGCTGGGAGGCGCGAACGCATTGCGGAGGAAACGTTCTTCTACGATCCGGCGCAGCGCGTAGCGGGACCCGCGTCAGGGTAGCGGTTCGTCGTCCGACGGTGCACCGTCGCCTGACCGCCACGGCCGTGGCGTCAACTCGAACGCCACCGACAGGGCGCCAACCTTCGGCAGTCGCTTGATCAGTCTTCGGGCCAGCCACGCGACGAAGCGTTCGCGCGCGAGCGCAATCGCGGCGGCGTCCCCCATCGCCTGCATCAGGCGCTGCGCGACCACGGCATCGTTGAGTTCGCCGAGTTCATCCTGCAATTCGGACAGCGCCTTGCGATAGCGGCGAACGTCATCGCCGTCGTACATCGCATCGAGCAGATCGAGCGCATAGCGCAGCCGCTTCACGTCGATGCGCAGACGGTGCCGCGCTTCGTCGTCCAGCGCCGCGATGCGTCGCGCGCGATCGACCACGCGACGTTGATGCTCGTCCAGCCAGCGCGGCGCAAGTTCGCCGAGCGGCCTGCCGCCGGACTCGTCGAATCGCAGCAGGAAGCGTTCGATGGCTATTGCGTCGCTGCCGGCACTGGGCGAATGCAGATAGTCGAACAGCCGCGCATGCGCGTCGTGCCGCTGTCGCCGCGCCTCCTCTCGCAACGCCAGCATGGCCACCTTGCCTGCGTCGTCGTCGCCGACGATGCGCGCGATGCGAGCCAGTGTCTCGTCGCAGAACACGTCCCAGTCGCGTGCGCCACCGAACACCTGGCCGATCTCGCGCAGCGTCGCGTTGATCGTCTCGAAGCGCCGCTTGCCGAACACCGGGCGAAACGTCCGCAGTGCGCTGCGCATGCGACGCACCGCCACGCGCGCCTGATGCACGAACTCGGTATCGACGGCGCGTTCATCGGCGGCAGCCGCTTCGCGCGATGCATACAGCGCGTGGGCGTCGAGCAGGACCGCGCGCTGGCATGCGGCGACCACGCGCGCGAGATGCGCGCGCGCGGGCGCGTCGGCTCTCGCTTCGGGCAACTCGGCCTTGGCCGGAACCGTCTCGACGCCGTCGGCCAATGCGTAACCGCGCTCGGCCTTGCTGCTCGGCAGCGGTAGCATGGGCATGTGTTGCGCGAGTCGATGCACGAAGCGCAGCAGCGCACCGGCATCGCCGGCCTTCAATTCGAATTCGACTTCGCTGATGCGCGCGCTCTTCGTCGACTTGCCGCGGCCCGATCGAATCGTCCCGACATCGATGGCGCATTCGACCTGGCTTCCGTCGGCCAGCGTCAACTGACGGATCTCGCGCCTGAAGTTGGTGTTGAACAGCGGCACGAGCTTGCGAGCGAGCGTGCGCGGCGATCCGAGCGCGGCAAGCGGCGTATCGCGCAATCGGACCAGCGAAAGACGCGGTGCGGCCAGCGGCATCTCCCACTCGTCGCGCTGGCTGAATGCGGCGCCGCTGGCGCCGGCGATCTTCAAGGTCTGCACCCAGCGCCCGCCGATGCGCCGCAGCCGCAAGGCCATGCGCGCCCGCGCGAGCAGCCGATCGTGCGTATCGAAGTAGCGATTGTCGACGCGCGACACGCGTACCGGACCGACCATGTGTTGCGCGATCAGCGCATGCGCACGCAGCGCGGCGATCGCGGGTTCGTCGATCAGCAACTTGAGTTCGAGTTCGCGTGGCGCGCGCTCGGCGCTCGGCGGTGCGTCGGGCGTTTCAGGAGTCGGGTTGTCGTTCATCGTCCGTGATCGTGAGTTCCCGCTTGCGAAGTCGCTTGCATCCCTGCAAGCTGCTGCGACCGGTTGCCTATGCGGCGCTGAGCGGCGTTGGGTTGCTCGCGCTCATTTCGATCGGCATCATGATCGCGTCGCGCGTCAATGGCCATGTTCTGGGCAAAGGCGGCACCGACACGCAGTGGCTGTGGTTCGGGGCGGAGCCACGCGGGCTGGTCCGCCTTCGCGAAGAGGCCCGGATGGAAAGCGATGACACCCTACAAGAACCTGAGCCGAACCTCCGGGGTCGTGGCTTATGAGATCGCGCCCGACTCGATCGAGGTGGAGTTCGACGATGGCGCGAGCTATCTCTACACCGAGAAGAGCGCGGGCGCATCCAACCTCGAACGCATGAAGGACCTGGCTGAAGCGGGGCTGGGGCTCTCGACCTTCATCGTCAGGCATGTTCGCAAGGCTTACGCGACGCGACTGCGGTGAATCGCGGACATCAGGCAAGCGCAGACGCAGGCAACCCGAAAAGTCCTTGAATTCCATCCACTCCCTCGCGGCAATGTGCTTGCTGGTCCTCGTGTCCGGTGCGGGCTGCGCGCAGCAGACACAAGCGGAGTCATTGCCCAAGTGGCTGCAAGCGAAGATCGCGGAGTATCAGCGACTGCCGCCATCCAACCCGCCGCGCCGGATCGTTCGCACCACGCACGAAGGCAGGACCGTCTACTACGTCTTCCCGACCTGCTGCGATATTCCGAGCGAGTTGTACGACGAGGAAGGCCGCCTCATGTGCCGTCCGAGCGGCGGCTTTGCGGGTGGCGATGGAAAGTGTCTATCGTTCACGTTTGCCAACGCGATGACGCCGGTCTGGCGCGATACGCGATTTACGGGATCGGCGGGCAAGCCCGCGGAACCGGCGCGATGAGGGCTTTCGCAATGGTCCGAACGCCCTGTTGCCATGAGTAGCATCAAGACGATTCAGGTCAAGGTGAAGCCCAACGCGCGCACGAGTTCGTTCGAATTGTCCGACGCGGATGGCATCTGGCACGCGCAACTCACGTCGCCGCCGATCGACGGCAAGGCCAACGCCGAATTGATCGCGCTCGTCGCGAAACACTTCTCGTGTCCAAAGGCCGCGGTGTCGATCAAGAGCGGCGCGGGTGGAAGGATGAAGGTGGTGCGGATCGAAGGTATTTGAAAAGCCGGAATACAAGCTCCGCACGCCGACCAATTTCAAGGAGTCACCAAACAAATTTTCTTGTATAGCGTAACGTTACGCTATATGATGGTGGCGTGATCAAATCATTCGCCGACAAAGGACTTCAACGATTTTTCGAACGCGGGAGTAAAGCGGGCATCAACCCACAACATGCCGACAAGCTCGGGCGACAACTCACCGCCTTGAACAATGCTCTCTCCGAGGACGATATGAAGCTGCCTGGCTGGGATCTCCATGCATTGACCGGAAATATGAAGGGCCACTGGGCGGTTTCAGTCAGTGGAAATTGGCGGCTGACCTTCAAGTTCGAAGGAAGGGATGCGATCGTTGTGGATTACAAGGACTACCACTGAAGGAACAGCGTCATGCGGATGCACAACCCTCCCCATCCCGGGTTCACCTTGCGCGACGACGTGTTGCCGGCGCTCGGACTCTCGATCAGTGACGCCGCGTCGCAACTCGGCGTCACGCGTGCGACCTTGTCGCGCGTGCTGCACGGCCACGCGGCGATTTCGCCGGAAATGGCATTACGTCTCGAAAAATGGTTGGGCGTAGCGAATGGCGGTCGCGCGGATTTGTGGCTTCATCAGCAGGCAGACTATGACCTCTGGCAAACGAGTCAGCTAAAGAAGCCAGCGCTTAAAAATGTCCGGCGCGCGCCGGTCGCTTCGTTGATTTTGAAAGCCGCGTAGTCGAACTATCGGCACGTGTGCATGCGCCTTTGGCGGAAGCGGTGAGATTCGAACTCACGGAGAAGTTGCCCCCTCGCCGGTTTTCAAGACCGGTGCCTTAAACCGCTCGGCCACGCTTCCGTCTGCGAACGCGCTTCATTTTACGCGAGCGGGTCCGTAGAGCTCGCCGCTCGGGTCGTCGAACACGTGTTCGGTCGCAATTCGAAAGAGCTTCGGGTTCCTCGGATCGACGGCGACGCGCAGCCACGTCGCGCCGCCGGCCACGTCGGGCAACGCGACGCGCGTGAAATGCGCGAGCGTCTTCCCACCCGCGTCGCGCAACGGATGGTCGGGTTCATCGAGGGGCGGCGACTGCGGCACGACGTGTCCCTGCACCAGCAGCACCTGCCCCTTGAACGACGAGGTCAGGTCGCGCAACACGACCTTCCATTCGTAGTAACCGTCGCGCTCGCGCCCGCGCAAGTCGGGTGCGCGCATCGGCATGCCGATGCGAGGCGCCGCATCGACGAAGATCACGATGCCTGCGAGATGGCGCTCGGCCGCGAAGCGAAACGCGCGTTCGAGCCACACGCGATTGGCGAGGAGGCGTTCCTCGAACTCGCCATTGCGCCCCGCCTCGAATCGAAAATTGTTGTTGTTGTCGGGCAGATTGAACACGACGAACAGCACGTTGCCCGCCTGCCAGCGCAGGTTCTCGCGATAACGATGAAAGCGCGGCACGCCGCTTTGCCTGACCCAGCGTAATCGCGACTGCCCGAGCGACTCATCGCTGCCGAACAACGCGTCGCCGGCACGCGCGAGGCGCTCTTCCGAGTCGGTCACCGGCCCGCCGCAGTTGGCCCACTCGCTCGCGGCCACCACCGGCACGATCGGCTTGGGACTACCGTCGAGCGCCTCGCGGCGCCGCTCGATGGCGGCGGTCCCACACGATGCGTTCGATGGCTGCGACAGATTGAAATGCACGACGAAGCGGGCCGCACTGTCGTCGATCGCGCGCAGCACGGTGCGCGTGCCGCGCTCGCCGTCACCGATCGCGGTGCCCGTCACCGCGAAACTGAATTCGCTCTTCGCATCGACCGCAGGTTGTGCCGCAGCCTGCGCGATCGCACCCCATGCAAGGCACGCCAGCGCGATGGCGCGAACAGCGCGCAAGGTCGTTGCCGGCCGTCGCAACGCCAGGCCGCGCACGCTCATCCGCGCGTTCCGCTCGTCAACCGCTTCAATCGATAGACCGCGTCGAGCGCGTCGCGCGGGCTCAACTGATCCGGGTCGATGGCGACCAGCGCATCAAAGACTTCGGTCGCCAGTCCCGCATCGTCGGCTTCGTTCGCATCGGCCGCGCCCGCATCGAACAGATCGCGCTGCGGATGCGCGTTGCGCGCGGCTTCCTCGAGAATCGCGAGCCGCTTCTCGGCGCTGCGGATCACGCTATGCGGGACACCCGCGAGGCGCGCGACCTGCAGGCCATAGCTGCGGCTCGCAGGCCCCTCTTCGACCGCATGCATGAAAACGATTTCGCGCACGGTGCCGCGCCCGTGTTCGACCGCCGACAGATGCACGTTCGCCACCGACGGATATTCGTCGGCCAGGCGCGTGAGCTCGAAGTAGTGGGTCGCGAAGAAGGTCAGCGCGCGATTGTGTTCGACCAGGCGTCGCGCGATCGCCCAGGCGAGCGCGAGGCCGTCGAAGGTCGATGTGCCGCGTCCGATCTCGTCGACCAGCACCAAGCTCGAAGCGGTGGCCTGATTCAGGATCGACGCGGCTTCGGTCATCTCGACCATGAAGGTCGAGCGTCCGCCGGCGAGATCGTCGGATGCGCCGATGCGCGTGAAGATCGCATCGATCGGTCCGATCACGGCGCGGCTCGCAGGCACGAAACTGCCGCAGTACGCGAGCAACACGATCAGCGCGGTCTGGCGCATGAAGGTGGACTTGCCGCCCATGTTGGGGCCGGTGACGATCAGCATGCGGCGTTCGGGGCCGAGCGTGGCGTCGTTGGGCACGAAGCGATCGGCGCCTGCACGCTCGGCGCACTGCGCCTCGACGACCGGATGGCGACCCGCCTCGATCGCGATGCCGGGCTCATCGACCAAGGTCGGCCGCGTCCACGACCACGCGGACGCGCGATCGGCGAATGCGCACAACACATCGAGCGTCGCGATCGCACGCGCGATGCGTTGCAGGGTGGCGATAGCCGGCAGCAGCGCATCGAGCACGTCCTCGTAAAGCCGCTTCTCGCGCGCCAGCGCACGCTCCCGCGCGGACAGTGCCTTGTCTTCGAAGGCCTTCAACTCGGGCGTGATGTAGCGCTCGGCGTTCTTGGTGGTTTGCCGGCGACGATAGTCGTCGGGGACCTGCGCGGTGCGACCGTGCGTGACCTCGATATAGAAGCCGTGCACCTTGTTGTATTCGACGCGCAGGTTGGCGATGCCGGTGCGCGCGCGTTCGCGCGCTTCGAGTTCGACCAGATAGGCGCCGGCGTTCTCGGAGAGCGCGCGCAATTCGTCGAGCTCCGCGTCGTAGGCATTGGCGATGACGCCGCCGTCGCGGACCTGGGCCGCGGGTTCGATCGCGATCGCGCGGGTCAGAAGATCGCAGACGTCGGCGGGTGTGGCGAGGGCGGCGATCAGTTCGGCTATCAACGCCTGGCTGTCCGCATGATGCTCGTCGCGCGAGCTCTCCATGGCATTGGGGCGCGCCGCATCGGCGAGCGCATCGCGCAGCGCACTCAGGCGCGACAGCGCATCGCGCAAGCCCGACAGGTCGCGCGGACGCGCGCTGCGCAATGCGATGCGCGCGGCGATGCGCTCGATATCGGCCATGCCGGCCAGGCGCGCCTGCAGCGCCTCGGCGTGCGATGCCGCGCCCGCGCGATTCATCAATGCCTCGACCGCGAGACTGCGCCGCGACGGCAGGTCGCGCTCGCGCAACGGCTCGTGCAACCAGTGGCGCAGGAGACGGCTGCCCATGTGTGTCGCGCACACGTCCAGCAGGCCGAACAGCGTCGACGATCGCGAGGCCGAGCCGCCCGATCGACTCGTGATGTCGCCGGTCGCGAGGCTCTCGCTGATCTCGAGATTGCGGCGCGTCGCCGCATCGAGTGCGATGGTGCGATCGTCGCGTTCGACCGCGAGGCCGGTGATGTGCGCGAGCGTGTGACGCGGCGCCTGCCGCACCGCTTGCACTTCGCCGGCGTCTCCATCGAGCGCCTGCGTCTGGCGCAGGTACTTCAGCAACGCGCCCGCCGCGCCGAGCGCGAGCAGTTCATCGACGACGCCGAAGGCCGCGAGATCCGCGACGCCGAAATGGCCGCACAGGTTGGCGCGGCCGCTCGCGACGTCGAAGTCATCGGCGGGCCGCGCCACCACGCGCAGCCCCGCCGGAAGATGTTCGCGCGCATCGCCCTCCTCCACGCACAGCGTCTCGGCAGGCCGCAGGCGATCGAGCGTGCGCTCGAGCATCTCGATCGGACAATCCATCACGCGCATCTCGCCCGACGCGAAGTTGACCCACGCGACGCCGGCCACCAGCGATCTCAGGCGCGCCGATCGTTTCACGCAGACGGCCACGAGCAGGCGATCGGCCTTGTCGGGCAGAAGTCCGGCATCGGCCAGCGTGCCCGGCGTGACGATGCGCACCACCTGGCGCGCGACTGGTCCTTTCGAGGTCGCGGGGTCGCCGATCTGTTCGCAGATGGCGACCGACTCGCCCTGCGCGATCAGCTTGGAGAGATATTGATCGAGCGCATGGAAGGGCACGCCCGCCATCGGTATCGGCGTCCCGCTCGATTGCCCGCGCGCCGTCAGCGTGATGTCCAGCAGTTGCGCCGCGCGCTTGGCATCGTCATGGAAGAGCTCGTAGAAGTCGCCCATGCGATACAGCAGCAGCGTGTCGGGATGCTGGCCCTTGATGCGCAGGTACTGCTGCATCATCGGTGTATGGCCGGCATGAGTCTGTGGTGGGGCGGTCATCGGATCGAGATCGGGTATCGGGCGTTCAATGGTTGTCGTTCGCGACACCGGACATTACCTTGCCGCTGACATCCATTCCGACCCTGCGAGCAGGTTTTGTTTGCGCGTTCGAGAATTCTTCGAGACGCGCATTCTAGAAGTCTCCTGGAGGAGACGACCTCTACCTGGGCTTGGGGGCGGCCCCGGCGTAGTAGCTCGCGATCGCCTCGATCTCGGTCGCGGACAACGAGCGCGCCATGTTGCGCATCTGGGCGAGACTGTCGTTCCTTCTCGCACCGCTGGCGAAACTGGTCAGTTGAAGGACCAGGTACTCGCGCGGCATTCCCTCGAGCCACGGCGCCCCCAGCTTGTCGCCGAAGCCCCCGTGGCACGCGCCGCAGGGCGCGACGTTTCGGATCGGATCGCCGACCCGGACCAACGCGGGAACCTGGCCATCGAGATTGCCGGTGCCCGGCTTGGGCAGGTAAGCGTAGTAGGCGGCCAGGTCGCGTATCGCGGGCTCGGACAGGTTCGCAGCGAGGGCCTGCATCACGGCGCTGCTGCGGTCGCCGCGCTTGAAGTCCAGCATCTGCTTGACGATCACCTCGGGATACTGTCCCGCCAGATTCGGCGCGTTGGCCGCACTGACGCCACGTTCGCCATGACAGGTCGTGCATTGCAGGGCCAGCGTCGCGCCGCGGCCGACCGCGACGTCGCTACCGCGCCTGGCCATCTCCTCGTTCAGCACGACGCCGGTCGAACGCTCGCCGCTTGCGATGGCCCGCGGCGCTTCGCTCCAGCGGGCAGGCACGCCCGCGGCGCGACAGATGCTGGCCCACAGGCCCTGCGCGCTGAAATCTCCCTGCGCCGATGGCAGCCAGATGAAGCCGATCAGGATCGCCACCACGGTCGATGCGCAAAACGAGACGATGCTCCAGCGAAACCAGAGGTTGCTCCACGCAAACACACGCGGGCCGCTCATCGCGGTTCCCCCACGTGGATTGCGGGCACCGACGTACCCTCGAGCATCGCAAGCTGCACGATCGGAAAGCCGTAGTTCACGACCGTCAACGCGATCATCAGCGCGACCCACAGCCCGAATCCATTCAACGCCACGGGCACCCGGGCCGGCGTGTGGACGGCGACGCTGAAGGTGAAGGGCTCGGGCTCCTCGCTCCGCCTTCTCGCCTTCGCGAGCATGAACACGAACAGCAGCGCGGACACCACCAGCGCCAGGCCGCCGATCACGGACGCGATCACCGTCCAGGCTTGCGGATGAATCGCCGGGTGCGTGTAGTCGAAGTAGGCCATGCGACGCGGCATGCCCATCAGCCCGACCAGATGCCACGGCATGGTGAGGACCATCATCCCGATGAACCAGAGCCAGAGCTGCGCCTTGACGAGCTTCGGCGGCAGCGGTGCACAGCCAGTGAGCTGAGGCCAGAGCTCGTAGGCCAGCATGAAATACATGATGACGATCGCGCCGCCGAAGATCAGGTGGAAGTGCCCCGTCACCCATTGCGTGTTGTGGATCGTCTCGTTCATCTGGTAGCTCATGTTGATGAGCCCGCCGGCGCCACCGAAGCCCAGCATGACGAATGAAAACGTGACCGCCAGCATCATCGGGTTGTCCCACGGCAGCGCCTTCACCCAACCGAGCAATCCCTTGCCGCCGCGCAGGCGCGCCGCGATCTCGGCGGACGCCACGATCGTGAAGACCGTCAGGAAGGTCGGCACCGACACCATCGCCGTGAACAGCGCGTGCATGAACTTGAATCCCGAGCCGACCTGCGGATCGGCGAAGAGATGGTGGATGCCGATCGGCATCGAGAAAACCAGGAACAGCACGAACGCGACGCGGCCCATCGTGTCGCTGTAGAGCCGGCCGCCGATGGCGCGGGGAACGAGCGTGTAGAAGACCATGTAGGTCGGCATCAGCCAGAAGTAGACGATCGCGTGCAGCGTCCAGGAGAAGAACACGCGCGACAGTCCCGCGTCGATGGTGTCCTTGAAGCCGAGCGCGACCGGCAGGATCAGGACGATGATCTCGACCGCGGCGCCAATCGACGTCCACGCCCACAGGTAGGCGCTGGCGACATTGCCGAACATCGCAAGCGGCACGGTGGCGCCCGGGTTGTCCTTCTTCCAGGCCCGCAGGTTGATGATCATGAGCGCCACCCACACCCATGACCCGATGACCACCAGCACGATGCCCAGATAGAAGAAGGCGTTGGCGATCAGCGGCGGATAGAAGGTGTACAGCACAGAGGCGCGGCCCAGCGCGACCGGAGTCGAGGCCATCACCGTGCCCACCATCACCATCCAGAAGCCGCCCCAGGCCCAGCGCACGCCGAGCAGCGGGCGCTTCAAAGCGAGCTCGGTGATCGCGTAGCCGAAACCCATCGCGACCAGCGTCGGAAACACGTACGCCATCACGGTGCCGTGCGCGGTCACCGAGCGGTAGTAGAGCTCCGGATTGTCGATCCACGCGTGCAGCGGGCTGCGGATGAACATCTGCCACTCACCCAGCAGCACGGCCACCGCGAACGCCACGAAGGCGACCCAGAAGTGGGCGAGGACGAGGCGCCTAGCGACGAACACAGCTCAGCCTCTCGCCGTTGCGCGTCTTCGCGAGGAACTCGATCGGGTCGATCACCTGCACGCGCGCCCACATCGCCTCGTGACCGGTGCCGCAGTATTCGTGGCACGGCATCAACTGTTCCCCGATGCGCTTGAAGGAAGTCGTGAAGGTCGCGACGAAGCCCGGCACGAGCATCACGTTGGCGTTGGTCGTGCCGATCACGAAGCCGTGGATCGCGTCGCTGCTGGTGCCGCGGAACGTGACCGGCATCTCGGCCGGGACGACGATGCACTGGGGCACGAACGAATACTGCTGCGCGATCAGGCGCACGGTCACCTTGCCGTCGCTGCCCACGCGCGTGCCGAGGTTGTCCTCGACGAATTCGCCCGACAGATGCAGGGTTCGCGGGTCGATCGTCTCGACCCGCGAAGGCGGCATCGCGGCCCAGTGGACGCCGGTGAAGACCATCATCGCGATCAGCATCACGATGATCAGCGCGACCACCACCATCCAGCGCTTCTCCGCCGCGATCGCGACCGCCTCCGGGCCGGAAGCGCCGTCTCGTTTTTCGTGAGACTCGAGCGCGTTCACTGCACGATGCCTCGCGGCAGATAAACGAAAAAATAGAATGCAAAGTAGAGGGCGATGACGATCGCCGTTGCGATGCCGGCCACCGCGAACGCGCCCGCCGGCCCAAGGTCGACGATGCGCTCGACCTGCGCGTCGTCGGCGGGCTCGGGGGTTGCGTGTGTCGCGTCGGTTTTCATCAGGGTGCCTCGTGCTTCATTCAGGCAGTGCCTTGCGCAGTTCGTTGGCGTTGGCCGCTGCCACCGGCGTCGCGTTGTTGCCCCACGCGACGCGGATGTAGGTGACGACCGCAGCGACCTCGTCGTCGTTGAGCACGTGCGCGAACGGCGGCATGCCATGCGGCCGCGGATTCTTCGCAGTCCCTGGCGCGTAGCCGCCGTTGAGCACCATCCGGATCGAATTGACCGGCGACGCCATCACGATCGACCGATTGCCGGCCAACGGCGGCATCATCGGCGCCTGTCCCTTGCCTTCGTCGCCATGACACACGGCGCATTGCCGCGCATACACGTGCCGACCGAGTTCCATCACATCGGGACTGACCAGGCGCGCGTTGCTGGTGACGGGCGGCTCCGCGTCGCGCGGCGCGAGGTCTTTCAGATACACCGCCATCGCGGCGACGTCCTCGTCCGACAGGTACTGCAGACTGTTGTAGACCACCTCGGCCATCGGACCGTACACCGTCGCGCGCGACGAGACGCCCACCTGCAGCAGGTCGCCGATGTCCTTGGTACTCCAGTCACCCAGCCCCGCCTCACGGCGCGAGGTCAAGGACGGCGCATACCAGTTCTGGTTGGGAATCATGCCGCCTTCGAAGGCCTTCGACTCGCTCGATCCGCCGAGCGCATTGATCGCGGTGTGGCACATCGCGCAGTGGCCCAGCCCCTGGACCAGATAGGCGCCGCGGTTCCACTGCGTCGATTGCTTGGGGTCCGCGACGAAACTGCCTTCCCTGAAATACAGCGCTCGCCAGCCCAGCAGCAGATCGCGATTGTTGTAGGGAAAGCGCAGCTCGTGCGGCCGATTCTTCTGGCGGATCGGCGGCACCGATTGCAGGTAGGCGAAGATCGCGTCCGAGTCATCGCGCGTCACTTTCGTATAGGACGCGAACGGCATCGCGGGATACATCAGCGTGCCGTCGCGCGATACGCCGGTGTGCATCATTCGATAGAAGTCGTCGGACGTCCAAAGCCCGATGCCGGTCTCGTCGTCGGGCGTGATGTTGGGCACGAAGAGATCGCCGAAGGGCGTGGCCATCGCGCGCCCGCCCGCGAAGGCCTTGGCCGACGGCATCGTGTGGCAGGCGACGCAATCGCCGGCGCGCGCAAGGTATTCGCCGCGCGCGATCGTCTGCGTCGTCGCGCTGGCGACCGGCGCTCCGACAACGCGAGGCAGAAAGCCGCGGGGAAACAGCAGCCACCCGATAGCAAGCGCGCCGATGACGAGGCATGCCGCCACGCCGATCAGCACCTTCTTGCGCGTGCTGCTCACCGCTGGCTTCCGCAGGCGAGCGGCATGCGGACCAGGTTGGAAGACTCCGGCGACGGATCGCGCGGCGGATCGCGGCTGGCGAGCCACGCGGCGACCGCGGCCACGTCGGTTTCCGACAAGCGCGAGGCGATGCGCCTCATGCAGTCCGGCTCGATCGCGTGACGCGATCCGACGCGCCAACTCGTGAGTTGCGCAACGATGTATCCCGATTTCAGGCCGACCAGGCCGGGAATGCCGGGCTCCATGCCGGTCAGGCCCACGCCATGGCACGCGACACAAGCCGGAACCTGCTTGGCGCCGTCACCGACGGTGGCGATCGCTTGACCCCTTGCGAGCGCTGCGGGGTCGATCGACGCGTCCGGCCTGGCTGCGAACGGCGGCCGCTGCTTC
>JBBQCA010000001.1:0-49888 GCA_038318315.1 Burkholderiales bacterium | reverse complement strand
GGCCGCGAGCGCACCCGTGTTCGCGCAGATCTCGGGTGATGTGATTCGCATCGGCTTCATCACCGACATCTCGGGGCTCTACTCAGACATCGACGGCCAGGGCGGCGTCGAGGCGATCAGGATGGCAATCGCCGACTTTGGGGGGTCGGTTAACGGCAAGAAGATCGAGTTGCTGGTGGCTGATCACCAGAACAAGGCCGACGTCGCGGCGAGCAAATCCCGTGAATGGATCGATCAGCAGGGCGTCGATGTCTTGATCGGCGGCACAAACTCGGGCGCCACGCTGGCGATGAATAAGGTTGCCGCCGAAAAGAAGAAGCCGATCATCATCGTTTCCGCGGGCAGCGCGCGCTTCACCAATGAAGAGTGCACACCGTACACGGTGCATTACTCGTACGACACGATCGCATTGTCGAAGGTCGCGGGTTCGGCGATCGTCAAGCAGGGTGGCGACACCTGGTACTTCCTGACCGCCGACTATGCTTTCGGCGCCTCGCTCGAAAAGGACGCGTCTGATGTGGTGAAGGCCAACGGCGGCAAGGTGCTCGGCAGCGTCAGGCATCCTTTGAATACGTCGGACTTCGCATCCTTCCTCCTGCAGGCGCAGAGCTCGAAGGCCAAGATTCTCGGACTCGCCAACTCCGGTGGTGATACGGTCAGCTCGATCAGGGCCGCCAACGAGTTCGGCATCACGAAGACGATGAAGCTAGCGGGCTTGCTGATGTTCATCACCGACGTGCATTCATTGGGACTGAACGTCACGCAGGGCATGTATCTCGCCGACGCCTGGTATTGGGACCGCACTCCGGAGACTCGCGCCTGGGCCAAGCGCTACTTCGACAAGATGAAGAAGGAGCCGTCATCGACCCAAGCCGCCGACTACTCGGCCACGTTGACCTACCTGAAGGCCGTCAAGGCCGCCGGCACCGACGAAGCCGACAAGGTCATGGCGCAGATGAAGTCGGCAAGGATCAACGACATGTTCGCCACCAACGGAATCATCCGCTCAGACGGCCGCATGGTTCACGACATGTACCTGATGCAGGTCAAGACCCCGAGTGAATCGAAATATCCGTGGGATTACTACAAGCTCGTCGCGACAGTACCGGGCGATCAGGCTTTCGCGACGAAGGCGGAGTCGAAGTGTTCGTTGTGGAAGTGAGAATCGCGACTACCCGGTTCGCGACTCATGAGGAATGGTCGCTTATACGGGGTCTTTCCGGCAACCGGACTTGCGATGCTGTCGGGGGCTTGGACGAGTGCGAAGATGTGAGTCGATACGCTCACCTTTCCTCCGCTCATCTAGCGCCTTGTGCGGAGCTCCTGGGCAGGCTGCGTGATAGGGAGTTGGCCCGTTCACGGCACAAATCCATCACAACCCGCAAAAGAAAAAGGGGCTAGCTGACGCTAACCCCTTGAAGTACTGGTGGGCCGTGAGTGGCTCGAACACTCGACCTACGGATTAAGAGTCCGCTGCTCTACCAACTGAGCTAACGACCCACGTGAACGGTTGCGCGATTGCCGGTTGTTCTTGCCTTGCGAACGCTGAGAAGGTTGGTAGGCCGTGCGGGATTCGAACCTGCGACCAACGGATTAAAAGTCCGCTGCTCTACCAACTGAGCTAACGACCCGAAGCGCGCGATTATAGGAAGTGAGGGCTACTCGGTCAAACCGGCCACCCTCGCGCGAACGTCGTGGACCCTCCGCAGCGGTCCGTCACCGCAGCGTCGGAATGCGATCGCGCGCCGTGCTGGCGGCCTGCGTGTCGGGATATTTGGCGATCAAGGCATCGAGCGTCTGCTTTGCCGCGCGCTTGTCGCCCATGTCGGTCTGGCTGCTGGCGATGTTGAGCATCGCGTCGGCCGCGCGCGGGCTGGTCGGATAATTCTTGATCACCATCTGCTGCGCGGCGATCGCGGCCTTGTAGTCGCGCTGCGCGTAATAGCTCGTACCTACCCAGTACTGCGCCGCCGGTGCGTACGCCGACGATGGATAACGCGCGAGGAAATTCTGGAACGATCCGACCGCGCCTTTGAAGTCACTGCTCTTGAACTGCGCGAGCGCGGCTTCGTAGCTCCGGGATTCGTTCTGATCGACGGTCGCGGTCTGGCCATCGACGGTGGTCTGCTGCGGCTCGACCTTGCGCAGCCGTCCGTCGAGATCGACGTAGAAGTCCTTGGTGCGCTTCTGTTCGTTGGCCAGATCGTTGGACAGCGATTCGATCTGCCCGCGCAGCCGCGAGATCTCCTGCCGTAATGCTTCGAGCTGGTTGGTCACATCGGCCTGATTGCGCCGCTGCAGTTCGAGTTGACTCGCGATGTCGCGCTGGTTCGCATCCGCCTTGGAGCGCAAGTCGAGGATGGCCTTGCGCGCCTCGTCGTCGTCGAACAGGCCGGCCGAGGCCGGCGCGGCCCACAACAGCAATGACGCCGCAGCCGCCGTGGCGAGCGACGCGACGAGCCTTGCGGGCGCGACCCGCCGCCGGGCCGGTCCCGTCGCGCGCGAGCGCCGCATCGACGAAGCCAGGGACAGTGACTTCGACGGCGACATAGCCAAGTCCCCGCCCATTACTGATACACGAAGTCGGCGCGACGATTCTCGGCCCAGGCGGCTTCGTCATGACCGGTGGCGCGCGGCTTTTCCTTGCCCAGGCTGACCGCTTCGATCTGCGCTTCGGGGACTCCCACCAGCGCGAGTTGCTTGCGAACCGCTTCAGCGCGCTTCTGGCCGAGCGCGAGGTTGTATTCGCTGCCGCCGCGCTCGTCGGTGTTGCCTTGGACGATCACCTTGCGGCCGCGGTTGGTGTTGAGGAACTTGCTGTTGGCCTCGACCACCGGACGGAACTCGTCCTTCACGACATAGCTGTCGTAGTCGAAGTAGATGCTCTTCTTCGCCAGCTCGCGGGCGGCCGCGTCGAGGCTGGTGGTATCGGTCTCGACGCGCTGAACGCTGCGCGTGTCGGGGCCAGTTGCGGGCGTGCCGGTGTTGTCCACGACGGGTGCCTTGTCGTCGAGCTTCACGCCCTGGCTGCAAGCGCCGAGCACGGCGAGAGTGACTGCGATCAGGCTGTTGCGCGCGGTAATACGCGTGGCGAGCTTCATGTTTGACTCCTTGAGGATGGAAGTGCGGTTATGACGAATTCTTGCCCTCGAAGGTTCACTGCCCTCGATGGATCGCTGCTGTATCTCAGAAGTCGTGTGCACTGTCGATCAGTCGCACACTGAGCTTCATAGATCGTTGGCCGGGCTCCCGGCGTACGCCGTTCATGGCAGATAGGGACCCCAGGTAGGCTCGCGCACGTCGCCGCCCTGGACCGTCGTGATGCGTTGCTTGACGTGTCCGTCCGACGACACCACCGCGAGCACGCCGCGGCCGCCGACTTCGGTTGCATAAAGGATCAGCTTGCCGTTCGGTGCGAAGCTCGGCGATTCGTCCTTGGCGGTCTCGGTGAGGGCCGTCTCCTGGCCCGCTGCGAGGTCGAGCACATAGACCTGGAAGCGCCCGCCGCGACGCGAGATGTACGCCAGCGACTTGCCGTCGGGCGAGATGCGCGGGCTGATGTTGTAGTCGCCCTTGAAGCTCACGCGTTGCGCATCGCCGCCGCCCACCGACATGCGATAGATCTGCGGACCGCCGCCGCGATCGCTGGTGAAGTAGATGCTCTGGCCATCCGGCGCGAACTCGGGCTCGGTGTCGATGCCGGCCGACTGCGTCAGACGCCGCGCCGACGAACCGTCGGCATTGATCAGATAGACCTGCGAGTTGCCGTCGCGCGTCAAGGTGATCGCGAGTTGACGCGCGTTGGGCGACCACGAGGGCGCGCTGTTGCTGCCCTTGAAGTTCGCTACCGGCACGCGCTGGCCGGTGGTGATGGTGTGGACGTAGATGACCGGCTTCCTGGCTTCGAACGACACGTAGGCGAGGCGCGTCCCGTCGGGCGACCACGCCGGCGAGATGATCGGCTCACGCGACACCAGCGCGCTCTGCGGATTGAAGCCGTCGGCGTCGGCGATCTGCAGCTCGTAGCGCTGCGTGCCCTGCTTCAGTACATAGGCGATGCGGGTCGAGAAGACGCCCTTCTCACCCGTGAGCTTCTCGTACACGTAGTCGGAGATGCGGTGTGCCGACAGGCGCGTGTTGGCCTGCGTCGAGGTCAAAGCGAGGCCGCCCAGGTCGAGTTGACGGCCGTTGTCGTAGAGCTTGAAGCGTACGTCGCTGCGACCGTCGGCGAGGCGATTGACGCTGCCGACCACGATCGCATCAGCGCCCTTTCCTTTCCATTCGCCATAGTTGACGGCTGTCGTGTCGGGCAGCGGCGTCGCACCCGCATCGACGAGCTTGAAGAGCCCGCTTCGCGCCAGGTCGTCGCGAACGATCTGCGCTGCGTCCTGCGGCGGATTGCCGCTGGTGGCGAAGTTGGCGATCGCGATCGGGATCTGGTTCGCACCGGTTCCAGAGATCTCGAACTTGAGCTGCGCGCTCGCGATGCCGGTCGCTGCGGCGTACATCAATGCGCCGGCCGCGAGGTGTCTTGCGAGAGCTTGAAGAGACATCGTCATGAATATTTTCATTTCAAAAAAATTGAGAGCGCTGGTGTAAACGCACAAGTGGCGCACTCAGGGCTTGTCGTACATCTTGTAATCCAGCTTCAGGTCCCGCTCGACCTTGCCCTGCTCATCCTTCGGCAATGGCGATGCGGCGCGAATGGCACGCTCGACGGCCTCATCGAAGCTCTGCACTCCGCTGGCCTTGAGCACCGTGACGCCGGTCACTTCACCATTGGGCAATTGCTCGATATGTATCTCGACCAACGGATTGCCCGCAGAGGTCGCCGGGTAACGCATCTGCGTGCGAATCGCGTTCTGCAGGCGCGAGATGTAGTTCTCGCGGCCACGCGGTCCGCTGGTCTGTTGATCCTTGCCGGTCGAAGGCGTTCCGGCCGAAGCGAGGATGTTGGCGAGATCGGACGGCGGACGCGGCGGCGCTTCGACCACGGGCTTGGGCGGCGTCTTGACCGGCTCGGGCTTGGGCGGCGTCTTGACCGGCTCGAGCTTGGGTTGCGGCTTGGGCGCTTCCACTTTCACCGGCTCTTTCTTCTTCGGCGGCTCGACCTTGACGGGCGCCTTCTCGACGATGTCGGGCTTGATCTTCGGCGGCTCTACCTCGGCCTTGGGTTCGGGCCTGGGTGCTTCGACCCTGGTGGGCGGAGGGACCGGCCGCGGCGCCGGCGCCGCGGTCTGCGGCATCGCGCTCCACAGCTCGGCCTGGATCACCGCAGGTGCGCTGCTCTGCCAGCGGATGCCGAAGAACAGCAGCGCGCCGAGCAGCACATGCATCAGCACCGCCAACGCGATCGCGCGTGCGCTGCCGCCCGAATGCGGAACGTGGCTGGGACGGGCGAGAGTGGCGCTCATCGCAATCGAGTGTTCAGCTACGCGGCTGCACGGAGAGGCCGACGCGCGCGATGCCTTGCGACCGCAGCCCATCCATGATCTGCAGGATCGCGTCGTACTCGACCTTCTTGTCGCCCGAGATCACGACCGGCCGCTCGGCATCGCCCGCCTGCATCTGCGCGACGATCGCAGCCACGTCCTTCATCGCCGCCTTCTGCTCGCTGCCGGTCTTCATGTCCTTCACGCTCACGCTCTTGTCGGCCTTGACGATCACGTTGATCGGCGTCTCTTTCGCCTGCGAACTCCTGGCCACGCTGGGCAGATCGATGGTGCCCGGCGACACCAGCGGAGCGGCGACCATGAAGATGATCAACAGCACCAGCATCACGTCGATGTAGGGCACGACGTTGATCTCGCTCATCGCGCGATGCTTGCGCCCGCCGCGCATCGAGGAGCCGCGTGAGACCGAGCCTGCCATCAGTGCACCTGTCTCTGCAGGATGTTGGAGAACTCCTCGATGAAGTTCTCGAAGCGCACCGCCAGCCGATCGGTCTCGTGGATGAAGCGGTTGTACGCGATCACCGCAGGGATCGCGGCGAACAGGCCGAGCGCGGTTGCGACCAGCGCTTCGGCAATGCCGGGAGCGACGTGCGCAAGCGTGGCCACCTGCACGTTCGCGAGGCTGCGAAACGCATTCATGATCCCCCACACGGTGCCGAACAATCCCACGTAGGGACTGACCGAGCCCACCGATGCGAGGAAGGACAGGTGCGCTTCGAGCACGTCCATCTCGCGCTGGTAGGCCGCGCGCATCGCACGTCTCGCGCCGTCGAGCTGCGCCCCCGGTTCGACCTTCTGCTGCCGGAACTTGAGGAACTCGCGCATGCCCGCTTCGAACACGCGACCCAGCGCGCCCACGTGCTCGCGCCGATTGTTGACGCGCGCATGCAGATCGTTGAGGTCGCCGCCCGACCAGAAATCTTCCTCGAAGCGATCGGTCTGGCGCTGCGCCTTCTTGACGTCGAAGAACTTCTTGAAGATGTAGGTCCAGCTCATCAACGACACGATCAGCAGCAGGGCCAGCACGATCTGAACCAGGATGCTCGCGTGGGTAACCAGCGAGATGATCGACATGTCCTGCGAGACGTTCACGTTCATGGGCAATTGAAATGGGTCATGGTCGAAGTGCGTCGGAGACGCGTGGGAAGGAACTCATGGTCGAGGACTCTCAGCCCGCCGGCGCGAAGATCAGGCGTACCGCCTCGGGAATCGGCATCGGGCGCAGTCCATCGCGCGTCACGCAACCGACCTTGATGCGTCCTGCGGCGAGCAATGTGCCGTTGCCATTTGCCGAACTGTCGATGAGAGCCTCCTGGTAGAAGTCGATGCCGACGCGGCCGAGGCGCTCGACGCGCGATACGATGCGGATCACGTCATCGAGTCGCGCGGGACGCTTGTAGTCCACCGCGGTCGAACGCACCACGAACATCAGGCCCAGTTCGTCGGCGACCTGCTGCTGGGAAATTCCGGGGACCCGTACGATGCCGCGATCGCCATCGCTGCCCGCATTGCGCCCGCTGCGCAGCCACTCGGTTCGCGCGCGCTCGAAAAACTTCAGGTAGTTCGCGTAGAAGACGATGCCGCCGGTGTCGGTGTCTTCGTAATAGACGCGAATCGGAAATTCGAATTGCACGAGGCGTCGTCAGCGATGCACAAGCGTCGCATTCTAACGCGGGCGGCGATCGGCCCCATGTGCGGACTTACGCGGCGGCCTCACGGGGCGGACTCGCGCCGCGATCGTCCATAGAGCGGGTCGAGCAACGCCGCGACCTGTGCGACGCGTGCTTCGATGGCGCCGCGGGCATCGATGTAGTCGACGCCGCGCGCGTGCAGGATCGAGCGTATCCAGCGATCGTGCCGCAAACGAAAATCCTCCGACGAGCGCGAGCCGTCCTGCACGAACGGGAAGTCAGGCGCGCAGACCAGCATGAGGTCGTATTGGCGCCACGACAGACCGACGAGCTCGGGATCGGCCTTGGCATAGCCGTCGAGGCTGTACCAGAGCGTCGTCAAGGGGGTGGTGTCGATGAACGCGCAGCGCGTCGCGCGCGCGGTCGCATCGTCTTCGTCGGCGACGTGCCGCACGCCGATCGCGCGCAAGTCATCATAGACGAGCTGACCGCCGCGCTCTTCCCACAAGGTGCGCCCGAATTCGGCCACGCACGGTTCACCGTAACGCGCACCGAGCGCCGCCACCAGCGTGCTCTTGCCGGTGCTCTCGCCACCGACCACGGCGACACGCGCGATGCCGCGCGGCTCGCGATGCACCGGCCCGTCGAGCGCGAACGGCTCGGTGAACGGCCGGGTGAGCGACGCCTCGAACGGCGACTTCAACGTTGATCCTGCCGGATTCATGCGTCGGTCCTCATGCGTCAGTCCTCATGCGCGAGTTTCAACCATGGGTTCGATACGTGCGCCGCGCGCTATCAGTTTCGACCAGCGCAGCCAGCCCATCACCACCAGCACCAGGAAGAAGGCATAGACCACGGCCGTCATCCAAAGGCCCTTGGACGCATAGAGCGGAACTGCGATGCAATCGACCGCGAACCATACCGGCCAGGTCTCGATCTTTCGCGCGACCATCAGCAATTGCGCGAGGACCGACAGCGCCAGCACGGTCGAGTCGACGAAGGGATTGGCCGCGTCGGTGAAGCCGTGCAGCAGCGCTCCGTAGCCGGCCGCCGACAACACCGCGAGCGCAGCGAAGGCGAGCGCGGCAAGCGGTGCGACGCGCGTGATCGGGAGTTCGGTCGAGATGGGCTCGAGCGTTGAAATTCCCTCGCTGCCGATCTTCGCGCCGCGCCCCCCACCCTTCTTCCAGTTCCACCAGCCGACGATGCACGAAGCGATGAAGAAGATCTGCAGCGTCACGTCCGCATACAGCTTGACGCCCGTGAACATCACCGCATAGAGCGCACAGCCGACGATGCCGCTCCACCACGTGTGGACGCTGTTGCGTGCCGAGAACCACACCGACAGCAGGTTGAATACGTTCGCCGCGATTTCGAGTGGACTGGTCGGCATCGTCATGCCGCCTCGAGTTTCGCGATGCCGAGCGCGAGCCACTTCATGCCTTGCCGCCCGAAGTTGATCTGGGCGCGCGCGTCGTTGCCGCTGCCTTCGAGATTGACGATCACGCCTTCGCCGAATTTCGCGTGCACGACGCTTTGTCCGATGCGAAAGCGCGCATCGCCGCCGCGCTTGTTCGCGGTCCATGCGGGCAGCGCCTCGCTGGTCGGCGCGTCGTCCCATGCGGCGCTGTGACGACCGTAGGTGTTGGGGTTGCTTCCGAAGCCTGCGCCGAAGCCACCTCCATAACCCGGACGCGCCAGCCCGGTGCGCGGCGTGAGCCACTTGAGCGTCTCGTCGGGCAGTTCGTCGAAGAAGCGCGACTTGGGGTTGTAGCGGGTCTGCCCGTGCAACATGCGGGTCTGCGAGAACGACAGGTAGAGGCGCTTTCGCGCGCGCGTGATCGCGACGTACATCAGGCGGCGTTCTTCTTCGAGGCCAGCCTGATCGGTGGTGCTGTTGTCGTGCGGGAAGAGTCCTTCTTCGAGTCCACCGATGAAGACCGCGTCGAACTCGAGGCCCTTGGCCGAATGCACCGTCATCAATTGCAAGGCGTCCTGTCCCGCGCCCGCCTGGTTGTCGCCGGCTTCGAGCGACGCGTGCGAAAGAAAGGCGTCGAGCGGCGACGCGAACACCGGTTCGACCGTGCCCGCATCGAGCACCTGCGGATCGCCGGCATTGCCGACCTCGACGTCGGCGTCGATGGCGCCGGGGGTCTGCAACTCCGCGCGCGGCGCCTGGATCGAAGTGGACATCGACCCGGGGATCCGATTGGCGCGTGCGTTCAACGCGAAGCCTTCTTCGCCAGCGAAACTCGCAGCGGCATTGACGAGTTCGTCCAGGTTCTCCTTGCGTTCGGCGCCGTCCTTCTCGCTCTCGTAGAACGCGATCAGGCCGCTCTCATGATTGACGTGTTCGATCATTTCGGAAAGCGGCATCGCCTGCGTCTCCAGGCGCAGGCGTTCGATCAGCTTCACGAAGATGCCGAGCTTCGCCGCGGCGGCCGCATTGGCACGCGCGCCCGCACGCGCACCCGCGCCATCCGCGAGTGCGCTTGCGGCAGCATGGAGCGAACTGTTCGCACTCTTGGCCGCGTCCTGCAGAACCTCGATCGAACGCGCGCCGATGCCGCGCGCCGGCACGTTGACGATGCGCGCGAACGAGGTGTCGTCGTCGGTGTTTGCAATCAGCCGCAGATAGGCGAGCGCGTGCTTGACCTCCTGGCGTTCGAAGAAGCGCAAGCCGCCATAGACGCGATAGGGAATGCCGGCCGAGAAGAGCGCGTGTTCGATCACGCGCGACTGCGCGTTGGAGCGATAGAGCACCGCGATGTCCGAGCGCCTCAGCCCTTCGCGCACCAACGCCTTGACTTCATCGACCAGCCACTGCGCTTCCTGCGCGTCGCTGCTCGCTTCATAGACGCGCACCGGTTCGCCCACGCCGGCATCGGTCCAGAGATTCTTTCCGAGGCGCGCGCCATTGTTCTTGATGAGCGCGTTGGCCGCATCCAGGATGTGGCCGTGCGAGCGATAGTTCTGCTCGAGCTTGATGACGTTCTGGACCCGGAACTCGCGCTCGAACTCGGCCATGTTGCCCACGTTCGCGCCCCGAAACGCATAGATGCTCTGGTCGTCGTCGCCGACCGCGAAGATCGCCGCGGGGTCGGGCGTGCCGAGACCGGCGAGCAGCTTCAACCACTTGTACTGCAGCACGTTGGTGTCCTGGAACTCGTCGACCAGGATGTGCCGGAAGCGCGCCTGATAGTGCTCGCGCAGCGGCTGATTGCGCGTGAGCAGTTCGTACGAGCGCAGCAGCAGCTCGGCGAAATCGACCACGCCTTCGCGCTGGCATTGCTCGTCGTAGAGACGATAGATCTCGACGAGCTTGCCGTCGAAGTCGCTGTCGATCTCGACGTCCTTCGCGCGCTGCCCCTTCTCTTTCGCGCCGTTGATGAACCACGCCGTCTGGCGCGGCGGATAGCGCTCTTCGTCGATGCCGAAATTCTTCTGCATGCGCTTGACGGCCGCGATCTGGTCGGCCACGTCGAGGATCTGGAAGGTCTGTGGCAGCGCCGCGTCGCGATAGTGGGTGCGCAGGAAGCGATTGCACAGACCGTGAAACGTGCCTATCCACATGCCGCGCAAATTGATCGGCAGCATCGTTCCAAGACGCGCCAGCATTTCCTTGGCGGCCTTGTTGGTGAAGGTCACGGCCAGCACGTTGGCGGGCGATACCTGATGCGTCTGGATCAACCACGCCATGCGCGTCGTGAGCACGCGCGTCTTGCCGCTGCCCGCGCCCGCGAGGATCAGCGCGGGTTGCGCAGGCAAAGTGACGGCCGCAAGTTGCTCGGGGTTCAGGCCGGCAAGCAGAGGGGATTGCTGGAACGATGCCGTTGCGAGCAACGGCAGTTCGTCGGGTTCTTGCATCGGGATGTTGCGTGCGCACGGCCCATGGCCGGGCCCGCGTTGGGAGAGTGTTCAGTGGCGCGAATGATAACGCGCACCGGCGGCACCCCCGTGTTTACCTTGATTGTTGTCGCGTCCGTTGGTCGATAGATTTCCCGCGACAGCACCGACTTTCGATCCAGTCGGCACGCGATAACACGTATTCAACCAGGAGACCCCGATCGCTACCGTGTCCAGCGCGAAGGAGTTGTTGCGGGTGTCCGAGATCGTCGTGCGATTCGGCGGCATCACGGCATTGGACAAGGTCAGCTTTTCGGTCGCGGCCGGAGAGATCGTCGGCTTGATCGGTCCGAACGGCGCGGGCAAGACCACGCTCTTCAACTGCCTGTCGCGCCTGTATGTCTTCGACGAAGGCGCGATCGTTTTCGACGATCGTCCACTGACTGAAGTTTCCCGCCATGGCATCGCGGGCCTGGGCATCGGCCGCACGTTCCAGAACCTCGCGCTGTTCTCGACCATGACGGTGCGCCAGAACATCATGCTCGGCGGCCATTGCCGCACGCGCTCGGGATTCTTTTCCAACGCGATCCGGTTGCCCTTCGTACATCGCGAAGAAGAAAGGCTTTCACAGAAGGCCGACGAGATCATCGCGTTGCTCGAACTCGATGCGGTGGCCGATGCCCGCGTGGTCGATCTTCCGTTCGGCACGCAAAAGCGAGTCGAGCTCGGACGCGCACTCGCCAGCGAGCCGCGCCTGTTGCTGCTCGACGAACCGGCCGGCGGCCTCAACCACGAAGAGGTCGCTGGTCTGATGACCTTGCTGCGCGACATCCGCGATCGCCTGCAACTGACCATCCTGCTGGTCGAGCACCACATGAACCTGGTGATGCGCGTCTCCGACAAGGTGGTCGCGCTCGACTTCGGCAGGAAGATCGCCGACGGCACGCCCGCCGAAGTGCAGGCCCATCCCGAAGTGATACGCGCCTATCTCGGGACGGAACACTGATGGCCGCGCTGCTCGAAGTCCGCGGATTGTTCGCGCGCTACGGCGCGACCTGCGTGCTGCACGGCATGGACTTCGACGTCGAGGAAGGCGGCATCACCACCATCCTCGGCGCCAACGGCGCGGGCAAGACCACGACGCTGCGCGCAGTCTGCGGGATGGTCAGGACCGATGGCGCGATTCGCCTGGGGAACCGCAACATCGAAGGCGATGCGACCGAGAACATCGTGCGTCAAGGCGTGGCCCACGTGCCCGACGGACGCGGCACCTTCCTCGGCCTGACGGTCGAGGAGAACCTCAGGCTGGGCGCCTACACGCGGCGCGATCGCGCCAACGTACCGGCGGATTTCGAACGCGTCTACGCCTACTTCCCGCGTCTGAAGGAACGCCGTCGACAACAGGCGGGCACGCTGTCCGGCGGCGAGCAGCAGATGCTCGCGGTGTCGCGCGCGCTGATGTCCAGGCCGCGACTGTTGCTGCTCGACGAGCCGTCGTTCGGACTCGCCCCGCTGATCGTCAGGGGCCTGTTCGACATCCTGCGCACGATCAACGCGAACGAGAAGGTCAGCATGCTGCTGGTCGAGCAGAACGCGGCGCTCGCGCTCGACCTGGCCGACCATGCCTATCTGCTCGAAACCGGTCGCGTGGTCGTATCCGGCACTTCGGATGCGATCCGCGGCAACGAGTCGGTGCGCCGTTCCTACCTCGGCTACTAGCGCCTCGACCATGGACCTCCTCATCCATCAGATCCTGTCCGGCCTCGCGACCGGCGGCATCTATGCGAGCGTCGCGCTCGCGCTGGTGATGATCTATCAGGCGACCCACCTGGTGAATTTCGCGCAGGGCGAGATGGCGATGTGCTCGACCTACATCGCATGGAGCCTGATCAATGCGGGCATGCCGTACTGGGGAGCGTTCTTCATCACCGTCGGTGTCGCCTTCGTGGCCGGCGTCGCGATCGAACGCGTGATCGTTCGGCCGGTGGAGAACTCCTCGATCCTCGCGGTCGTGATCGTGTTCATCGGCTTGCTCGTGATCCTGAACAGCCTGGCCGGCTGGATTTTTTCATACACCATCAAATCCTTCCCGAGCCCCTTTCCCGCCAAGCCGCTGTTCGACAATTCCTATGTGTCGTCGCACGAGCTCGGCTCGCTCGCGATCACGCTGATGGTGCTCGCGCTCCTGTACGTGTTCTTTCGCTTCACGCCGCTGGGTCTGGCGATGCGCGCGGCCGCGCAGAATCCCGAGTCGAGCCGGCTGGTCGGGATTCGCGTCGGCTGGATGCTCGCGCTCGGCTGGGGGCTGGCATCGGCGATCGGTGCGATCGCCGGGATGATGGTCGCGCCGATCGTCTTCCTCGAGCCCAACATGATGTCGGGCATCCTGCTCTACGCCTTCGCGGGTGCCTTGCTCGGCGGCATCGACAGTCCCGGAGGCGCGGTGCTCGGCGGCCTGATCGTGGGCGTGCTCGAGAACGTGGCCGGCACCTACATCGGCACCGAGATCAAGCTCACGGTGGCGCTGGTGCTGATCGTCACCGTGCTGGTGGTCAGGCCGCAAGGCCTGTTCGGCAGCGTTCAGGTGAAGCGGGTCTGACGATGAAGACCATGACGGTCGGTCGTCCGCTCTCGTCGCGCCCGACCATGTGGCAGATCGCGGGCCTTGTCGCCCTGCTGGTCGCCGCATGCGTGCTGCCTTTCTTCATCAGCAACTACCGCACGTTCCAATTCACGCTGGCGCTGGTCTATGCGATCGCGTTGATGGGCCTCAACATGCTGACCGGCTACAACGGTCAGATCTCGCTCGGCCACGGCGCGTTCTACGCGATCGGCGCCTACACGGCCGCGATCCTGATGGATCGCTTCAACATTCCGTACTGGGCAACGATCCCGATCGCGGGTGCGGTGTGCCTGGTCAGCGGATTCCTGTTCGGACTGCCGGCATTGCGGCTCGAAGGGCTGTATCTCGCGCTCGCGACCTTCGCGCTCGGCGTGGCGATGCCGCAGATCCTCAAATACAAGTTGATCGGGAAATGGACCGGCGGTGCGCAGGGCATCGTCATCGTCAAGCCTGACGCGCCGTCATGGTTGCCGCAGTGGATGGCGCTGTCGCAGGACCAGTGGCTCTATTTCTTCACGCTGTTCTGCACGCTCGTGATGATGCTGCTCGCGTGGAACCTGCTGCGCGGTCGGATCGGGCGCGCGATGGTCGCGATCCGCGACCAGCCGATCGCAGCCGTTGCGATGGGCGTCAACATCGCGCTCTACAAGTCGCTGACCTTCGGCGTCTCGGCGATGTACACCGGCATCGCGGGCGCGCTGGGCGCGATCGTCGTGCAATTCATCGCGCCCGATTCGTTCACGATCTTCCTGTCGATCAGCTTGGTGGTCGGTGTCGTGATCGGCGGGCTCGCCTCGATCTCGGGCGCCTTCTTCGGCGCGCTCTTCATCCAGTTCGTCCCCAACGTCGCCGACCAGATTTCCAAGGCGGCGCCGTGGGCGATCTACGGCGTCTTCCTGATCGGCTTCATGTATCTGATGCCGACCGGCGTTGCCGGCCTCGTGCGCCGCGCGAGAGCGATCGCCAGGGCGCGCTTTCGAAGCAGGTAAGTTCGCGGTGTCACGCAGTGTCATTCTCGCTGCGGCGATAATCTCGAACGGGACCGAGATCCCATCGTACGTCGCTCTCAACCACGGACCCACCGGCGCCGTCCATCAACACGCGCCGCGCAGAACAAACTCAAAATGAATTCGGAAATTCGTCGTCAACACCTGACCGTGATCTGCCCGGTATTCAACGAGGAAAAGACCGTCCCACTGTTCTTCTCGCGCATGTTGCCGGTGATCGAGAGTCTTTCCGCGAGATACAAAGTCGACCTGCTGTTCCTGAACAATGCATCGACCGATGGAACCTTGCAGGCGCTTCGGGACTTGGCGGGCAATCATCCGTTTGTGTATTACATCAGCCTGAGCACGAACGTCGGTTATCAAAGATCGCTCGAATGTGGCCTGCATCACGCCAAAGGCGAATTGATGACTTTTATCGACGTCGACTGCGAGGATCCTCCGGAAATGATCCTCGACTTCGTTCGAACCTATGAAGAGGGTTACGACATTGTTTATGGGGAACGCATCGATCGCGTCGAGAATGGTTTCCTGAAAGCGCTGCGCAAACTTTTTTATCACGTCGTGCGTCGTGTCGGCGATGATGAAATCATTCTGTATCTGGCCGAGTTCGCCTTCTTCACGGCCGAGGTGCGCGACGCGGTCATTCGCGATCGCAGTTCATTCCCTTTTATCAGAAGCTCCATTGCCAGAGTCGGCTTTCGCCGCAAGGGAATACCTTACAAACGGCAACGACGTATCGCGGGAGAGACGCATTACAATTTTCGCGGCATGACGCTGTTTGCAGTCGCCGGCATCCTTTCCTCCACGACATTGATGCTTCGATTGCCCATCTACCTGCTGCCGTTCTGGTTGCTCGCGACCGGTCTCCTGGGCGCGTGGTATCTGCGGGAGAACGAGGCGTGGCTGCTGTTGTTGAACGCGCTGCTGTTCTGCGGATATATCGGGGGAACGATCGCCTTCATTGCGCTGTATGTCGCGCGCACGTACAAGAACGGACTGGGCCGGCCGAACTTCATCGTGCAGCGCCGCTTTTCGCGTCCGCAGTCCGACTAGCGCGTATTCGAAAATGAGCGCGCCAACGCGCCGACAAGACCTGGTCAGCTTCGATGGCGGCGTTGCGGCATCGGTGACTATGCAGCGTCCCGATCGCTATCGTCATTTGCTGGACATGCCGGGAGTCGCCGTCTCGATTCCGCGCGGCGCCGGACTGTCGTACGCGCCGGCGAGTTTTTCCGCCGACGGAATTTCGGTGGAGCACGGCGCCTTCAATCGCGCGCTGGAACTCGATGGCGCGCGAGCCCGCGTGAAAGTCGAGGCGGGGATTTCGCTGGGCGAGCTTTGTGCGCTTTTGCTTCCGCACGGGTTCTATCTTCCCATCCAGCCCGGGCACGGGCGAATCACGGTCGGGGGCTGCATCGCCGCCGACGTTCACGGAAAGAATCAAAAACGCGACGGAAATTTCATCGAGCAAGTCGAGTCCATCGAATTGTTTCATCCCGCGCACGGCGTTCTCGAACTTTCGCGCGAGCGGGAACGGGACATCTTCGAATTGACTTGCGGAGGCCTGGGGTTGACCGGCCACATCGTCTCGGTCGAACTGCGCCTGCAACGATTACCGGGATGCCTGATCGATATCGAGGCACTTCGCGTTGCAAATCTGGCCGCGGGTCTCCATGCCCTCGAGACGGCATCGGAGACAGCGGATTTCGTCTATACCTGGCACGACCTGATGCGCGCCGGGAACCGCTTTGGCGAAGGGTTTCTATTTCGTGCCGGGTTCGTGCCGGAAGGACAACCGACATCGGGCGAGCGTGCGAGTAACGAAATCCACGAAGGTCCGCAACTGACTTCCGAAGGGCGGGCGCGATTGCCGTTTGGATTGATGAACCGTCATACGGCGCAGTGGATGAACGGGTTGTACAAGCATCGGTTCAACGGTAAATCGCGCCATCGGCGAGTCGATATTCATCAGGCCTTATTCCCGCTCGAGAGCAATCAGTTCTATTTCAGCCTGTTCGGTCGTCGCGGTTTTCACGAATATCAATTCATCGTCGCCAGCGAGTATGTCGATCAATTGACGCGCGAGTTGACCGATTATTTACGATCGAGAGGAATCGCCATATCGCTCGCTTCGGCCAAGATATTCGGCGGCGAATCCAGACTGCTGCGTTTCAACGGTCGAGGCGTCTGCCTGGCGCTTGATTTTCCCCGCGACAGGAATGCCGGCGAGATGCTCGCGTTTCTCGATGCGCTGGTATTGCGGGTACGCGGCCGGCCCAACATCATCAAGGATTCGAGGCTGCCGCGCGAAATCGTCGAACAGACCTATCCCGAGATCGCCGCCTTTCGCCGACAGTTGAGCGCATTCGATCCCGAGCGCCGCTTTCGCTCCGAAGTCTCCGAACGTCTCGGCTTATGAACGCCATCGTCGTCGGAGCATCCGCAGGACTGGGCCGATCGCTCAGCGAAGCGCTCGCCGCTCGCGGTCATGATCTCGTGCTGGTCGCGCAAGATGCGCGCGACGTCGAAGCGCAGGCGGCATCGTTGCGCCTCAGGTATTCGGTACACGTCGTGGCCGTGGCGGCCGATGCCGCCGATCTCGATCAATTGCTGGCCTTGCTGCGGGATGCGACCAGCCAGATGCAGGAGATTCACGGGCTTTTCTTTCCGGCGGGCTTTACCTTCGAGGACGATCGCGGGACGCTCGGCACGGCCGAGACCCGCCGCCTGCTCGACGTGAATCTCACCAGCGTCATGGTCACGGTTGCCGAATTCCTGCCCCAGATGCTGACCTCCGGACCGGCGAATATCGTCGGCTTCGGATCGATCGCGGCGATACGGGGTCGCAACGCCAACGTCGTTTATGCTGCGGCCAAACGAGGACTTGCGTCCTATTTTGAAAGCCTGCGGCATCGCTGCGCCGGTTCGGACGTCCACGTTCAGTTCTATCACCTGGGCTATCTGAATACCCAACAGACCTTCGGGCGCAAATTGCTGTTTCCGCCGGCGTCGCCCGACCGCGTCGCCCGATATGTCGTGAATCGCCTGAACCGCGACAAGGGAAACATTTTTCTGCCACGTTATTGGACGGTGATCGCGGCAATACTCAGATTGTTGCCGTGGAGTATCTACAAGAGACTCCAATTCTGATGAATGGCGACAAAGCGGGTCGGCTCCCGAGGAGCGGACGAATCCGCGGCTACGAGATGACGAATGAGATGAAGCAAAAGACTTTCGCGTGGATCAAGTTCGGACTGAAACTCGGCGTCACGATCGCTCTGGTCGCTTATCTGTTGGGTAAAGTCGATCTCGCGCCGGTATTGACGCAGATACGCAGCATGCAGCTGGGTGTGGCCGCGATCGCCTTGGGTGTCTTGTTGCTTCAACTCACGCTCGCCAGTTTGCGGTGGCTGCTGGTCAACCGACTGGTCGATGCGTACATGCCGGTTAGGCAGGTTTTCAGGCTGACGCTGATCGGTCAGTTTTTCAATCAGGTTCTTCCATCGGCGGTCGGCGGCGATGCCGTGCGCGCGTGGCTCTCGTCTCGCGAGGGCGTGCCGCTCGGGCGGGCGGTCACCGCCATCGTGTGCGACCGCGCAGTGGCATTGGTTGTCCTGGTGCTGATCATTTCCGTTACCTTTCTCGTTTTTCCGCAAATAGCCGCGGACAGCGCGACGATGAACCGTTTATTCACGTTCATCGCGGTGCTCGGTTTATGCGGATCGACGGGATTGTTTGTCTTTGGAAATCTGATCGCACGATTGCTGGCGCATTATCGAATCGCGCGGCCTTTGGGAAAACTGATAGGCGATCTGCGAAAAGTACTTTATTCCACTGCGACCAGCGCGCTCATCATCGCGCTTTCCACGGCGGTGCAGTTTCTGCTGGTGGTGGCGATCTATCTGTGTGCAAGAGGAATGGATATTCCTTTGCATTTCGGGCCTGCGCTGCTCGTCGTGCCGGCGATCATGCTGGTGTCGATGATTCCCATCTCGTATGGAGGATGGGGCGTCAGGGAAGGTGCCATGATCTTCGGCCTGGGCCAGTTCGGAGTCACGGTCAGCGACGCCTTGGCCATTTCGGTCACCTACGGCCTGATGCAGATCGCGCTGGGCCTTCCGGGCGGCGCGCTGTGGCTGGCGCGAACGAGCCGAGCCCGACAATCATCGATTCAAAAAAGGGCCTGATACGTGAACATTGGCGGGA
The DNA here is from genome assembly GCA_038318315.1 of Burkholderiales bacterium. Lineage (GTDB taxonomy): Bacteria > Pseudomonadota > Gammaproteobacteria > Burkholderiales > Burkholderiaceae_D > CAHJXF01. The sequence continues at coordinate 31,122 of JBBQCA010000001.1, read as the reverse complement.
ACATTGGCGGGAACATTCGCAAGGCAGTGATTCTGGCGGGCGGCCTCGGTACTCGCCTGGCAGAGGAAACATCGCTGAAACCCAAACCGATGGTGGAGATTGGCGGAAAGCCAATACTCTGGCACATCATGAAACTCTATTCGGCATTCGGCGTGCGCGAATTCATCATATGCGCCGGGTACAAGAGTTACATGATCAAGGAATACTTCGCCAATTACTTTCTGCATGGATCGGACGTGCGCTTCGACCTTGCCAATAACAAAGTCGAGATCTTGCAGAATTCAGCGGAGCCCTGGCAGATTACGGTCGTCGATACCGGCAGCGACACCATGACCGGAGGCCGCCTGAAAAGAGTTCGGGATTATCTCGGCGGCGAAGATTTCTACTTCACGTACGGGGACGGCCTCGCCGACGTCGCGCTTGACGAGTTGACACACTTTCATCGGGCGCAAGGGCGTCTTGCGACCGTCACGGCGGCGCGTCCGCCGGGCCGCTTCGGCGCGCTGGAAATCGATGGCGATGCGGTGCTCGCGTTCAAGGAAAAGCCTCTCGGCGACGGCGGCTGGATCAACGGAGGGTTTTTCGTCTTGTCGCCTCGCTGTCTCGACTACATTGCCGGCGACGAAACTTCGTGGGAAAACGAGCCGCTGGAAACGCTCGCGCACGAGAACCAGCTGTCGGTGTTCAAGCACGAGGGCTTCTGGCAACCGATGGATACCTTGCGCGACAAACGCCAGCTCGAATCGCTCTGGTCCGGCGGCAGCCCGCCCTGGAAACTCTGGTGACGCCCGATCCCGCGTTCTGGCGCGGCAAGTCCGTCTTGATCACCGGACATACGGGCTTCAAGGGCAGTTGGTTGAGTTTGTGCCTGGACGCGCTGGGCGCCGATGTCCATGGCTTCGCGCTCGAACCGCCGACCGACCCCAGCCTTTATCGGATGGCCGGGATCGGCAAGCATCTCGTCTCGAGAAAAGGTGACGGGCGGGCCGATGTGCGGGGCGACGTGCGCGACTATGCTGCGCTCCGGTCGACGCTTCTGGAATTGCGACCCGCCATCGTTTTTCACCTGGCCGCCCAGTCGCTGGTGCGCAATTCCTATCGCGATCCGCTTGCCACTTATTCGACCAATGTCATGGGTACGGTGCACCTGCTCGAGGCCGTGCGGGAACTGGCGCTCGATTGCGCGGTGATCAACGTCACGAGTGACAAGTGCTATGAAAATGACGAGGCAGAGCACCGTTATCGCGAAGGCGACCGTCTGGGGGGAAGAGATCCCTACAGCAATAGCAAGGGCTGCGCTGAATTGGTGACATCGGCTTATCGGGAATCGTTTTTTTCGGGGGCGGATCCTTCCGGTCCCAAAGTCGCGCTGGCCTCGGCCCGCGCCGGCAACGTCATCGGCGGAGGGGATTGGGCAACGGACAGGTTGTTGCCGGATTGCATACGCGCGATGCTGTCCGGCCACGCGATTCGCATCCGCAATCCCGACGCGCTTCGTCCCTGGCAGCACGTTCTGGATCCATTGAACGGCTACATGTTGCTGGCCGAAAAACTGTGGGGCGAGACGAACGCGAAAAGGAGCGCACAGACGAGCACGTTTGCTCGCGGCTGGAATTTCGGACCCGATGAAATCGATACCTGGCCGGTTGCGACGGTCGTCGCCAGGGTCGTGGAGTTGTGGAGTAGCCGCGGAGGCACACCCGTGCCGGTGGACCTCGAGACCGAGCGACAACCGCATGAAGCCGGGCGACTGGAACTCGACTGCACGCTGGCGCGGCAGGACCTGGGCTGGCGTCCGGCGCTTCCCTTGAGTATCGCGCTTGAATGGACGGTGGACTGGTATCGGCGCGTCTCGCAAGGCGAGAGTGCCGAGACGATCACCAAAGCACAAATCGAACGCTTCCTGAACTGAAATCCTGCAATGGAAAAAGAGAATCAACCGCGATGTCGCTTTTGTTCCGCTCCGCTCCACGAAATCATGGCGGACCTGGGAACGTCACCGCTTGCAAACTCGCTGATTCCGCCGGCACGGCTCCAGATGATGGAGACGACATATCCGTTGCGGGTTTATGTGTGCGACCAATGCTTTCTGGTGCAATTGCAGGAGTTCGAAAGCCCGCAGCACATATTCAGCGACTACAGTTATTTTTCTTCCTATTCGGAAAGCTGGCTCCGGCACTGCCAGGTTTATTCGGCGCGGATGATCGAGACACTGGGCCTTACCGGCGCATCGAAAGTGGTGGAGGTAGCGAGCAATGACGGCTACCTTCTACAGTATTTCGCGCAGGCCGGCATACCGATATTGGGTATCGAACCGGCAGCCAATGTTGCCGCTGTTGCGGAACAAAAAGGCATTCCTACCGATGTGAGTTTCTTTTCGGTCGCTACTGCGACTCGACTGGCCCAGGCCGGGCATTGCGCGGATTTGATTGCGGTCAACAATGTTCTTGCGCACGTTCCGGATATCAATGATTTCGTGGCGGGCTTGCGATGCCTTTTGAAACCTCGAGGAATCGTCACTGTTGAATTCCCGCATTTGCTCAATTTGATCGAGCAGTCCCAATTCGACACCATCTATCACGAGCATTTTTCTTATCTGTCGCTGGGTGTCGTTCAAAAAATCTTCAGCCGTCACGGCTTGACGGTATTCGACGTCGAGGAACTGCCCACGCACGGTGGGTCGCTGCGGGTTTTTGCGCGGCTGGGCGAGAACACCGTCGTACCGGAGAGCGCCCGCGTGCCGGCGCTACGCTCGCGCGAGCAACAGGCCGGACTGGAGGACATGGCGATCTACCGGAATTTCCAGCAGCGGGTGGTGGAGATCAAGCTTGGGCTGCTGGAGTTCCTGATCGACGCCAAACGCAGCGGACAGCGCGTGGTCGGCTATGGCGCTCCCGCCAAAGGCAACACGCTGCTGAATTACTGCGGAGTCGGGCCGGAACTGCTGGAGTACACGGTCGACCTCAGCCCGCATAAACAATCGCATTACCTGCCCGGCGTGCGCATCCCTATTTACCCGCCCGAGCGAATTTTCGAAACGCGTCCGGATTTCGTCTTGATTCTTCCCTGGAATCTGAGAAATGAAATCGCGGAACAGATGCGCGATATCCGGCAATGGAATGGACAGTTTGTCGTGCCGGTGCCAAAGCTGGAGCGTTTCTGATGGACTTCGTCGAGACGCCGCTCGCGGGCGCGTACGTGGTCGACATACAAACGCGAACCGACGAGCGCGGTTTCTTTGCGCGCACTTTCTGCAGCGACGAATTTTCCGAGCGCGGGCTTTGTCATGAATTCCCGCAGTGCAATCTTTCCTTCAATGAAAAGACCGGTACGCTGCGCGGAATGCATTTTCAGCGCGAGCCTTTCGGAGAGGCCAAACTGGTTCGATGCACTGCGGGTACGATTTATGACGTGATGGTCGATCTGCGCCGGGATTCGTTGCAGTTTCGCAGGTGGTTCGGCGTGGAACTCAATAGCGATAACCGGCGCGCCGTCTATGTCCCTTCCGGATTCGCGCATGGCTTCGTGACGCTGACTCCCTCCGCCGAAGTGTTCTACCAGATGAGCGAGCGCCATCGACCTGACTTGGCCACCGGAGTGCGCTGGAACGACCCGGCCTTCGGCATCGTCTGGCCGGTGAGTCGACCGATCATTTCGGAACGCGACGCGAAGTTTCCGGATTTCTTCTGACGTTGCCGATCATGCGTGTCCTGCTTACGGGAGCCGGCGGTTTTGTCGGCCGGAAGACTCAACAGCATCTGTTGGACCGCGCATTCGAAGTGCACGCGGTGAGCAGGTCGGCGCCCGGCGGGTGGGCGTTACCCGGTGTCGTGCCCCATGCCTGCGACCTGCTCGACCCGGCCGCCACGCTGGCCCTCGTGAACGCCGTTCGACCGACGCATCTCCTGCATCTGGCGTGGTACGCGCTCCCCGGAAAATTCTGGACCGCCGCCGAAAATGCGCTCTGGGTCGAAGCCGGCAAGGCGCTGGTCGAAGCGTTCGTCGAAGCGGGCGGATCGCGTGCGGTAATCGCGGGCACGTGCGCCGAATACGCGTGGACCGGCGAAGTCTGCACGGAGTTCGTCACGCCCTTGCTGCCCGCGACGTTCTATGGTCGCTGCAAGCTCGAACTCCACAAGGCGGTGGAATCGCTTGCGGCCCGCACCGGTCTGTCGATGGCATGGGCGAGGCTGTTCTTCATGTACGGCGAACATGAACGTCCCGGTCGATTGGTCTCGTCGGTCATCGAGTCCTTGCTGAACAATCGCGAGGTTGCTTGCACCGAAGGCCGTCAACTGCGCGATTTCATGTATGTGGACGACGTGGCCGATGCACTCGTCGCGCTGCTGTCGGGCGCGGTAGAGGGACCGGTCAACATCGCATCGGGAAGCGCGCGACCGGTCAGCGAAGTCGTTCGCATGATCGGCGCCGTGACCGAGCGATCGCATCTGATCCGCTGGGGTGCGAGGCCCGCGGTTCCGGGAGAGCCGGATCGCATCGCAGCCGATACGCGCCGCTTGAATGACGAGGTCCATTTCTCGTCTTCCTTCACACTCGAATCCGGAATTCGGCGAAGCGTGGCGTGGTGGCGCGACGAGCTCGCGCGCAAGGGAGCGACATGCAAGACGTGATTCCGGAAAACAAGCTTGCCCGCTTGCCCGTCGAGGTGGCCGGGAAGCGGCAGTGGCTCCCGGGAAAGTGGCTCTGGGGCGCGCTTGTATTCGGCGTGTCGCTGGCGTTCCTGTGGCTGCGTCGAGACCCTACTGCCTTCAATTTCTACGACGAAGGCGTGATTGCATACGGGGCGCAACGGATCCTGCAGGGAGACCTTCCCTATCGAGATTTCTGGGTGCTTTATCCACCCGGGCAACTCCTGGCGATCGCCGCGCTCTTCAAGTTGTTCGGATCGTCGCTGGCCGTCGAGCGCGCCTGGGATATCGCGCTGCGCGCAGCAATCGTATTGCTCGGCTACCTGATCACCGCGCGGCTGGCCCCGCGGCGTTACGCGCTGCTGACGGCGGTCATGAGTGTCGTGTGGCTGCAGGGCATCCGCTTTTACGGCTATCCCCTGATCCCCGCGCTATTGCTGACGCTGGCCAGCGTGTGGTTTTTCATCGGCTTCCTGCATAACCAATCGGTCATTCGAAACCTGTTCATGACGGGGTTGTTCACGGGGCTGCTCGTTGCTTTCCGCCACGACATCGCCTTCTACGTTTTCATTGCCGAAGGCCTGGCGGTATTCGGCGTGCACTTTATCGAACGCGACGCCGTCCGGTCGAATGCCAATCGCCCATCGAATCTTCTGCACATGGGAATTGCGCTTGGCGCCGGCGTCGCCGTTGGCGCCTTGCCCCTGGTTCTTTACTTGGCGGCAGAAGCGCCCGCAGCCGATGTGTTCGATCAGTTGATCGTCTTCCTGGCGACCGTATATCCCGCCGTCCGGTCGCTACCTTATCCGACCATCTTCAGCGGCTCACCGGAAACTATTTTTCCTTTTTACTTTCATTTTGTGATCCTCGCGATCGCCGTTTTATTTCTGGTTGGTGCGCAGCATTCGATGCCGCCGGAGAAATATGCGCAAGTCCGCAAGGTCGTGCTTTTTCTCGCATTGCTGGTCGGACTGATGTTCCTGAAGTCCTTGGTGAGGCCGCAACTCGCGCACCTCATTCACGTAATGATTCTGAGCTTCCTGCTCGGGGCCGTGGTGTGGTCTGCGCTGCCACGGGGTTGGCTATTTCACGCCTTCGGAGCGGTATTGGCGATTGCGTTTCTCGCCATGTTGGCCGCTCCGATATATACGGCGCAAACGGAGTTGAAATGGCAGGAAGGCTTGCGAGCAAACTCGACGGCGCTTTCCCGATCGGCGAATTTCCCCCGCGCTGGCGGATTGCTGGTTCTACCGGATCAGGCTGCCGCACTCGACTACGTTCGCGCGCATGTTCCTCCGGGCGAAAAGATATTCGTAGGCAACGGTCGTCATGACGTGGTCCTTCTCAACGACGTCCTGTTCTATTTTCTTGCCGAGCGCGATAGCGCCACTCGGTATCACGAACTGCATCCCGGACAAGTCACAACGGCATCGGTGCAGCGAGTGATCATCGACGATTTGGAAAGCAAGAACGTGAGGGTCGTCGTTCTCTTTCTGGGAACCGATCGCGTACGTGAGCCGAACGAAAGCGCACGTTCCAGTCATGTCACTCTGCTCGACGACTATCTGAAGAAGCAATACAGGGTCGCAGGACAGGCGGGTAATTACCGGTGGCTCGAGAAGCTTGATTGACATAGCTTGGGCGGGCTCGCAATCAGATTCGCGATGCCCGACCCATGCTTCCGTACTTTCTCGAATCCCATGCATAGGCGCGAACTCTGCAACACGTCCTCAAATGCAACTTTGAAGGAGACAACATGAAATCACGATCAACTTGTTTCTTGTCCCTCGCCTGGTCCATCGCGGCCATGACCTTAGCGCTCGCGGCGACGCCGGCTGCCGCGCAAAAGAAATATGGGCCCGGTGCCACCGACACCGAAATCAAGATCGGCCAGACCATGCCGTACAGCGGGCCCGCATCGGCTTATGGCACGATCGGCAAGGTCGAGACGGCCTACTTCAAGAAGATCAACGACGAAGGCGGCATCAACGGCAGGAAGCTCGTTCTCCTGAGCGAGGACGACGGCTACAGCCCGCCCAAGACGGTCGAACAGATCAGAAAGCTGGTCGAGCAGGACAACGTGCTGTTCACGTTCCAGACGCTGGGCACGCCTAGCAATTCGGCGATCCACAAGTACATGAACGCGAAGAAGGTGCCGCACCTGTTCCTCGCAACCGGCGCGAGCAAGTGGGCCGACCCGAAGAACAATCCGTGGACCATGGGCCTGAACATCAGCTACGAGACCGAGGGTCAGATCTACGCGAAGTACCTGCTGAAGAACAAGCCCAACGCCAAGATCGCGGTGCTCTATCAGAACGACGACTACGGCAAGGACGTGCTCAATGGGTTGAAGGAAGGCCTGGGCGCAGCAGCCGCGAAAATGATCGTGGCCGAAGCGACCTATGAAGTGACCGACCCCACGGTCGATTCGCAAATCCTCACGTTGAAGGGATCTGGCGCAGACACCTTCGTGAACATCACCACGCCCAAGTTCGGCGCGCAGGCGGTGCGAAAGGTCTATGACTCGGGATGGAAGCCGCTGCACATCATCAACAACGTCGCAGCGTCGGTCGGCGCGGTGTTGACTCCGGCGGGCCTGGAAAAATCCGAAGGCCTGATCACGATCGAGTACTACAAGGACCCCACCGACCCGCAGTGGAAGGATGATCCGGCAATGAAGGAATGGGCCGCGTTCATGGCCAAGTACTACCCGGAAGGCAATCTGAAAGACGCGAGCAATACCTACGGTTATCTCGCCGCGCAGATCATGGTGCAGGTGTTGAAGCAGTGCGGCGACGACCTGACGCGCGAGAACGTGATGAAGCAGGCCGCCAATTTGAAGGACTTGAAGCTGCCGATGATGTTGCCGGGCATCGCGGTCAATACCGGCGCCACCGATTACTCGCCCTTCGAGCAGGCGCAGCTTGCGCGCTTCGACGGCAAGCAGTGGGTGCTGTTCGGAGACGTGCTCGGCAAGTGATGACCGAGGGAGTCAATAGAGTAGAGGCCGCTTTCGAGCGGCCTCTTTTTTGAGTCGATCAGAAGGTAATTCTCAGGACGCCGTTGGCATCGGTGACATAGAGATTGCCGGCGCTATCGATCGCGATTCCGACCGGCGCGTCGAAGTGCCCCGGCAAAGAGCCCGGACGAACGCCGCGCCGCCCGTCCGCTATCCCCGCCACCGTCGTCACGTTCCCTGCGGTGTCGATCCTGCGTATGGTCGGACCGAAAAAATCGGCGACATAGACATTTCCGGCACGATCCGCGACGACACCGGTGGGGAACGAAAACAGCGCCGATGAGGACGGACCGTCGGTGCTTCCGGCAACGCCCGAGGTACCCGCCACCGTCGTGACCGTGCCACCCGCATTGATCCGACGAATCAGGTTGTTGCCGGCGTCGGCGACGTAGAGAGTCCCCGACGGGTCAAAGGCAAGACCCTGGATGAATCTGAACGAAGCCACGCTGCCGGGACCGTCGGTCGATCCGGCACGACCGGCAGCCCCTGCAAACGTCGTGACGACTCCGGTCGCGCTGACCTTCCTGATGACGGAATTGTTGTCGGAGACGTACAGGTCGCCCGCCGCGCTGACCGCGATGCTGGTCGGCTGGCTGAAGGTCGCAGCAGCGCCCACGCCATCGGTCGCTCCGCTGACGCCCGGCGATCCGGCCAGGGTGGAAACGCTTCCCGCGGGGCTGATCTTCCTGATGGTGTTGGCCGACTTGTCGGCGACATACACGTTGCCCGCGCCGTCGACCGCCACGCCTTGTGGAGTCACGAATCGGGCGGCGCTGCCCAGACCGTCCGCCGCGCCCGTCTGGCCCGCTGCTCCCGCGAATGTCGTGACGACGCCGTTGGGCGTGATCTTGCGGACGGTCGAGTTGAAAAAGTCCCCCACGTACACGTTGTTCGCTGCATCGACCGCCACGCCGATGGGCACGTTGAACGTTGCTGCGACGCCGGACCCGTCCGCGGACCCCTGAATCTTGGGCGCGCCGACGAACGTGGAGACCGCGCCCGCGGAAGTGATTTTCCGAATCGTATTGTTTTCGCGATCGGTCACGTAGAGCGTGCCGCTCGCGTCGCTCGAGAGCGCGAACGGATTCGAGAAGGAGGCCGCGCTGCCGGTCCCATCGGCAGAGCCGTTCGCGCCGGGCGTTCCAGCCAGCGTCGTGACCACGCCGGCAGGCGTGATCTTGCGTATCGTCTTGTTTCCCCCATCGCCGACATAGACGTTCCCCGCGCTGTCCAGCGCGAGGCCGGTCGGTGCGTTGAAACTCGCCGCGCTGCCGGTACCATCCCTGGCCCCGAAGCTGCCGGGTGAACCGGCAAGAGTCGTCACCACGCCGGCGGCACTCACTTTGCGAATCGTGCTGTTGCCCGAGTCGACGACCAAGATGTTCGACGAACCATCGACTGCGATCTGCGCCGGCAAATTGAACATCGCCGCACTGCCGGTACCGTCGGACGATCCCGCGACGCCCACCGATCCCGCCAACGTCGTCACGACGCCGCTCGCGCTGATCTTGCGAATCAGTTGATTGCCGGTATCGGAGACGTAGACGTTTCCGGCGCTGTCGACCGCGACCCCCGCAGGCGTGTTGAAGGTTGCGGACGCGGCACTTCCATTGCTCGCGCCCGCGACGCCCGCACGTCCGGCAAACGTCGTCACTGCGCCGGCCGGGGTGATCTCCCGTATCGTGTTGTTCAGGCTGTCGGCGACAAATACATTTCCCGAACCGTCGACCGCGACGCCGATCGGTGAACTGAAGGAGGCAGCGGTACCCAATCCGTCAGCCGCGCCTGTCGTGTTCGGGGTTCCGGCGAAGGTCGTGACCACGCCCGCCGCAGTGACCTTGCGAATCGTGGTGCCATCGGCGAAGTAGAGCGTGCCACCGGTGTCGACTGCGGCTCCGGTGGGCGAAAGCAGGCGCGCCGTGCCGCCGGTCCCATCGATCGAACCGGGACCGCCGGCGTTGCCCGCCAGTAGCGCGATGGTTCGCGCTGCCTGAATGACGGTAAGCATGGAAGACTGGCTTTGTACGCTGCCCGCCGTGTTGCTGACGACGACCGTGAAGACGGCGCCGTTGTCGCTTATCTGGACGGCCGGGATGGTGAACGTAGGGGCCGTGGCCCCGGCGATTGCGATTCCGTCGCGCTGCCACTGATACGAAAGCGGACCGGTTCCGACCGCGGTTACGGTGAAGCTCGCGCTCTGCGCGTCCTTTACGCTGAGGGGCGCGGGCTGCGCGACGATGACCGGCGCAACCGCCGCGAGACCACCGGACGCCCCACCGCCGCTACCGCCTCCTCCACCGCCTGAACCGCATGCCGCGACCAGCGCCGCACAAAGCGCGAAGCAGAATGCGCGGATGGCGCGCGTCGCTAAAGGCGTACCGAATGGAACGACTGGAAAGAAGGCGGACATCATGGTCGTTCCTTGATCGAAAGATTGATTTGAACCAGTGCGTGAATGCGCGAGATTCTGGAGGTCGAGATTGCTGCACGCACTCGGACCAACCCTGAAGAAACGTAGGTGCAACGCCCTTTCACGCGGCACTTCTGCGGGGACCGCAAATATCGACATCGACCGAATCCCGCGGGCGCCTCAAAGCCCCACCGCTATAATTCACGCCTTTGTCCGCACGCTTTGAATCAACCTGTTGCGCACGCGTTCTGCACAGCGCGCGTATCGAGTTTCCTCAGCCATGCCCGAATCGCCCATCCCTGCTTACGATCATCGCGCCGTCGAATCCGCTGCACAGGCGCAGTGGGATCGCGACAACGCCTGGCAAATGCGGGAGGACGATCCGCGCTTTCCGAAGGGCAAGTTCTACGCGTGCTCGATGCTTCCCTATCCTTCGGGCAAGCTGCACATGGGCCACGTGCGCAACTACACGATCAACGACGTGATGGCGCGTTACCTGCGCATGAACGGGTTCAACGTGCTGATGCCGATGGGCTGGGATGCCTTCGGGATGCCGGCCGAGAACGCGGCGATCGAGAACAAGGTTCCGCCCGCGAAGTGGACCTACGACAACATCGCCGAGATGAAGGCGCAGATGGCGCCGATCGGGCTGGCGATCGACTGGTCGCGCGAGGTCACGACCTGCAAGCCCAACTACTACAAATGGAACCAGTGGCTGTTCCTCAAGATGCTCGAGAAGGGCATTGCGTTCAAGAAGACCGGAGCGGTCAATTGGGATCCGGTCGATCAGACCGTGCTCGCCAACGAGCAGGTGATCGACGGGCGCGGCTGGCGCTCGGGCGCGATCGTCGAGAAGCGCGAGATCCCGATGTATTACCTGCGCATCACCGACTACGCCGACGAGTTGCTGTCCACTCTCGACGGGCTCGCCTGGCCCGAGCGCGTCAAGACCATGCAGCGCAACTGGATCGGCAAGAGCGAAGGCGTGACGCTTGCGTTTCCCTACGAGATTGACGGCAGGAAGGAAACGCTGCGCGTCTTCACCACGCGCGCCGACACGCTGATGGGCGTGTCCTTCGTCGCGGTCGCTGCCGAGCATCCACTTGCGCAACACCTCGCGAAAGACCAGCCTGCGTTGCAGACCTTCATCGAGGACTGCATGAAGGGCGGGGTCGCAGAGGCCGATATCGCCGCGATGGAAAAGAAGGGCATGACGACGCACTTCCACGTCACGCATCCACTCTCGGGCGAACTCGTGCCGGTATGGGTCGGCAACTATGTGCTGATGAGTTACGGCGAAGGCGCGGTGATGGGCGTGCCCGCGCACGACGAGCGCGACTTCGAGTTCGCGAAGAAATACGGCCTGGCGATCAAGCCGGTGGTGCTGCCTTCATCGTGGGCGAAGAACGATCCGGTCGCGACCGCCGAGGCGACGGCCGAACCCGGCCCGGCCATGACGATCGCACCGGACGCGATGACCGCATCGACACCGCGCACCGACGAATCGGCCTGGGCGGAGTGGCAGCCGGTGTTCGCGGACTTCGGCACCTGCATCCACTCGGGCATCTACGACGGCATGGACTTCGCAACGGCGACCGATGCGATCGCACGCGACCTCGCAGCCAAAGGGCTTGGCAAGAAGACCACTACCTGGCGCCTGCGCGACTGGGGCATCAGCCGTCAGCGGTATTGGGGCACGCCGATCCCGATCATCCATTGCCAGGCATGCGGCGACGTGCCGGTACCCGAAGCCGATCTGCCGGTGGTGTTGCCCGAAGACCTCGTGCCCGAAGGCAGCGGCAATCCGTTGAAGAAGTGCGCGGCGTTCGTCTCGTGCACCTGCCCGAGATGCGGCAAGCCGGCCGAGCGCGAGACCGACACGATGGACACCTTCGTCGATTCGGCCTGGTACTACATGCGCTATTGCTCACCCGATTCGAACGATGCCATGGTCGATGCGCGCAACGACTACTGGATGCCGATGGATCAGTACATCGGCGGCATTGAGCACGCGATCCTGCATCTGCTCTACGCGCGCTTCTGGACCAAGGTGATGCGCGACATGGGCCTCGTCAAGTTCGGCGAGCCCTTCACGCGCCTGTTCACGCAGGGCATGCTGACCAACGAGTGCTTCTATCGCGAAGACGCGGCCGGCAAGACGCGCTGGTTCTATCCCGGCGAAGTCGACGTGAAGCACGACGAGCGCGGCAAGCCGATCGCGGCGATCGCGAAGGAAGACGGCCAGCCCGTGATGCTCGGCGGCAACGAGAAGATGTCGAAGTCCAAGAACAACGTGGTCGAGCCGCGCCCCATCGTCGAGCGCTTCGGCGCCGACACCGCGCGCGCGTTCTCGATGTTCGCGGGGCCGCCCGAGCAGAGCGCCGCGTGGTCCGACAGCGGCGCACAAGGCGTGTTTCGCTTCATGCATCGGCTGTGGGTTTTCGCGATGCAGGCGAAGGTGGATGGCCGCGTGGCCCCGCAGTCGGCCGACAGGAGCGCCGCGGCGAGCGACAAGGCCTTGCGCTTCGAATTGCATGCCACGCTGCGGCAGGCGCAGTTCGATTACGAACGGCTGCAATACAACACCGTCGTGTCGGCCTGCATGAAGATGTTGAACACACTCGACAGCGCGCGCGGGGCAACCGCCGCTACCATCGCCGAAGGCCTCGGCCTGTTGTTGCGCGTTCTCCATCCGGTCGCGCCGCACATCACGCACGCGCTGTGGAACGAGCTCGGCTTTGCAACCGTCCATGGACAGATCATCGATGCTCCGTGGCCTCAAGTGGACGAGTCGGCCCTTCTCCAGGATGAGATCGAATTGGTGGTGCAGGTCAACGGCAAGCTGCGCAGCACGATCCGCGTGCCGGCCGACGCCGACCGCGCCACCATCGAAGCGGCCGCGCTCGCCGATGAGGCCGTGATGAAATTCGTGACCGGCACGCCGAAGAAAATCGTGGTCGTGCCGGGGCGCCTCGTGAACGTGGTCGCGTAAAGGATGAAGCACCGATGAAGGCGATCGACAGCCCGTTGTCTCTCCCCGGATCGCGAGGCCTTGCGATCGCGCTCGTATGCTTCGTGTCGGTGATGCTGGCCGCGTGCGGCTTCCAGTTGCGCGGCTCCACCGAGCTTCCCTTCCGCACGCTGTGGGTGGGCTTCTCCGATGCGTCGCCGCTGGGCACCGAGTTCAAGCGCTACATACGCAGCGGCACGTCGACCCGACTGGTCGACGACGCGGCGCTTGCCGAAGCGCGCCTGCAGGTGCTCGGCGAATCGCGCGACAAGGAGATCCTCAGCCTGAACGCCGACGGCCGCGTGCGCGAGTACAACCTCTTCTACACCTTCGTCTTCAAGGTCGACGACATCAAGGGACGCGACTTCATTCCGCCGACGCGCATCACCTTGAAGCGCAACATCTCGGTCAACGAGAACACGCAGCTGGCGAAGGAAGCCGAGGAGAACCTGCTCTATCGCGACATGCAGTCCGATCTCGTCCAGCAGTTGCTGCGCCGACTCGCGGCCGTCAAGCCCGAGGCCGCGGCATCGTAAGCCATCGTGAACGTGCGTAGCCCGCATAACCCCGCGTCCCGATGAACCTCAAGCTCGATGCGCTCGATGCGCACCTCGCGAAGACGCTCGCGCCTCTGTACGTGGTGCACGGCGATGAGCATCTGCTGGCGATCGAAGCGTCCGACAGGATCCGCGCCGCCGCGCGCGCCGCAGGCTATGCGGAGCGCGACCTGCTCGAGGTCGATCGCTGGTTTCGCTGGAGTCGCTTGGCCGAAAGCGGTCAGAGCCTGTCGCTGTTCGGGGACCGCAAGCTGATCGAAGTCCGCATCCCCGGCGGCAAGCCCGGCAAGGAAGGCTCGCTCGCGTTGCAGTCGCACGTGAAGAGCTTGAGCAAGTCCACCGACACGATCACGCTGGTCACGCTGCCCGGGCTCAGAGGCGAAGCCAAGAGCTCGACATGGTTTACCGCGCTGCAGGCCGCGGGCGTTGCGATCGAAGCGCCTCTGGTCGATCGCACGCGGTTGCCGAGCTGGATCGCCGAGCGGCTCGCGGCGCAGGGCCAGAGCGCAGAGCGCGAGGCGCTTGCCTTCATCGTCGATCGCGTCGAAGGCAATCTGCTGGCCGCGCACCAGGAAGTGCAGAAACTCGCCCTGCTTCATCCGCGCGGCAAACTCGGCTTCGACGACGTGCGCGATGCCGTGCTCGATGTCGCGCGCTACGACGTCTTCAAGCTCGGCGAAGCGATGCTGGCCGGCGATGCGGCACGCGTGGCGCGCATGGTCGATGGCCTCAAGGGCGAAGGCGAGTCGCCGGTGCTGGTGCATTGGGCGATGACCGAGGAAGTGCGCGCCTTGCTGCGTGCCAAGCTCGCGGTCGCGAAGGGACAATCGCTGGGCGGACTGCTGCGGCAGCTACGCGTATGGGGCGCGCGTGAACGATTGTTCGAGCCGGCCATGAAGCGTCTCTCGCTTGCGACCTTGCGCGATGCGCTCGCGCGCGCGGCCGAGATCGATCGCGTCGTCAAGGGACTGCGCAGCGCGCAGGGTCCCGCAATGACCGATGCGTGGACCGAGTTGTCGCGCCTGGGCATGACCATCGCCGGCCGCGGCGCGTCACACACATAGCGCCGACCCGCATGAACGCGATCGACATTCAAGCGACCCTGCAACACATCGGTGCGGCCGCGCGCGTGGCGTCGCGCGTGATCGCCAAGGCCGACACGAGGACGAAGAACGCGGCGCTGGTCGCAATCGCGCGCGCCATCCGGCGCGAGGCGCCCGCATTGAAAGCGGCCAACGCCGAAGATCTCGCCGCCGCGGCAAGCGCAGGCCTGGATGCCGTGATGCTCGATCGCCTCGCGCTCTCGGACGCAGGTATCGCCGCCATGGCCGAAGGGCTGGAACAAATCGCGGCACTGCCCGACCCGATCGGCGAGATCAGCGAACTGCGCTATCGGCCCTCGGGCATCCAGGTCGGCCGCATGCGCGTGCCGCTCGGCGTGGTCGGCATCATCTACGAGGCGCGACCGAACGTGACCGTGGATGCGGCGGGCCTGACCATCAAGTCGGGCAACGCCGCGATCCTGCGCGGCGGTTCGGAAGCCTTGCGATGCAATCGCGCGCTCGCGGCCTTGATCCACGAAGGGCTCGCGGCCGCGGGCCTGCCCACCGACATCGTGCAGGTGATAGACAGCACCGACCGCGCCGCGGTCGGCGCGATGATCACGATGCCCGAATACATCGACGTGATCGTGCCGCGCGGCGGCAAGGGATTGATCGCGCGCCTGATGCGCGAGTCGCGCGTGCCGATGATCAAGCACCTCGATGGCCTATGCCATGTCTATGTCGACGATGGTGCCGATCCGGACATCGCGCTTCGCATCGCCGACAACGCGAAGACGCAACGCTACGGCACCTGCAACACGATGGAGACGCTGCTGGTCGCGCGCGCCGTCGCCGGAGAATTCCTGCCGCGCATCGGCCGCATCTATGCAGACAAGAACGTCGAGATGCGCGCCTGCCCGGAGAGCCGCGCGCTGCTCGATGCCGCAGGCATCGTTTCGATTGCCGCGGGGCCCGGCGACTTCGACACCGAATGGCTGGCACCGATCGCGTCGATCGCGATCGTGGCCGACATCGACGCCGCGATCGATCACATCAACACCCACGGCTCGAAGCACACCGACACCATCGTCACGGCAGACTACGCACGCGCGTTGCGTTTCCTGCGCGAGGTCGATTCGGCATCGGTGATGGTGAACGCATCGACGCGTTTCGCCGATGGCTTCGAATTCGGCCTGGGCGCCGAGATCGGCATCTCCAACGACAAGCTGCACGCGCGCGGCCCGGTCGGTCTGGAAGGATTGACCAGCCTCAAGTACGTGGTCTTCGGTCACGGCGAAGTGCGTGGCTGACCGCGTGGCGGATCGCGCGCAGCGCGGCCGCCGTCGCGAGCCGGGCAAGCCGTTACAATGCGCGCTGCCCCTGTCCGTCCACGCTTCTGCGCGCCTCCACGCGCTCGCCTTCGTTTGCGCATGATTTCCAGAATCGACTACCGCATCGACTACCGCGGGCTGTTTCACGAATCGCCCAACGCGTACTTCGTGATGACGCAGGACTACCAGATTTGCGACGCGAACGACGCGTACCTCAGGCTGGTCGGGAGAACGCGCGATGAGCTCGTCGGCAACAACCTGCTGGACGCGTTTCCGATCGATCCGGAAGGCGGCAACCTCAACCAGCACGAGGAATTGAAGGCTTCGGTGGACCGCGTGTTCCAGACCGGCAAGCCCGACATCCTGGCCGTGATCCGCTTTCCGATTCCGATCTCGACGATCGAGGGCAGCGGTTTCAGGGATGAGTTCTGGAGCGTTTCGCACTACCCGATCTTCGACGAGAAGGCAGGCGTGGCGCTCGTGCTTCAACATACGCAGAACGTCACCGCGCTTCGCGACAATGCCGAGCAGGTCGTCGCCGCGGTCGATCGCCAATGGGGCGCGAGCACCCTCGACGGGTCTGCCGCGCAAACTGATCAGATGCACCTGCGTTCGAATGTCCTGCAACGCGCCGCGCAGGTCCAGGACGCCAACCGCATGCTCGAGAGCGACCGCCTGCGTCTGTTGCGACTGTTCGATCAATCGCTGTCGTTCACCGTCTTCATGCGCGAGCCCGAGCACATCGTCGAGCTTGCCAATCCCGCCTACCTGCGTCTGGTCGGCGAGGCCGATCTGCGCGACCGGTCTTATGGCGCCGCGCATCGCAGCGACCCGCCGGTGCCGGTCAAGCTGCTCGACTCGGTCTATCAGACCGGCGCGCCGGTCGTGGAGCAAGGTCTGGCGCTGCGCGTACCCGATGGCGACACCGGCGAAACGCGCGTGGTCTATGTCGATGTCGTGATCCAGCAGATCGTCGATGCCAGCGGCAAGACCATGGGTGTCTTCATGCACGGCAACGATGTCACGACCGTCAAGGCCGCGCAGGACGAGTTGCACGCCTACCGCACGCGACTCGAAGAGCTGGTGACCGAACGCACCCGGGCACTCGAAAAAAGCGAAGAGGAAAGGCGCAACGCCGAAGCCGCGCTGCATCGCGCGCAACGCCTCGAAGCGGTCGGCAAGCTGACCAGCGGCGTCGCGCACGACTTCAACAACGTGCTGCAGATCGTCCGCGGCAACCTTCAATTGGTGCAGAAGAGCATGGAGCCCGACGGCAAGCCGGCGACGCGCGTCAAGGCCGCGCTCGATGGGGTCGAACGCGGCGCCAAGCTCGCGGCGCAACTGCTCGCCTTCGGGCGCCGTCAGCCGCTCGACCCGGTCGTCGTCAATCTCGAAGTGATGTCGACGCGCATCGACGATCTCCTGCATCGCGCGCTCGGCGAATCGATCGAGATTCACACCCACGTCGCCGAGGGCTTGTGGAATACGCTGGTGGATGTGCCGCGCCTCGAGAACGTGATCCTCAACATCGCGCTCAACGCGCGCGATGCGATGGACCACAGCGGCACGCTCACGATGCGACTCGAGAACACGGTGCTCGACGCGACCGATGCGGCGCATCGCGAAGGTCTTTGCGCGGGCGAATACGTCACCCTCGCGATCTCCGACACGGGCCAAGGCATGAGCGTCGAAGTCCAGCGCCGCGCGTTCGAACCCTTCTTCACCACCAAGCCGGAAGGCCAGGGTACCGGCCTCGGGCTGTCGATGGTCTATGGCTTCGTCAAGCAGAGCGGCGGCGATGTCGCGATCGAGAGCGAGGAAAACCGGGGCACGACCATCAAGCTCTATCTGCCGCGCAGCAGCCTGCCCCTCAGCGATTTCGCGACTGCCATGCCCAGCGAGACGATGGCCGGCAAGGGCGAAACCATCCTCGTCGTCGAAGACGACGAAGCCGTGCGCACGACCGTCGCCGACACCCTGGTCGAACTGGGATACCGCGTGCTGCGCGCGTCCGATGGCAAGAGCGCGTTGACGATCATCAGGAGCGGCGTGCCGATCGACCTGCTGTTCACCGACGTGGTGATGCCCGGCCCCGTGCCGAGCACCGAGATGGTCAGGCTGGCGCGCGAGATCCTCCCGGGCGTGTGCGTGCTTCACACATCGGGCTTCACCAACAATGCGATCGTGCATGGCAACCGGCTCGACGCGGGCGTGAACTTGTTGAGCAAGCCGTACAGCCGCGAGGAACTGGCCAGGAAGCTGCGTTACTTGCTGGGTGACGAGACGCCGTCGCCGGCCACCACTCCGGCCGCACCGTCGAGCCGCGAGGACGCCGCAAATCTGGAATCGGTACAGGATGCACCCCCGGCCCTGGGACCCAGGCGTCGTGTGCTGGTGGTCGAAGACAGCGAGGATGTCCGCGAGACCACCGTCGAATTCATCGACGAACTCGGCTACGAGGTGATCGCGGTCGCAAGCGCCGAAGCCGCGCTCGCCACGCTCGAGGTCGAGCGATTCGACGTGGTCTTCACCGACATCAGCCTGCCCGGCATGTCCGGCGTCGCGCTGCTCAAACGCGTGCGCGAAATGAATCCGCAACAACGCTTCGTGATTGCATCGGGATACGGAGCGGACTTCAGCAGGCACGGCCTGGGTAGCGACGTGGGGTTGCTTGCAAAGCCTTACGACCTGACCACGCTCGAGCGCGTGCTCGATGGCGTGCTCAACGACGTGACCCGATAGTCCATGCTCTGGCTCAAGAGTCTTCACCTAGTCTTCGTGATCGCATGGTTCGCGGGCCTGTTCTATCTGCCGCGCATCTTCGTCAACCTTGCGATGGAGACGCACGAGGACGCGATTGCCCGCCTGCTTCTGATGGCGCAGAAGCTGTTTCGCTTCACGACCCTGCTGGCGATTCCGGCGATCGTGTTCGGCCTGTGGTTGTTCCTCGGTTATGGCATCGGCCTGCACGGACCACACAACGGCTGGATGCACGCCAAGCTGTTCTTCGTGCTGCTGGCAATCGGTTATCACCATGCGTGCTGGGTGATGCTTAAGAAATTCCAGCACGGCGCCAACAAGCGTTCGCACAAGTTCTTTCGCGTCTTCAATGAAGTGTCGGTGCTGCTGCTCGTGGCGATCGTGATTCTCGTGATCGTCAAACCTTTTTGATTCGAGGCCGATCATGGAAGGTGTCAATCCGCGCGTCATCGACTACTACTTCGCGCCGCAATCGCCGTGGACCTACCTGGGCCATCAGCGCTTTGCCGACGTGGTCGCGCAATCCGATGCCGAGGTCCGCGTGAAGCCGGTCGATATCGGTCGCGTGTTTGCGGTCTCGGGTGGCTTGCCGCTCGCGCAGCGACCGAAGCAGCGGCAGAGCTATCGCCTGATCGAACTCGCGCGCTTTGCAAAATATCTGGACATGCCGCTGAACCTGCATCCGAAATTCTTCCCGGTGGTCGGCAATGCGGCGGCGCTTCGCATCATCGCCGCCTCGCAAACGGCAAGCGATGCCGCAGGCGGCGCGGCGGCGTTGCGACTGGCAGGCGCGATGATGCGCGCCGTCTGGGCGGAGGAACGCAACATCGCCGACGAAGACACGCTCGACGCGATCGCCGCCGAGTGCGGACTCGATGCCGGTGCGTTGCGCGACGCGGCCGCAAGCGCGGCGAGCCAGCAGCGTTACGACGCGAACACCGAAGAGGCGATCGCCGAAGAAGTGTTCGGTTCCCCCACCTACGTGCCGCGCTTCGGTCCTGCCGAGGGCCAGCGATTCTGGGGGCAGGACCGGCTCGATCTGCTCGCGCGCGCCATCGATGTGGCCGATGCGCGTGGCTGACTGCGGTGGCCGACTGCGGTGACTGAGCCACGCAGCGATTTCGGTCTCGCCTGCTTCGCGCCCTGCCCGCGCGGACTCGAAGACGCGCTCGTCCTGGAGTTGGCCGAGCTCGCCATCGAGGACGCGCGCGTGACCGCGGGCGGCGTCCACTTCACGGGCGCGTGGTCCGATGCCTATCGCGTGAATCTGCATTCGCGCATCGCGAGCCGGGTGCTGGTGCGCATCGCTCAAGGCCGTTATCGCAGCGAGGACGACATCTATCGCCTCGCGATCGCGCAGGACTGGATGGCGTGGTTCTCCGTCGAACAGACCCTGCGCGTCGATGTGACGGCCGGCAGCGGCAAGGCCAAGAGCCCCTTGCGCAGCCTCGAGTTCGTCACGCTGCGCGTCAAGGACGCGATCTGCGATCGCTTTCGCAATGCGATCGGGAAACGGCCGAGCATCGCCACGCGCGCACCCGACGTGCGCGTGTTCGCGTATCTCGATGCGACCACCTGCACGATCTACATCGACACCTCGGGCGAGCCGCTCTTCAAGCGCGGCTGGCGACTCGAAGCGGGCGAAGCGCCGCTGCGCGAGAACCTTGCCGCGGGCATCCTCAGGCTGGCCGGATGGAAGCCCGGCATCGCGCTGCTCGACCCGATGTGCGGCAGCGGCAGCTTCATCGTGGAAGCCGCGCAGACGATCTTCGGCATCGCTCCGGGTGCCCATCGCGATTTCGGATTCGAGCGCCTGAAGAACTTCGATGCGGCCGCATGGACGCGGTTGAAGGAGAGCGCTGCAGCGCGCGCACCGGCATCCGACGACGCGGCCCGCTCGGCGGCAGCATTGCTGC
Source organism: Burkholderiales bacterium (assembly GCA_038318315.1). Lineage (GTDB taxonomy): Bacteria > Pseudomonadota > Gammaproteobacteria > Burkholderiales > Burkholderiaceae_D > CAHJXF01. Next base: position 10,427 of record JBBQCA010000001.1, on the reverse strand, counting down.
GCGCGAGCGATGTCTCGGGCGATGCCGTCATCCTCACGCGCGCGAACCTGGAACGCGCCGGTATCGCCGCCGACATTGCGCTGACGATCGCGGGCAAGCAGATCGATGCGCGGCAGGTCAGGCCGCATGCCGACGCGGGCATCGTCGTCACCAATCCGCCCTACGGCGAACGCATAGGCGTTCGCGGCGAACGTTCGTCTCGATCGCATGAGGACGACAGCGGGGATGGGGACCAAAGCGCCGACAGCAGCGCGCTCGACGACTTCTTCATCGAATTCGGCAACGCGCTCAAGCAACGCTTCGCGGGGTGGACCTGCCATATCCTGACGTCGGACATGAACCTGCAGCGCAAGCTCAGGCTTTCACCCGATCGACGCGTGCCGCTCTTCAACGGCGCGATCGAATGTCGCCTCTATCGCGTAGTACTCGTCGCGGGACAGCACGGCCGCCATGCGGAACGCCCGTCGACAGAAACCGCCGCGAAGACGAATTCAAGCAGCGAGTAGTTTCTCGATATCGCCGCTGATCGCTTCGGGCCGCGTGGTCGATGCATAACGCCCGACCACCTTGCCTTCGCGATCGACCAGGAACTTGGTGAAGTTCCATTTGATGTCCCTGGTGCCGAGGATGCCGGGCGCCTCGTTCTTCAACCACGTGAAGAGCGGATGCGTGCCGCCGCCGTTGACGTCGATTTTCTCGAACATCGGAAACGTGACGCCGTAGTTGCGTTCACAGAACTGCGCGATGTCCTCGCTTTCGCCCGGCTCCTGGCCGCCGAACTGATTGCACGGAAACCCGAGCACCTCGAAGCCGCGATCGTGGAACTCTTCATGGAGCGCTTCGAGTCCCTTGTATTGCGGCGTGAAGCCGCACTGGCTGGCGGTATTGACGATCAACAGGACCTTGCCCTTGCATGCGGCGAGGTCGGCGGGTTTGCCCGAAAGCGAGTTCGCGGAAAAATCGTAGATGGTGGTCATGGTCGTTCTCGACATTCAGACAAGATCCAGGTGCTCGATACCCTTGGTCAGATCGGCGGCGCGGGCGTTCTTGCTGTGCAGCTTGATCGCCAGGCGCAGGTCGTTGACCGAGTCGGCGTTGCGCAGCGCATCCTCGTAGGAAATCCTGTCGGCCTCGAAAAGATCGAACAGCGCCTGGTCGAAGGTCTGCATGCCCAGTTCGCGCGAGCGCTTCATGATCTCCTTGATCTCGTGCACATCGCCCTTGAAGATCAGGTCCGATATCAACGGCGAGTTGAGCATGATCTCGACCGCGGGCACGCGCCCCTTGGTGTCCTTCAACGGAATCAGGCGCTGCGAGATCATTCCCTTGAGGTTCAGCGACAAGTCCATCAGCAACTGCGCGCGCCGTTCCTCGGGGAAGAAGTTGATGATGCGGTCGAGCGCCTGGTTGGAGCTGTTGGCATGCAGGGTCGCCATGCACAGGTGACCGGTTTCGGCGAAGGCCACTGCGTGTTCCATCGTCTCGCGATCGCGGATTTCGCCGATCAGGATCACGTCGGGCGCTTGGCGCAAGGTGTTCTTCAGGGCCGCGAACCAGTCGGTCGTATCGACGCCCACCTCGCGCTGCGTGATGATGCAGTTGCGATGCGGATGCACGTATTCGATCGGATCCTCGATCGTGACGATGTGGCCATAGCTGTTTTCGTTGCGGTGGCCCACCAGCGCGGCCAGCGTGGTGGTCTTGCCCGAGCCGGTCGCGCCGACCATGATCAACAGGCCGCGCTTGGTCATCACCACATCCTTCAGGATGTGCGGGATGCCCAGTTCCTCCACCGTCGGGATGCGCGTGGTCAGCATGCGCAGCACCAGGCCGATCTTGCCCTGCTGCACGAAGGCGTTGACGCGAAAGCGGCCGATGCCGGCCGGGCTGATCGCGAAGTTGCATTCCTTGGTGGCTTCGAATTCCGCCGCCTGCTTGTCGTTCATGATCGCGCGCGCCAACTCGCTGGTGTGCTGCGCGGTCATCGCCTGATTCGAGACCGGCGTCACCTTGCCGTCGATCTTGAACGCGGGCGGAAATTCAGCGGTGATGAAAAGATCCGAGCCCTTCTTGCTGACCAGCATGCGCAGCAGCTCGTACATGAACCTGGTGGCCTGTTCGCGTTCCATGACGCAACTCCTGTTGAATGTTCAAACGCGGCGCGACGTCGTCGCGCTCGCGAGCCACGTGCCGAGCACGATGGACGCGACCGTTGCCGTGGAAAGCCACAGCGGATGCGGAATCAGAAACAGATTCGCGATCGCGCTCGCCAGTACCAGCGCGCCGACGATCCATACGCAACGCAGCCGAAATGACCCCGCCACGAACCCCGCGACGAAACCGCCGATGTAGCTGCCGGCGAGGTAAGCGGCCAGCACGAAAGCGTACGCCGATATCGGCAACGTGCTCATGAATTCGCGCATGCGCTCGGGGTCGCCGACCGGCGGCGCCCTGCCGACCGGCACGATGATGTGTCCGATCACCTCCCCCAAAAGAATCGAGCAGAACGCCGCGACGACTCCGGCAACGACCGCAACGATAGCTCGACCCATCGTGTCTCCTCCGGTCAAACCGGAAAGCTGTCCTTGTTCGAAGCGCGATTGCGCGCCTCGACCGGATTGACCAGATTGCGTTTGACCAGGTCGATCAGGTTCTGGTCGAGCGTCTGCATGCCCACGTTCTGCCCGGTCTGGATCGCCGAATACATCTGCGCGACCTTGTTCTCGCGAATCAGATTTCGAATCGCCGGCGTGCCGATCATGATCTCGTGCGCGGCGATGCGGCCGCTTCCATCCTTGGTCTTCAGCAGAGTCTGCGAAATCACCGCGCGCAGCGACTCCGACAGCATGGTGCGGACCATTTCCTTCTCGGCTGCGGGAAACACGTCGACGATGCGGTCGATGGTCTTGGCGGCCGAGCTGGTATGCAGCGTTCCGAACACCAGGTGGCCGGTCTCGGCAGCGGTCAACGCGAGACGTATGGTTTCGAGGTCGCGCAACTCGCCGACCAGGATCACGTCCGGGTCTTCGCGCAGGGCGCTTCTCAACGCGTTGTTGAACGACAGCGTGTGCGGGCCGACTTCGCGCTGATTGATCAGGCACTTCTTGGACTCGTGCTCGAACTCGATCGGATCCTCGACCGTCAGGATGTGGCCATACTCGTTTTCATTGACATGGTTGACCATCGCCGCGAGCGTGGTCGACTTGCCCGATCCGGTCGGACCCGTGACGAGCACGATGCCGCGCGGTTGATTGGCGATCTCGGCAAAGATCTTGGGCGCGTTCAGTTCCTCGAGCGTCTGCACTTTCGACGGGATGGTCCGCATCACGGCACCGGCGCCGCGGTTCTGCACGAAGGCGTTGACGCGAAAGCGCGCGAGGCCGGGAATTGCAAACGAGAAGTCGCACTCGAGGTTCTCCTCGTAGAACTTGCGCTGTCCGTCGTTCATGATGTCGTAGATCATGCCGTGCACATCCTTGTGCTCCATCGGCGGCAGGTTGATACGACGCACGTCGCCGTGCACCCGGATCATGGGCGGCAGGCCCGCCGACAGATGCAGGTCCGACGCCTTGTTCTTGACGACGAAGGCGAGCAGTTCCGAGATGTCCATCAATGTCCTTGTTGGCGCTGCGTATGCGCGTGCGTGCGCGGGTTGCGCGACCCTGCTTCGCGTGCGACGACGCCGTGTTATGTTCGTCGGGCCGGTCGCGTCTTCACGATATCGACAACTGTTATCGGCACACGCGAGCGAAAGTTGATTTGGTGGATGGCCCGAGGCCCATCCGCCGTGCGAATTTTCTCGGTCGATTATGTCCGCAACGGCAAACAACCTGCAAGAAGTGCGCCACCGCATAGCAATCGCTGTGGAAGCGGCGCAACGAGAGCCGGACGCGGTCGAACTGATCGCGGTCTCTAAGACTTTTCCCGCATCGGCGGTCCTCGAAGCGATCGAAGCCGGACAGCTCGCGTTCGGCGAGAACTACGTGCAGGAGGCGATCGAAAAGATGCACGAGGTCGATGCGTCGCTGCGCGGGCGCCATTCGCATAGCGTTCCGGAGTGGCATTTCATCGGGCCGGTCCAGAGCAACAAGACGCGAATCATCGCGACGCATTTCGATTGGGTGCACAGCGTAGATCGCCTGAAGATCGCCGACCGCCTCTCGGCTCAGCGCGACCCGGGTCGTGAGCCATTGAACGTTCTGCTCGAGGTCAATGTCGACGACGAGGCGAGCAAGAGCGGCGTCTCGCCCGATCAATTGCGTGCGCTCGCGCGCGCCGTGGCCGGGTTGCCCCGGCTTCGCTTGCGCGGCTTGATGGCGGTGCCCGAGGCACGCAGCGATCCGGCCGAACAACGAGTGGCTTTCAGCCGACTGCGCGTGCTCGCCGAACAATTGCGCGCTGAGGGCCTGCCATGCGATCAACTGTCGATGGGCATGTCGGCTGATCTCGAAGCCGCGATCGCCGAGGGTGCGACGATGGTTCGCGTGGGCACGGCGATCTTCGGCGCGCGAAGCGCGGTGCGAGATTCCGCAGGCATCCTCGCGCCCGCCCCCCAACTTTTCCAGAAAGAAGATTGATGAAAATCGGTTTCATCGGTGGTGGCAACATGGCGCAGGCCTTGATGGGCGGCCTGGTCGCCAAGCGCATCGACGCGGACTTCGTCGTCGTCGAGCCGCATGCAACGACGCGTGAGACGCTGGCGCGAACCATGCGCCGCATCGCGCTGCACGACGTGCCTTCTGCGGACCTCACCGCATGCGACGCGGTGGTGTTCGCGGTCAAGCCGCAGCAGTTCCGCGAAGCCGCGACCTCGGCTGCGCGATGGCTCGGAGAATCGCCTACCCAATCGCCGACGCAGCCGACGCGGCAGCCGCTGATCATCAGCATCGCAGCCGGCATACGCACGCAGGAAATCGCTCATTGGCTCGCCGCCGAACACGGGCATCACCCCATCGTCCGCACCATGCCGAACACGCCGGCGTTGATCGGCGAAGGCATCGCAGGTCTGTTCGCAACGCCCGCGGTCGATGCCCGCGGACGCGCGCTTGCGGAGACTCTGCTGGGCGCGGTGGGCCAGACCCTGTGGGTCGATGACGAAGCGAAGCTCGATGCGATCACCGCGGTTTCGGGCAGCGGGCCCGCGTACGTATTCGCGTTCATCGAAGCCTTGCAACAGGGCGCGCGCGAACTCGGCCTCTCCGAGGAAGATGCGCGGCGACTCGCGGTTTGTACCTTCGTGGGCGCCAGCCGCCTCGCCGCGGCATCCGAAGAACCGATCGCGGTATTGCGCGAACGCGTCACGTCGCCGGGCGGCACCACGCACGCCGCGTTGATGCGCATGCGGGAAGCCGGCGTCGGCGCCGCGATCGTGGACGCCGTGCATGCAGCCGCCAAGCGCTCGGCCGAGCTGGGCGGCGAGTTCGGTCGAGACGCGTAGCCGACATGACCATTCCGCAAGGGTTCGGACCATTGTTCAGGACCAGCCCGGTTCTCGACATGATCGGCCCGCTCTATTCCCGCAGCCTGGCCGTGCCAAACGCACCGGCTACGTCACGCCAGATTCGCGAGCAGCCGATCGACCACCAGTCCCGCGAACACCGCAGCGCCGAACCAGTTGTTGTGCAGGAAGGCCTTGAAACACCCTTCGCGGCTGCGCGTGCGGATCAGTCGGTAGTGATGGATCGCGATGCCTGCGGCGACGACGAGGCCCGCATCAAAAGCCATACCGAGTCCGGCCATCGCGCCCGCCGTCGCGAGCAGCGCGAGCGTGCACGCGTAGCAGGCCATCACCGCGACCACGTCGTAGCGGCCGAAGGTAATCGCGGCGGTGCGGATACCGATCTTCACATCGTCGGCGCGATCGACCATCGCGTATTCGGTGTCGTAGGCAAGCGCCCAGAACACGTTGGCTGAGAGCAGGGTCCAGGCAACCGCGGGCACGCGATCGTCGATCGCCGCGAACCCCATCGGAATGCCGAAGCCGAACGCGATGCCGAGGTACGCCTGCGGCAATGCGAAGAAGCGCTTCGTGAAAGGATAGCTGGCCGCGACGAACGCGGCCACGAACGAGAGCGCGATCGTCAATCCGTTCAGCGGCAGGATCAAAAGAAACGAAATCGCCGCCAACAAGGCAGCGATCGTCAACGCTTCCCATCCCGCGATACGGCCGCTGGTCAACGGACGCTGGGCCGTGCGCGCGACATGCCGGTCGAAGTCGCGATCGGCCCAGTCGTTGATCGCGCATCCCGACGATCGCATCAGCACGGTGCCGATCACGAACACCGCGAGCACGTAGAGCGGCGGCCGCCCGTCGGATGCGATCCACAAGGCCCACAGCGTGGGCCAGAGCAGCAGCAGAATTCCGATCGGCTTGTCGATGCGCACCAGCCGCGCATACAACCCGAGGCGCTCGCGCAGCAACTCAACTGACGAACGCATCGAGCTCGAGCTTCTTCATCCCCTCGAGATCGCACGCGAGGATCGCGCTTCGCAGCAGTTCGATGGCCGCACGACGCGGAAAGGTCTTGCGCCACGCGAGCACCACGCGGCGACTCGGGACGGGATCCTCGAACGGCAGATAACGCAACAGGCTGTCGCGCGGCAGCGGCGAGGGGATCGATGTGCGCGGCAACACAGTCACGCCGATGCCGCTTGCGACCATGTGCCGTATGGTTTCGAGCGACGAGCCTTCGAAGGTCCTGCGCATGCCGGTCTCGGGCATCCACGAAGCGACCGCGAACGGCGCGAGCTCCGGACAGGCTTCGAGCACCTGGTCACGAAAGCAATGGCCGGCGCCGAGCATCAGCATGGTTTCGTTCTTCAGGTCGCTCGCGGAAATTTTCTCGCGCGTCTTCCACGCATGCTCGCGCGGGATCGCGACGACGAAGTCCTCGTCGTACAGCGGCTTGACCATCAGTCCCGAATCGGGGAGCGGCAAGGCCATGATCGCCGCGTCGAGCTCGCCGTGCTTGAGCAGCTCGAGCAGCTTGACCGTGAAGTTCTCCTGCAGGATCAGCGGCATCTGCGGCGCGTCGTCGATGATGCGCTTGACCAGCGGCGGCAGCAGGTACGGTGCGATCGTGTAGATCACGCCGAGGCGCAGCGGCTCGTTGAGCGGGTCCTTGCCGCTGGTTGCGATCTCCTTGATGGCGGCGCTCTGTTCGAGCACGCGTTCGGCCTGCGCGGCAATCTGTGCGCCGACCGGCGTGACGCCGATCTCGCCGCCGCGGCGCTCGAACAGGGTCACGCCGAGTTCGTCCTCGAGTTTCTTGATCGCAACCGAGAGCGTAGGTTGGCTGACGAAGCAGGATTCCGCCGCGCGACCGAAATGGCGCTCGCGTGCGACCGCGACGACATAGCGCAACTCGGTGAGCGTCATGGCCTCACGCCACTTCCATCATTTGTATCCCATCGCCGCAGCCTCCTTGCGAATCGCGTCGATCAGATCGCCGCCCACGCGCGGCGTCATCTCCGCATATACGGGTTGCAAGGCCGTTCGCCACTCGTTCTTCTGCGCAGGCGTCAGCATGATGATCTCGGTATGGCCGGCGGCCTTGATCTTCGCGAGCGCGTCGTCGTTTTCCTGTTGCGCGATCGCGTTGGTGTAGCGCGTCGCATCCTTCATCGCGCCTTCGAGGATGGTGCGGATATCGGGCGGCAAGCCATCCCAGAACTTCTTGTTGACGATCACTGCATAGCCGATGTAGCCGTGATTGGAGACCGTCAGATATTTCTGCACCTCGTGCGTCTTCTGCGAATAGACGTTCGAAGGCGTGTTCTCGGTGCCGTCGACCACGCCCGTCTGCAAGGCCTGATAGACCTCCGAGAACGCCAGCACCTGCGGCAACGCGTCGAGCGCGCGGAACTGCGCTTCGAGCACCTTCGAGGACTGGATGCGCATCTTCAGTCCCTTGAAGTCGGCCGGCGTGCGCAGCGGCTTGTTGGCGGTCATCACCTTGAAGCCGTTGTCCCAGAACGCCAGGCCCTTGATGCCCTTGTCCGTGAGTTTCTGGAACAGCGATGCGCCGATCGGTCCTTCGGCCACGCGCTGGAGCACCGCCTTGTCGGGAAAGATGAAGGGCAGGTCGAAGGCCTCGAACTCCTTGGCGCCCAGCGGCCCGAACTTGGAGACCGAGGGCGCGAGCATCTGCACCACGCCGAGCTGCAGGGCCTCGAGCTCTTCCTTGTCCTTGTAGAGCGTCGAATTGGGATAGACCTCGACCTTCACGCGGCCGTTGGTGCGCTCTTCGGCCAGTTGCCTGAAGCGTTCGGCGCCCTTGCCTTTGGGCGTGTCGTTCGCGACCACGTGACTGAACTTGATCACGATCGTCGTTTGCGCCGACGCATCGCGGGCGGCAAACGATAGAGCGACGAACGCGGTAAGCGCCGCGGCAATCGCAGCGGCAATCGTCCTGAAGCGCGTGGCAAAAACCTTCTTCATCGAGAATCTCCGGTTTGGATCATGAATCCAGCGCTCGGGCGGCGCCTCGAGTGAAAAACGCAGCGCCGCTCGTGACACGTATCACGCGCTTCGCTCGTTGGTCTGCGAGGCCAGCGCGAGTACGCGCTCGGCCAGCAGGATCACCGCACGATCGACCATGCGGCCATCGACCTTGATCGCGGCGCCCTTGGACGCTTCGGCGGCCTCGACCACGCGGCGCGCCCACGCCTCGTCGGCCGCGCTCGGCGCGAACGCCGCGTGCACCGCGGCGATCTGGTCGGGATGAATGCAGAGCTTGCCGGTAAAGCCGAAGCGAATGCCGCGTTGCGTGGCGACGATGATCTCGCTCGTCCTCGTGGTCTCCAGCGTGATGCCGTCGATCGGTCCGGCGATGCCGGCAGCGCGCGACGCCGCCACGATGCCGAAGCGTGCCGGTGCGAGTTCGGTCTGTTCGTCGTCGGCGATCATGCCGAGATCGGCCTGAAAGTCGATGTGCCCGAACGCGAGCCGCGCCGTGCCGACGGCGCGCGCGATCGCCGCGATTTCCGAGTAGCCCAGCGCGCTTTCGATCATCGGCACGAGCGGGATTTCACCCAGCCGCGCATGCAGCGCTTCGAGGGCCTCGGCACTCTCCGCCTTGGGAACCATCACAGCCGCGGGCGATAGCGACGCGCACAGCGCCGCATCGTCGGCCAGCTCGAGCGAATCGAGCCCGTTGATGCGGATCACCACGCGGTCTTCGTGATCGAAGCTGCCCCATGCCGCATCGAGCGCGGCGCGGGCCCTGTCCTTGTTGTCCTGCGCGATCGCGTCTTCGAGATCGATGATGGCCATGTCCGCGCCCGACGCGAGCGCCTTGGCATAGCGGTCGACGCGGTCTGCGGGAACGAACAGGAAGCTGCGCGCCGTCAGCAGACTCGAAGACATGTCGATCATCGGAATTCCAGTCGCCTGGGGTGCACTGCGGGTGAAGAAAAGGATTGAACCCGATTTCGGGGTTCGCGGTACATCGGGAGTTTGCCCTAACGACGGGCGTCTCGACAGACAGGCGTCACACCGTGCCTGCGCTGCGCAACCGATCGATACGCGCCGCGTCGAATCCGAGCTCGCCCAGGATCGCATCGGTATGCGCTCCGAGAGCCGGTATCGCGCCCATCCGATATTCGAAACGATCGTGGCGTCCCGGCGGCAACGGCGCGCGAATCGTGCCTTGCGGAGATTGGATGTCGCGCCAATGCCGGCGCGCTTCCAGTTGCGGATGCGCCCACACCTCGTCCATCGTGTTCATGCGTGCGTTGGCGATCTGCGCGGTGTCGAGGCGCGCGACGATTTCTTCGGCGGTCAGGGTCGCGAAGGCTTCGACGATGGTTGCGCGCAAGGCGTCGCGATGCAGATGGCGCTGCGAGTTCGACGCGAATCGTTGATCGATCGCGAGTTTGGGCGCGTCCAGCACCTTGCTGCAGAACACCGCCCACTCGCGCTCGTTCTGCAGGCCGAGCATCACGGTCTTGCCGTCACCCGCGGGAAAGGGACCGTAGGGATAGATGGTCGCGTGCTCGGCGCCCGAGCGCGCGGGCGGCGTGGCCCCGTCGAACGCGTAGTAGAGCGGATAGCCCATCCACTCGACCAGGGCTTCGAGCATGGAGACATCGATGTGCGAGCCCAGGCCGTCCTTCTGACGCGAATAGAGGGCCGCGAGAATGCTGGTGTACGCGTACATGCCGGCGGCGATGTCCGCGATCGAGTTGCCGGCCTTGGCGGGTTCGTCCTCGGAACCGGTCACCGATAAAAAGCCGGCCTCGCTCTGGATCAGCAGGTCGTAGGCTTTCTTGTCGCGATAGGGTCCGTCGGCGCCATAGCCCGAGATGTCGCAGACGATCAGCCTTGGCTGCGCGGGTCGCAATGCCTGCGCCGACAGACCCATGCGCGCGGCAGCGCCGGGCGCGAGGTTCTGCACCAGCACGTCGGCCTTGGCAACCAGCTTCAT